>DATNMN010000282.1:0-9249 GCA_035602295.1 Candidatus Dormiibacterota bacterium | reverse complement strand
GTCAACGTGATCCCGTCGAAACGCTCGTCAGAGGTCGTCAAGGCGATGCTCAAGGACCCGCGAGTGCGCAAGCTCTCCTTCACCGGGTCGACCGAGGTCGGCCGCATCCTGCTGGCGCAGGCCGCGGAGAACGTCATCAGCTGTTCCATGGAACTGGGCGGAAACGCGCCGTTCATCGTGCTGGCCGACGCCGATCTCGACGCCGCGCTGGAAGGCGCGATGGTGGCGAAGATGCGCAACACTGGCCAGTCCTGCATCGCCGCCAACCGGTTCTACGTCCAGGCGCCGATCGCGGAGAAATTTTCGACCATGCTGGCACAAGCCATGGGTGCGCTGCCGGTGGGCTCGGGGATGGACCCGAACGTCAAGGTCGGCCCGGTCATCAATCAACCAGCACGCGAGAAGATGCTCGCCCTGGTCGACGAGGCGGCGGGTCACGGGGCTCGCGTGCTGACTGGCGGGAAAGCATCTAACCACGCCGGCTACTTCGTCCCACCGACGGTCTTGAGCGAGGTCCCGCCCGATGAGCACATCCTCAAGGAAGAAATCTTTGGGCCGATCGCGCCGGTCGTCACCTTCCGCGAGGTCAACGAGGCGATCGACTTCGCGAACAGGACCGACCGCGGCCTCGCCTCCTACGTCTATACGCGCGACCTGGCCAAAGGCCTGGCGATCGCCGAGGCGATCGAGTCCGGCATGGTCGGCCTGAACCGCGGCTTCATCTCGGACCCGGCGGCGCCCTTCGGCGGCGTCAAGCAGAGCGGCGTCGGCCGCGAAGGCTCACACGAGGGACTGATGGAGTTCCTCGAAACCAAGTACATCGCCACCAACTGGTAGTCGCGCCGGCGAGCGCCCGGATTAGTCGACGGTCAGTTGCACCGACCAGTGGTAGCCCCCGTCGGTCGTGGCGGTGATGATGGGGCGACCGTTGGCGGCCACCGCGATCACCCAGCCCGTTGACGTGCTCACGAACGCGGCATCCATCGTCTGCGGCGTCGCGATCTGCCCAGTGCTCTTCAACGTGGCACCTCCGTTGGTGGCGATCATGCATGCGGCTGAATAGGCCGGCGGCGTGTCGCCGACAAAGACCGCGTCCGAGGCATCGACCACGCTGAAGCTTCCCGGATATGAACCCGGACCCGGCGGAACCCCCGGCAAGCTGTTGCCGATCGTCCCTGGCTCAGCCGTGACCGTCCGCCAGTTCAGGCCACTGGTGGTGGCGTAGACGACGTACGGTACGTGTCCTGCCGCGGCACCGCCCGGTGACCATTGCACCCAGAGGGCTGACGGCGCGGCGCACTCGACCCGCGCCAATCCGGTGAGTCCCGGCTCGCTCCGGGCCATCTGCAGCGCCTGGCTCCAGGTGCCGCCCCCGTCCAGGCTGCGGTATACGGTCCCTGCCTGGGTCGCCAGCCATCCATGCCCCGCGTCGCTGAAGCACACCGACTGCGGGTCCTTCGGCGTCGTGAGGTCCGTCCACGACCGGCCGCCATCATTCGAGAACACGACCGTGCCGCCGCCGCCACCGGGGATCAGGACGCCATGCATGACGAGTGGCACGTTGCCGCCTGAGATCCCCCAGCCCTGGTTGGCACTGATGAAGTGAACCGATCGAATCAGCTGCCGCGCCTCGCCCAGCTGGTGCCAACTGCGTCCACCGTCAGTGGTCCCCAGCAAGCTCCTGCCCCCGACGACCCAGCCGGTTGTGGAGCTGACGAAGTCGACGCCGACGAAGTCCTCGCTTGACACGTATTGCTTCGTCCAATGCGTTCCATCTGTAGTCGTATAGATGGCGCGCGAGCCAACCGCCCAGCCCAGGTGCGGACCGACCATCTGTATCGAGGCCAGCGCCGGAACCTCAACCGGAACCGCGCCGGCGGGCGGCCCCGAGGGCGTTGGGGTCGCGCTTTCCGACGGCGACGGTGATGGGCTTGGCGTCGGTGTCGATTCCGGCGTCGCGCTCGGCGTCGCCGTGGCCAGGCTAATTGGCGGCGGAGGTGTCTTCTGGCTCAGTGTTCGCAGCTGCCAGGCGCCAAAGGCGATCACCAGGCCGGCCAGCAGAATGCCGCCCGCCATCGCCAGCGATGGAACCGTGGCCAGCCGGCCCTGCGGGCGGCGCGTGCCCTGCCGGGCGCCGGCCAACAACGAACCAGCCAGGTCGGGGCGAGGGTTCGCCTCGCGACGGAAGGCCTGCGCGTAGCGTCGCAGCCGGCTCTCGCCGTCGTTGTGATTGGCCATCAGTTTGACTGCTCCTTCAATTCCAATTCGGGCCTGAGCCGCCGGAGCTTCTGGACGGTGCGGTGGAGCATCACCCGCACGGTGGCCGGCTTGATCCCGAGCGCGCGGGCGATCTCGTCGGAGGGCTGGTCTTCGAAGTAATAGAGGTAGGCAACCTGGCGCTCGCGTGGAGACAGGCGGCGCAACAGCCGTCCAATTTCTTCGTCACCCGCTCGCCGGTCGATCTCCGCCATCGGATCGGCGGGTGCCGGCTGCCAGAAACGAAGACGGCGCGCCGTGGCCTGCCGGCGGTGGTAATCGGTCGCTCGGCTGGCGATGATCCGGTAGAGGTAGCGCCGGAATTCCGTCTCCTCGGACGGCGTCGTGGGCGACGCCCACAGCTGGGTGAGCGCGTCCTGCAGGACCTCTTCGGCGATGGCGGGATTCTGGGTGAGCATCAGGCTGAACTGGTAGGACGGGCGCGCCAACAGCCGAACGTGCGCTTCGAACCACGGACGGTCAGCGGCAGCCAGCGTGTCCTCCTTCGTTCACCCGTACTACGAATGACGCGTGCCCAGCGTTTACATCGAGAAAACGCCTGCCGCTACGTAGCCTCGACGACAATACCCCGCTGCTTGAGTTCCGTGAAGAACGCTTCAGGTTCGAAGGCCGCCTCAGGGCCCATGACGCCGGTGCCCGTGACGTCGCCGCGGGCCAGTGCCTGGAGGGCGATCGAGGCTGGAATGCCAGTCATCCGGGCGGTGCCGGCCGCGCCCCAGTGCGTCGGATGCGATGACCGATAGGTCGACGTCGCCGCAGTGCCATCGGTGCGCCCGGTGACATCAACCCGGAGAAAGAACGCAACCAGCCCCTTGCCAATCGGCTCCTTGCGCGCGAGCAGATGGGCCCGCAGAAACTCGCGCGGGCTGATGTTCGCCCCGTCCACCGCGATCGGCTGCTCGCTGGTCAGGCCGTAGGCGAGGAAGAGGCGCATCGCCGCCATGATCTCGGGATGCCAACTACCTCGAACCGAGACGTGGGTTGGCTTCTTCGACAGAAACCGCGGGATGGTGTGCGTCTCGGAGTGCGGCATGTAATAGGTTTCCAACGTGCCCACTGGCGGCAGGAAATCGATCCGCCTCGCACCGTCGAAGGGCGGCACCGAAATGAACTGCCCATCCTCATAAAAGAATCGCTTCGTCGTCGGGCTGAACTCCTCGAGGATGGTGTCGAGTAGTCCAGGCGAGGCGGCCAGCGGTCTAAGGCTGCCGAAGGCGACCTCGACGCGTTCCACCGTATCCATCGATCGTGCGGCGGACTGGGCCATGAGATTGGTAACCCCCGGCGTCGCCCCACAGCCGAGCACGATCGGCACGCCGGCCCGCTCCGCCTGCGGGCTCAGCTCCAGCTGACGCGGCGTGTTGAACAACCCGCCGAGATCGACGTACGGTTTAGCGCAGGCGATCGCCAGGCGCACCAGGTCGAGGCCGAAATGATAGGTCGTGCAATTCGCGACCACGGTGCATTGGCGGAGCAACGCCTCGACATCGGCGCCACGCGTCACGTCCACGGCCGCGGGCACCAGGCGACGGTCGCCAAGCTCATCCACGAAGGCCTGGGCGCGCGCACCGTCTTTATCGGCGACGACGATGCGATCGAAGTCACTCGTCTGCGCCAGGTCGCGAGTGACCTCCTTCCCCATCGTCCCGCAGCCGCCGAGCACGAGTGCCTGCATGGCCTAGTACGAGGGTGGGGTCATCACCCAGAGAACCTCGGTCCGACCGGGCCCGGGGTTGCGGTTCTTGTGCGGGATGCGGCTTTCAAAGGTCAGCGCATCGCCGGTTTCCATCAGGTAATGTTCCTCGCCGACCCAGAAGTCGAGCTTGCCGCGGATCACGACAAGGCATTCCTCATCCGACTGATGGCTATACGCCTCGTCGCCCGAGCCACCGCCCGGTTCGATCTGAGTCCAGATCACCTGCAGCTTTCCGGAAAGGCTGGGCGTCAGCAGCGAATCGCGCCAGCGAAACTTCGGATGGACCAGCATGGGCCGGGCCGATTTGCGAACCAGGCGACCGTTTGGACTGCCGCCAGCAAAAAAGGTTCCAATGGACGTGCCGAGCGCGTCGGCGATCTTGCGTAGCGACGCCACCGACGGCGATGACCGGTCGTTTTCAACCTGGGACAGGAAACTCTGGGTCAAGCCGGTGGCGCCCGCCAGTTGCTTCAGCGACTGGCCGCGCCGTTCCCGGCGCTCCTTGATGGTTTGGCCGAGCGACTGGCTCATGCGGCCCTCTGCTCCGACGCCGTGCGGGCGGCGCTCAACAGCAGGCCGGCTTCGCCGTCGCCACGGCCGTGGCGGCGAACCAGCAGCGATGCGCCGAGGATGCAGGTCAGGGTCACAACGAGCATGACGGTGGCGACCGCATTGATCACCGGTGAGATTCCAAAGCGAAGCATCGAGAAGATCTTGAGCGGCAGTGTCGTCGAGGTCGCGCCCGAGACGAAGAAGGTGAGGACGAAATCATCGAACGAAAAGGTGAAGGCCAACAACCCACCCGCGAGGATCGCGGGGTAGAGCAACGGGATCGTAACCCGGCGCAACGTCTGAATTGGCGTCGCGCCCAGGTCCGCCGCCGCCTCCTCGAGCGTTCGGTCCATGCCCACTAAACGGGCGCGCACGATCAGCGCCACGATGCTGGTGTTGTAGACGACGTGGGCGATGACGATGGTCGGGATGCCGAGATCGACGTTGACCGTGACGAAGAACAGCAGCGACGCGATGGCGATCACGATCTCCGGCGTGACGATGGTGCCGTACACCAAGGTTTCGAACGCCGTGCGCAGCCGCTGTCCCACCCGCTGCATGCCGATTGCGGCCAGCGTGCCAAAGGTGGTGGCCAGGACGGCATTGATGGCGGCAACGATCAAACTGGTCTTCAAGGCGCTGAGGATCGATGGGTCCGTCCAGGCTGTCCCGTACCACTTGAGCGAGAAGCCGCTCCAGACATCGACCAACCGGGATGCGTTGAAGGAAAAGATGATGACCACCACGATCGGGAGAAACAAAAAGGCATAGACGGCAGCCGTCCAGACCCGAAGGCCCGGCTCGACCAATCCGCTGAGGCGCTGTCCCATCACAGCCCCATCTCGGGCGTGGATGCCCGGCGAGACACCCGGAAGTACAGGACGATCAAGGCGAGCAAGACGACGATCACGGCCATGCCCAGCGCCGATCCGAACGCCCAATCGTGCGCGCTGACGAACTCGTCGCCGATGAGGTTCCCGATCATGAAGAATTTGCCGCCACCGAGGATCGAGGGAACGACGTACTCACCCATCAAGGGGATGAAGACCAGCAAGCACCCCGTCAAAATCCCCGGCATGGTCAGCGGGATCGTGATGCGGCGGAACGCCCCCAGCCGTCCCGCGCCCAGGTCTTTCGCGGCCTCGAGCAAGCGCTTGTCGAGCCGCTCAAGCGAGACATATAGCGGGAAGACCATCAGCGGCAGGTAGTTGTAGACCACGCCCATCAACACGGCTTTGTACGAGTAGAGGAAATTCAGATCGCCGTGCAGCAGGTTCGCCTGTTGCAGCAGGTGACTCACCGGCCCGTTGTTGCTGAGCAGGATGAGCCAGGCGTAGGTGCGGGTCAGGAAGCTCGTCCAGAAGGGGACGATCAACAGTACGAGCAGCAAGTTCTTGAAGCGCGCGGCACGAGTGGCAAGGAAGTAGGCCAGCGGAAAGCCGATCAACAGGCACAGCGCCGTCCCGCTGAACGCCATGACCAGCGTGTTGGCGAAGACCTTAAGGTAGACGGCGCTTCGCAGCAGCTGCGGGTAGTTGTCGAGACTGAATTTGAACTCGATCCCGCCGAAATCAGCCGACGTGAGGAAGCTGAAGACAAAGACGAACCCGAGCGGCACCAGGAAGAACGCGATGTACCAGAGGCTCGCCGGCGCCAGCAACAGCGGCGCCGGCAGGCTCCCCAGGCGTCCCAGCGGGCTCGGTCGCTGCATCCGCGACTAGGCCGCCTTGAACTCCGAAAAGATCTGGTCGCGCGCCTTCTGCCCTTTCGCGGTCGCCTTTCGCGTCTCGAGCGGCTTCAGCACGGCATCCGTCGGATAGACGATCGGATCGCTCTTGATCGCGTCCGGGGTCAATGCCACGGCCTCGCTCTCGGCCTGCGCGTAGTAGGTGTACTGGGCTTCCTGCGCCTCGATCTTCGGGTCCAGCAGGAAGTTGATGAAGGTATGGGCGGCAACCGGGTGCGGCGCGGTCTTCAGGATCGACCAGGCATCGACCCAGAGCTCGGAACCTTCCTTGGGAACGATGTACTTCACGGGCGGCGCAGGCGTCTGCCCCTGCAGCGCCTCGAAGTCGCCGTTCCAACCCATCGAGTAGTACATGGTTCCGTTGGTCAGGTTGGCCTTGTAATCGGTCGACGTAATAGCGCCAACATGAGGCTTGAACTTGACCAGCAGGTCTTTCGCCTTGGATAGCTCCTGGTCGCTGTCCGAGTTGTACGAATAGCCGAAGTACTTGAGCGCCATCCCCACCGTTTCCGTCGCCCCGTCGAGCACGGTGACCTTGCCGCTGTACTTCGAGGCGTTGTCGAAGAAATCCTTCCAGCTCGTCATCGGCACCGTGACTTTGTCGGTGCGGTAGCCGAAGCCGGTCGTCCCCCAGTCCTTGGGCACGCTGTACTTGCTCCCGGGGTCATAGCCGGGGTTGCGGAAGCGCGCGTCGACATGGCTGAAGTTCGCCAGTTGTCGCTTGTCGAGCGGCAGTAGCAGCCCCTTCTGGATCATGATCTCCACCATGTAGCCGGTCGGCACCACGATGTCGTAGCCCTTGGCGCCGGCGATGATCTTGGCCAGCATGTCCTCGTTACTGGCATAGGTGGCGGCGGTGACCTGGAGGCTGGGGTATTTCGCCTGGAAGGCCTTGAGCGTGTCGGGACTGAGGTACTGGTCCCAGTTGTAAATGCTGAGCGCGTTCTCCATCGGTCCGACCGGGGTCTCGCTGGCGGCCGCGTTGTTAACCGCGGCATTTCCGCCGCAGGCAGCGAGGATCAGGCCGCCGGATGCGGCGGCGGAGAGCACCAGGAAATCGCGTCGAGTCAGGTCGCTCGGCTTGATACGGTTCATCCGTTGTTTCCTCCCTCTTCCGGTTTGCGATCGGCGCTCGGCAGCACGAGGCTGACGTCCGGCTTCCAGCTCAGATACACCTGGGCACCTGGCGCGATCGGCGAATTGGTGCCGTTGGATCCGAGATTTTGCCGCCGAACCACGACGTCGGCCCCATGCGCCAGGCGCACGCGGTATTCGGTCTGCTCCCCCAGAAAAACGCCGGCGATCACCCGACCGCTCACGACGTTGAGTGTCGGCGCAGGCGGAGCGGCATCGATCTCGATCTTTTCTGGCCGCACCGCAACCGTGACACGGTCGCCGCTGCTTTGGGCCTGGCTGCTGGTGCACCAGACCCGGAGCTGCTGTGCGGTTTCGACCAGCACGCGGTCGTTTTCTCGCGCTATCACCACCCCCTGAAAAAAGTTGGTCAGGCCGATGAAGTCGGCGACGAACGACGTGGCCGGATGTTCGTAGATCTCGCGCGGCGTGCCCTCCTGCAGGATGCGGCCGTCGTGCATGACCGCGATCCGATCGGACATCGTAAGCGCCTCTTCCTGGTCGTGCGTGACGTAGACGAACGTGATCCCCACCTCCTGCTGGAGACCTTTGAGTTCGACCTGCATTTCTTTGCGAAGTTTCAGGTCCAACGCGCCAAGCGGCTCGTCGAGCAGTAAGACGGTCGGGCGGTTGACCAGCGCGCGGGCAAGGGCGACCCGCTGCTGCTGGCCACCACTGAGCTGACGCGGATAGCGACTCCCGAGATGACCGAGTTTCACCATCTCGAGCGCGCGACCGACGCGAACGTCGCGGTCCGTGCCGTTGACCTTCTTTTGCTGCAGGCCGAAGGCGACGTTCTCGCTCACGGTCATGTGCGGGAACAGGGCGTAGTGCTGAAAGACCGTATTGACGTCGCGCCGGTAGGCGGGCATCGATGCCACGTCCTTTCCGCCGATCAGAACCCGGCCTTCATCGGGCTGCTCGAACCCCGCGATCAGGCGCAGCGTGGTCGTCTTGCCGCATCCGCTCGGGCCCAGCAGCGAGTAGAAGTGGCCGTGCCCGACGGCCAGGTCGATGCGATCGACGGCGCGGGCGCCCGCATATCGCTTGGAGACCGCGCGCAACTCGACATCGTTGGCCGCCGGTGCCGCCACTTCCCCTCCCGGATCCTACTTAAGCGCTGCTTTAGACCGAGTAATACGGCTTAAGCGCGGCGTTGTCAAGCGTGGGGCAACGGACGGGTCAGCGGCTGCTTGGCAACGAGCGAGGACGCGTCGCTTCATAGCGAGCAATGTCAGCGTCCTGGCGGAGGGTGATGGCGACTTCATCCCACCCGTTCAGTAGGCATTCGCGGTTGAACGGGTCGACGTTGAAGGTCGCTTCGAACCCACCGGCAGCAACCCGCTGGGCGACCAGGTCGACCGTTATGTCCATGCCAGGCTCCTCGGTTGCGAGCCGGATCAGCTCCGTAATTTCGGGCTGTGGGAGCTCGAGGGGGAGGAGGCCGCTGCGAAAGCTGTTGCTCTTGAAGATGTCGCCGAACGACGGCGCGATCACGACCCGAAATCCGGCGTCGAGCAACGACCAGGCCGCGTGCTCGCGCGAGGATCCGCACCCGAAGTTGGCGCCGGTGACGAGGACCTGGGCGCCGCGATACTCGGCCCGATCGAGAATGAAGTCGCCCTGGCGTCGCCAGTCGAAGAAGAGGAACGGTCCGTATCCCGAGCGCTCGATGCGTTTGAGGAATTGCTTGGGGATGATCTGGTCGGTGTCGACGTCGGCTCGATCGAGCGGGGCCAGGATGCCGGTGACGCGGGTGAAGGCGTCCATCAGTTACCTGAGAACTCGCGAACGTCCACGAGGTGTCCAGCGATGGCGGCGGCGGCGGCCATCGGCGGGCTGA
>DATNMN010000281.1:0-3510 GCA_035602295.1 Candidatus Dormiibacterota bacterium | reverse complement strand
TATCCCGACCGACGACCGCGTGACCAAATTAACCTCGATCGCGTTCCATGAGCATGACGTGGAGGCGCCCCATCGCTGGACTGTTGATCCTGTCGGGTCTATTGACCCTTGCGTACCTGGGGGTCTCGAGCTACATCGCCGAACAGCTCGTCTACGAAGCCCCAAAGCCGATCGTCAGCACGCCCGCCAACCTCGGTCTGCGCTTCGCCAACGTCACTGTTCCCAGTCGAGACGACCACATCAACCTGAAGGGCTGGTTTATTCCGGGCGTCCTTCCTGATGGCCGGCTCACCGTCGAACGAATGATCATCGTCGTTCACGGAACACGGACCAACCGCGAGAGTCCGGGGGACCACCTGCTGCAGCTGACCGGTGCGCTCGCCCACAACGGCCTCGGCGTGCTGAGCTTCGACATGCGCGGCATGGGCGAATCCCCGCCGGCGCCTCTTTCGATGGGAAATCTCGAGCAGCGCGACGTCCTCGGCGCCGTCGACTTTCTACGCACCGGCACGCTTCCAATCCCTGAGCTGGGGCGGCCGCGCTTCATCGGCGGGCTCGGTATCTCAATGGGTGCGGCCACCTTGCTGCTGGCGGCTGCGCGCGAGCCCGCCATCCAGGCGGTTGTTTCCGACTCCGCTTTCGCCGACGCTGCGCCCCTGCTCGAGCGCGAAATCCCGAAACGAAAAGTTGCCGTCATCGGGCAGATCCCGGGTGGCTTGGCGCCGTCGGCGCTCGTGATGGCGCGCATCCTGTATGGCGTCGACCTCTTTGACGCACGGCCGGTTGACTCGATTGCCAGGATCGCACCGAGGCCTCTCCTTCTTATCCATGGGGCCGCAGATGACTACGTCCCGATCAGTAACTTCCAGCAACTGGTTGCTGCCGCGACGTTACCCGCCACGGCGCGCGTGACGACCTGGATTGTGCCGAACACGCGCCACGCGCAGGCGTTCAAGAACACCGGGGCTGCCTACGTCGCCCGGGTCGTTACATTCTTCGATGCCGGCCTCGGCGTCGCCCGTACGTCGACGGGAGCCGCCGCGTGAAAACCATCCAGGCGTTTCAACCTCTGGTCGCGTTGATTGGGCTTGCCGCGCTGCTGATCGCCCTGGTCACCGTCGCCCAAGCGGTCAGTGGCCTCGCAGGGTTCCTGGTCGAGCGGCAGGTCGTTTTGATCGTCTGGCTTGCAGGGCTGCTGATTGCCAGCGTGGTCTTCGCCTGGGTCGTCCGGCGCACACTGCGGCGCGATGCATCACGGTCGAGCTTGTTGGTGATGACCTTGACGGTCCTCGGGCTCGCCTCGCCCCTCGCCTTGATGCTGCTCCAGCATCCGGCTCACTAAAAAGGGTCCCCACCCTACCCTCCCCCGCATGCGGGGGAGGAAGAATCAAACTAGACGTATGGACAACGTCGTGCTCTCCCGGGCGATCATGGGCACATCACTCGGCTTCCACATCGTCTTCGCCGTGCTCGGCGTGGGAATGCCGCTCCTGATGTCCATCGCGGAGGCCATCGGAATTCGGCGGCACGACCCGGCATGGATCGCGCTGGCCCGTCGCTGGACGAAGGCCTTCAGTCTGATTTTCGCCGTCGGCGCGGTTTCCGGCACCGCACTCTCATTTGAGCTCGGGCTGCTCTGGCCAGGCTTCATGGCGTTCAGCGGCAGCATCATCGGCCTCCCGTTTTCGGCCGAAGCATTCGCCTTCTTCATCGAGGCGATCTTTCTGGGTCTTTACTTGTACGGCTGGGATCGCCTGCGTCCCCTGGCCCATTGGCTCTGCTCGATCCCGATCGCGATTTCAGGCGCGGCCTCATCGGTGTTCGTCGTCATGGTGAACGCCTGGATGAACTCCCCCGCTGGCTACGTGGCCTCGGGTAATCGCATTGTTCGTGTCGATCCGCTGGCCGCGGCCTTCAATCGCTCGACGCCGACCGAAGACGTGCACATGCTGGTCTCGGCGTATCTCGTCACCGGCTTCGCGGTGGCAGCCGTCTATGCCGCCGGCTTTCTCCGCGGACACGGTGATGCTTTACACCGCCGTGCCCTGCCGCTGGCGATGGCGATGGCCGTTGTGGCCAGCGGGCTGGCCGGGATCACGGGGGATGCCAGCTCGCGGTTTGTCGCCGGCGACCAGCCGATCAAGTTTGCCGCCCAGGAGGGACTCTTCCCCACGACGACGGGCGCACCACTCCAGATCGGAGGTGTGCCGTTGCCCGACCAGCACCGCAGCGTGCTGGCTATCGAAATCCCTCGCCTGCTCAGCTTTCTAACGACCTGGAATCCAAACGCCACCATCAGAGGCCTTGACGCGTTCCCACGAGATCTCTGGCCTAACGTGCCGGTCGTCCACTTCTCCTACCAACTGATGGTCGGACTCGGCCTGGCGCTCGGGCTCGGCGCCGTGCTCTATTGGGCCCTCGCGGCGCGGCGGCGCGCGCCGCCGCTTGACCGCTGGCTATTGCTCGCCCTGGTGGCCGCGGGGCCCGCCAGCGTGGTGACGATGGAAACCGGTTGGTTCGTTACCGAGTTCGGCCGGCAACCCTGGATCATCTACGGCGTGATGCGCACCTCCGCGGCCGCGACCACGACACCAGCGTTGGGCCCGACCTTCGCCATCTTTCTGCTGGTCTATCTGGCACTCGGCGTCACGCTGGCGCGCCTCTTGCTGCGCCTGGCTCAACGCGAACGCCGATGACGGACCTGACGCTCGCCGACGGCGTCGCTGGGATCCTCTTGCTCACCATCACCGCCTATGCAGTGCTGGCCGGTGCGGACTTCGGCGGAGGCGTCTGGGATCTATTTGCCTCTGGTCCGCGGTTGCGAGCCCAGCGGATCGCGATCGCCGCGGCCATGGGCCCGGTGTGGGAAGCGAACCACGTGTGGCTGATCTTTTTGCTTGTCGGCCTGTTCACAGCCTTCCCGACGGTCTTCGCGGCGCTCAGCGTCGCGCTCTACCTGCCGTTCACGATCGCGTTGCTTGGCATCATCCTCCGCGGTGCGGCGTTCACCTTTCAAACCCATGGCTACGAGGCGGCTGGCGAGCTCTCTCCCTGGGGTGTCGCCTTTGGGGCCGCGAGCATCATCGCGCCGGCGTTTCTGGGAGCCGCCCTGGCGGCCGTCGCGGTGGGTGCCGTGCATGCCTCGGGCGGACCAAGCGTGACCACCGGTTGGGTCAGCTGGCTGGCAGCCGATCTGGCCCTGCTTGCGGTCGCGCTCTGCGCCTACCTCGCCGCGACCTACCTGATGGTCGAAACCGAGGGTGACCCGCCATTGCAGGCGGATTTCCAGCGGCGCGCGTTCGGCGCCGCAATCGTCTCCGGCGTGCTGGCCCTCATCGGCCTTTTCCTGGCCTGGCGCCAGGCTCCGTTGTTGTGGTCCGAGCTCACGGGTCGGGGCATCTGGCTCTTGCTGATCGCGCTGATCAACGGTCCGGTCGCCGCGTTCGCGGTTTGGCGCCGGTCAGCAAGAGTCGCGCGGATTGCGGTCGCGGCGCAGATCGTCTTCGTGAT
>DATNMN010000280.1:0-2858 GCA_035602295.1 Candidatus Dormiibacterota bacterium | reverse complement strand
CCGTATCCGTATGAGTACCGCCGTCCCGCGGGGATGACGGCGGAGAGCCTGGGCGGCTCGTGCGTCGAGGCGGTACGCCAGCTTTTCAAAACCACGGTCTCGGCCGATCGGGTGGCCGGCATCCTGGTGGAGCCGGTCCAGGGTGAGGGTGGGTTCGTCGTCCCGCCGCCGGATTTCCTGCCGGGCCTGCGAAAGCTCTGCACCGAGTATCAGATTCCGCTGATCGTCGACGAGGTGCAGACCGGGTTTGGCCGGACTGGAACGATGTTTGCGATCGAGCAGTCCGGCGTCGAGGCCGACCTGATCGTGCTCGCGAAGTCGCTTGGTGGAGGGCTGCCGCTTGCCGCGGTCGTCGGGCGGAGCGAGTTGATGGATGCGCCCAACCCCGGCGGTCTCGGGGGGACCTTCGGCGGCAACCCGGTCGCCTGCGCGGCGGCGCTGGCCGTGATCGAGGTGCTCTTCGACGAGAAATTACCCGAACGCGGAGCAAAACTCGGCGAGCGCGCGCTTGCGCGGATGCGAGCGTGGATGGATCGTTTTGCGAAGGTCGGTGACGTACGCGGCCGCGGCGCCATGGTCGCGATGGAGCTGGTCACCGACCGTGCCACCCGCGAACCCGCCGGTGCGATGACCAACGACATCCTCCGCTACTGCCACGCGCACGGTCTAGCCATCCTCAAGGCCGGCCTTTACGACAATGTCATCCGCTTGTTGTTTGCGCTGGTGATCAGCGAGCAAGAATTGGATCGCGGTCTCGACATCCTCGAAGAGGCGCTGGTTTCAGTCAACGCCTAATTCGTAACCTCCTGCGGAGCGTTGCGTTGACCTGCTGAGCGCGCTCGATCAATTCAAGAGGGTGTGAGGGAACATGAAGCGACCCGCGTTATCGATTGCGCTTGCTCTTGGTGCCACACTGGTGATGACCGTCACCGCCGCCGCCAGCAGCACCTACATCTACACGGACTCGATCCACGGCACGGAGCTGCCGAACGCGACGCCAACCGAGGGACAGTTTGTCGGCGAGGCGACCGGTAGCCTCGCCGGTGCCTGGTACATCGACGTCACGCACCAGGCTCTACCGAATAACACGAAGAGCGTGGCCATCACCGGCGGACACTTCCGCCTGAACACGGTCATCAATTACGTGCCTGAGGAGATCCTTGGTTCATTTAAGGGTGGTTCCGTCAGCCAAATCGATGGGTTCGGTCGCGGATGTCCGAACCAGCACTACAGTGTCCACGGCGAGTTGAGCAACGTGGGCGTCGACTGGGGCACCGGCTCGGGAATGTTCGACGCGAAACTGACACATTATCGGGTCAACCTCTGGTGGGTCGGGTGCGTCATCTATAGCGCGTCTGTTAGCGGCACGGTCTCGCTGACCTTATAGATCATCCGGCATCATACGGGCGGCGGTTTCACGACCGCCGCCTGTACACTTCCAAGCCTCATGGCCAGTACCCGCACGAACGTGGTGATTCGGCCGGTTGAGCCGGCGATGCTGGTGCCATGGCTCGGGCTGGTCAACCAGTTCCGGTACTGGCAGGACGACTTTGAAGACTTGCGCTTCGACGATACCTTGCGGCCGCCGGGTGAACCGTTCTTGAGGCTCGGCGCCTGGACCCATGATGGAGGGCTGGCCGGGGTGGCCGAAGCCTCGCTCAGTGAAGACGGCTCACGATATGCGGATCGAGCCGCCGGACTGGTCGGCGTCGCTCCCGCATATCGGCGGCAGGGCGTGGGCACCCGACTCGCCGAGGAGGTCGAGCATTTCGCTGCGTCGAATGACGTGAGATGGGTGGAGGCTGAGGTACGAGAGAGCAATCTCCCGGTCTCCCTGCCGTTCGTCCGGCAGCGCGGCTACGTCGAGCTGGAACGATACCGGACCTCGGTCCAGACGCCGGCGACCGTTGACCTGGGCGGGCTAATGGCGTTGAGGAGCCGGCTCGAAGGCGAGGGGATTGAAATCCTGGCCTTTCCCGCCATCGACTCGCCCCCCGCGCGCGATGAGCTCTACCGACTGACGATGCAAATCTGGCGTGACATGCCGCGTGAGCCGCATGTCGACTGGCAGGACCCTTCGCCGGAGGCATTTAGCCGCGGCATCTTCGAGCGGCCCTCCGTGCTCCTGGACGGGTTCTTCGTCGCTCGGCACGGTGAGCGGATCGTGGGACTGTCATATCTCGCGCGGCGTCCAGATGGGGATGCCGAAGTTGGCGACACCGGCGTACGGCGCGACTACCGAAGACGCGGGATCGCGCGTGCCTTGAAGATGATGGTGACGCGCTATGCCACCGAGCATGGGATCGAACGGGTGCACACGGACAATCGAGCCGACCATGCTGGAATGCTGGCGATCAACCGCGAGCTCGGCTTCGTCCCCGGCGAGGAGATCGTGATCTTCGAGAAAACGCTGGCGTCATGAGTGAGTTAATCCGGCTTCCGGCGCGGGGCAGCGCGGCATACCGCCAGCTGGTGACCCGCCGGCCGGTGAGCGACGACATCCGGGATCAGGTCAGCGGGATCCTCGGCGCCGTCCAGAATGGTGGGGACCGCGCGCTCGCGGATTTGACTGAGCGCTACGACGGTGTCCGGCTGGCGACCAGCCGGGTCCCGAAAGATGCTTGGGAGGCGGCGCTCGAGGGCCTCGACCGCAGCGTCGGTGAGGCGCTGAGCGAAACCATCCGCCGCGTCGAGGTGGTTCATCGAGCTCAGCAGTTTCACGAGGAGGCCGTCGTCGTCGCGCCGGGCGTCCAGGTGTGGCGCGAATGGCGCCCCTTCAGCCGCGTCGGCCTTTATGTGCCCGGCGGTCGCACTGTTTATCCGTCGTCGGTTCCGATGATGGCGGTTCCCGCGCGGAT
>DATNMN010000279.1:0-29846 GCA_035602295.1 Candidatus Dormiibacterota bacterium | reverse complement strand
ATCGCTTGTTTTGGTTGATCCGACGAAGCAGCGAGAGGAAGCGGATCTGCGGGCCATCTACGATCCCGCCTCGCCAAACTTTGCTCGCTTCAAGACGCCATCAGAGTTTGCCGCCGCATACGGTCCACCCACCTCGGAGGTGGATGCTCTGAGGGCCTATTTCGGGCGTAGCCTTGATGTCGAGTGGCAGCCGGGGAGCCGTACCGCGGTGGTCGCAGGACCGGCTCATAGTGTCGAGGTGGCGTTCGCCGTTCGGATCCACGCCTATGTAAGCCCGAACGGTGTCAGCTACTACGCCAGTCCGGACAAGTCCATTATTCCGACCCCCGTGCGGGGATACGTAGTTGATGTGGGCCAGGTTTCCAGCTACAAGCCTCCGCTGGTGCTGCACTCGGTGCCGGCGGGTGGCCTCAAGCCCACCGACATCGTCGCCGCCTACGACATGAAACCGCTGCGAGACGATCTCCAGCTCGACGGAGCCGGCGAAACCGTTGTCTTCTGGTCGCTCAGCGATGGCTTCCGGCAGAGCGATTTCGATTTGTTCTCACAGCAGAACCACCTCCCGCAGCAGAACGTGACAGTGGTTGGGCCGACCGACAACCCAGGTGAGGGCGAGACGATCATGGACCTCGAGGTCGTGCACTCCATCGCCCCAGCGGCGCGCCTGGTCGTATACACCGGTGCGTTCCGGACCGACGAGGACTTCAAGGCGATTCATCAGCACATCGTCGGGGACAATCCCGGCGCGATCATCAGCCACAGTTGGGGCGAATGTGAGCGAGGCCAAACGGCAGACAGCGCCGCCCTGACATCCGCCTACGATCAGGCGGCCCAGCAGGGAAATACGGTCTTTGTCTCCACCGGCGATAGCGGCGCGTTCGGCTGCCTGACAAACGATCCCAAGGCCCTGCCGACGTCCGAGTACGTCGGTGTCCCGCTCCCGGCGTCCGTTCCGGGAGTGACGGCTGTCGGCGGCACACACCTGAGCGTTCGCCAGGATGGGAGCTGGTACAACGAGGTGGTCTGGATGGCGGCACCGGAAACGGGTGGGACCGGGGGCGGTGTCAGCACACTTTTCGCGCGGCCTCAGTGGCAGCAGGCGCCTGGGGTTGACAACAAGTTCAATCCAGACCGTATGCGGAGCATTCCAGATGTGAGCGCAGATGCCGACCCCTACAGTGGAATGGCCATCTACGACAGTGTCAATGGCCCCGGCCAGGGAGGTGGGACCAGCCAGTCAGCACCCATATGGGCCGGCATCACGGCGCTGATCAACCAGTACTTGAAGTCGAAGGGACTGAAGCCGGTCGGGTTTCTGAACCCAGCGCTCTACGCCCTGGCGCGGGGAAATCCACCATTCCCGCCATTCCACGACATCGTTGTCGGCAGCGATCTCGTCCATCCGGCAACCCCTGGCTATGACCTCGCGACGGGTCTCGGCTCGCCTGACGTCTGGAACTTGGCTCGCGATCTAGAGGCCTACCAACGTAATGGTGGACGGATTTGAGCGGCCCCCCACCGGCAAAGAGGCGGCGTCCACGCAGTGCTGAAGAACCCGGTGACGTCGCGCCTCCGCCTTCTGCCCGAGTTGGTGGCGGCGATGCGGAGGTCGATCTCGTCACGTGTTTCAACTGCGGCCGGTCCGTGCCCTCCGGCGAGTACTGCGGCTCGTGTGGGGCTCACCTTGTGAGTCAGTCCACCTCGGGCGCTCGGCGACAGCACGCCTTCGCCGCCGACCCGGGTGAACACGTTCTCCATCTGACATTCGTTTCAACGCTTCTGCCTCACCTGCCGCATCGCAGCAGCCTTCCCTTCCGCATCGGATTCCTCGTGCTCGGCGGGCTGCTGGTCGCCCTCGGACTGGTCCGTTTGACCGGCCCGGCCATCGCGCTCGCGTCAGTTGGCGTCCTTGTCCTCTACCTGCTTTATCTCTACGAGGTCGAGGTCTATGAAGACGAGCCGATACTGGTCCTGGCCGTCACCGTCCTTCTGGGATTGATCCTTGGCGCCGCGTGGGCCTACTTCACAGGTCCCTCCATCACGCAGGACCGAATTCTCAACATCACATTGGGTCCGTCCGCAGCGACGGTTTTCGTTCCAGGGGTGTTGCTGCCACTTCTCGCCCAGCTGTTGATGCTTGCGGGCGCCACGGTCATGTACACGAGGCGTCACTTCGATGAGACCCTCGACGGCTTCAGCTTTGGCGCGGCGTGCGCACTGGGCTTCACATTCGGGTCCACTCTCGTCGACCTGTTTCCAGAGCTTCAGCAGGGGCCGTTCTCGAACACGCCGGCGGTCACCAACGCCCTTCAGATCGTGCAGCACGGCCTTCTGATTCCGGTCATCAACGCAAGCACCACCGGTCTGATTGCCGGGGCGCTGTGGTTGAGGCGCGGCAAAGTGCGCGCTGAGGCACGAGGCCTTCCCACCTCACTCGCTGTCGCGATCGCTGTAGCCGTCCTCGTGCAAGCCGGCCGCGGCGTGACCAGCGTCCTCGCGACCAGCACCTTGACCGAGGTGCTGGTGTACGCGGTGGTCGCGCTTGCCCTCCTGGTCTGGGTACGCGTCGCCCTTCATCACATGCTGCTTGCCGAGGCGGTTGAAGTTCCGGTTGGACCGCCCACCGAGTGCAGCCACTGCCATCGGATAGTGCCGCGGATGGCCTTCTGTCCCAACTGCGGCATCGCGACCCGCGCCACGCCCAAAACGGGCGCCGGCCGGATGGCGCGAGGAGTCAGGTGAACACGCCGGCTGCCACCGGCGCCGGCGTCTATTGCGGGTTCTGTGGCAGCAAGAATCCGCCGGGGACGCGGTTCTGCGGAAGCTGCGGCAGACCACTCGGGGTGGGCGCAGCGGCACCTGCCACAACGCCACCGAGATATGGACCCGCAACAACGCCTCGTCTCATTTCAGGCCGGCTCTGGATCTGGTTTCTCGGCGGCGGGACGGCTCTCTTCCTGATCGTGGTCATGGCAGCTCTGGGCGTCCTTCTTAGCCCGACTCCTCCAGCCTTATGCCGAGAGCCCTGCAATCCGCCGCCTCCGACCTCCCCGGCGCTGCCACCCCCAATGCAGTACACCAGCGCAGCCTATGGGTACTCGCTCGAGTATTACCTGGCCCCGACGGTCCAGGATTCCAAGACGATTCGATGGGTCTTCAATGGAACCTGGTCCTATGGCTTCACGGCCGAGCCCGCTCAAGGACGAAGCGCACAGCAAGTGGCGGAACAAATCAAGCAGAGTCAGTTTTCGGATGCGGCGTTCGTCTTTCAGATTCCCGCCGCCGGCCTTGGATACAACGCCGGGTACGGCGCCGTCTACGACCTGACGATCAGCGGGGGTACTGGCCAGACGGCTCACGCGCGGCTGCTCCTGATCGTGTCGGTCAAGAAAGGGTTGGCGATCGAGATGATCGCTTTGGGGCCTTACCAGCAGCAGACCGGGGGACATCCCAATCCGGCAGCTACGAAGCTGCCGCGCATGTCCGGTGTCGTGAACAGCGTCGTCTTTCCTGGCGATGCGCCGGAATAAAGAGGACTGCACAAGGACTCCTCGGACTCTCCTCTTCCTGGCGTTCTTCCTTGTTTCCAACAGCTGTGTGCCCCGCACCATGGACCAGGTCGACGGCCCCGCACCGCGGGTGTCCGCATTGGTCGAAAGCGCGCGTGACCTCGGCGAGCGCCGCCCTGCAGCCGAAGTCTCCGCAATCGTCGTGTTGCGAGGTAAAGACGGCGAACCGGTTCTCGCGTTCATGCGGGAATCAGGCCTGCGAGCGGAGTGGCGGCCCGGTGATACCTGGGTGACGATCTGGGGCCGAACTGACCGAGCCGAGTCTGTCTTCCGCGTGAAGGTTCATGACTATGTCCGCGGTTCGAAACGCTTTTATTCGAGCCAGGGTATGCCGCAGATTCCCGACCTGTTGGTCGCATTTGTTGGCGGCATCAGCCGGATCACGGATTACCCCGACCTAAGCGGCCATTCTTGGCGCCCCGCCGTTCCCCCGGGAGGACTGCGGCCAATCGACCTCAAAAAGGCTTACGACATGCAGTCGCTGGTCGAGGCGGGCGCCTCGGGCCGGGGGGAGACGATCGTCTTCTTCGAGCTGCCTGGAAACTACAGGCAGAGCGACTACGACACTTTCACCGCCAAATTCAACCTTCCGCCGCTGCACACCGACGACCACGGTGTCAAGCAACCCGCACCGTTCGATGCTTCAGAAGTCACCATGGATTTCGAGCTGGTGCACGAGATCGCGCCCGACGCGCGACTGAAGGCATATTTCGTAGATCCCGCAATTCAAACACTCAAGGGAGAGCTGCCCCTCATGCGGCAGCTCGTCGAAGAGAATCCGGGAGCCATCGTCGTCCTCGAGGCCGAAGCCTGCGAGGCTTTTTACGATCAAGCGCAGGCCACAGCTTTCGAGTCCTTGTGGCAAAGGGCAGCGCAACTTGGGGAAACAGTTCTGGTTCCGAGTGGCGATGTTGGCGGTTACGAGTGTCTGGAGGTCAACAACAATGCGACGCCATCGGATCAGTACGTCGGGGTATCCCTCTTCACAAGTCCACCCAGCGTGACCTCAGTCGGAGGCACGCGTCTCAGCGTGCGCGCCGACGGAAACTACTACCAAGAACAAGTCTGGGAGGAGCCGGCCGGCATCGGCGGTGGTGGTGGCGGCCTCAGCACTTTCTACCCCAGGCCGTCCTACCAAACAGGTCCAGCACCGGGCGACCAATCCAATCCGCCCATGCGCCGTGTACCCGACGTGTCCGCCGATGCCGATCCGGCGACGGGAGCGGCCGTTTACATCACACAATGCGGCGGCTGGTGTCAGGGCGGAGGAACCAGTCAGTCCGGACCGATCTGGGCGGGCATGATGGCTCTGATCAATCAGTACTTGAGGGAGCACAACTCCAGGGCGCCCGGATTCCTGAACCCAGTTCTGTACAGGTTGGCCGCGGGCCACCCACGCTATCCGCCTTTCCATGACATCACGGTCGGAACCAACCTCGTGTACGCGGCTGCGCCCGGCTATGACATGGCCACGGGGCTTGGCACGCCCGACGCGTGGAACCTCGCACGCGACATCGCAGAGCTCCAGCCGACAAGCGGGACGGGATGACTGCGTTCTGCGGCCAGTGCGGGCGGCCAGCGGGTGCGGGTGTGCGCTACTGCGCAGCCTGTGGTGCGCCCATCACAGCATCTGTAGCTCGGCCGATTCCAAGGGCTTATTCGCATGCGCCGGCGCTGCCCCGAGTGACGCATTCACTCGTCTGGATCGAGGCGGCGGCCGGAGTGCTCCTTTTGATGACCCTGACCGGTGTTGCCGCGTATCTGATCGGTCAACATCCTCAGGCGCTCCAATGCACGGGAAGCGATTGCCATCATCCTCAACTCGCGCCGCCACTGCCGGGTCCCGCCACGTACACCAGTCGAGCCTACGGATGGTCGCTCCAATACACCCCTCTTTCATCCGGCGGAGGAATGAAGATCGAGGTGGCCTCCGAGGACGATCGGGCAATCCGATTCATAGCTCGACTGTCCAGCCAGCCTCAGGGACCTGCCTTTCCCTTCACGGTGTCGAGTGAGCCCGCCGCCGGCCGCGGCGCGGACCAGATCCTGAAGGCAATTCAGACCTCGAGCTATCCCGACGCCTCCCTCCTCTACCCGATTCCTCAGGCTGAGCTCGGCTACACCGCGGGAACGGGGGCGGTCTACTCGATACGTTATGCGCCAGGCGCTGGTCAGGCGCAGGAATTCAGGGTGATCATCATGGTCGCGATCAAGCGGGGAATATCCGTGGAGGCGATCGGGCTCGGTGTCTACCTACCCAACTTCGAGACGGGCCACCCAAACCCCCCGAAAACGCTGGTGCAATTCGCCATGACGGGGATCACGAACACGGTGAGGTGGGAAGGAGACTCACCGCTTTAGCCGGCGCTGATCGCGCTCACAATGGCGGGTCGCCAGGCCATGTGACGCTGTTCGCGGCATCCACGAAGTAAGACGTCATGGGTGTCGCCGCAGGATTGGGATGTCCGTACGCATCGGGTGCACTTTTCAGGTAAGGTCCAATGCTGTCCAAAATCACTGCGAGCCCGCGCTTTATCGCAACCTCCACAACCACGCGAGCGTGAGCGCTTTGCCCCGTTCCAATTCGAATGGTCAGGTCGTAAACAGCGCCGTATCCAGGTGTGTAGCCCAGCTCCGATTGCGGAATGCTGTAAACAAAAATCGCCTCAGGATGTTCAGCATGCACGAGAGCGGTCGCAATCTCTTCGGCGCTTTTACCAGTTGCGGGTTCTCCGCTGAATACAAATGGCCATGAGCCCCGTTCGGGATGATATCGGCTTGTGACCAGCCATCCGATCGAGCGATCGTTCATGACGACCAGCTTCATGATTGGGCCGTCCGACGCGCTGAGAGCGTACTCGAGGGAAACCGAGTAGCCATACGCGGAGCTGGTGTACCTGTAGGGTGGATCGACGGGTGCTGCCAACACCGGCCTGCCGCAGAAGACGATGCAGCGGGCGTTAGGTGCAGTTGCCGAAGCGAGCGCGAAGCTGACCGCGGCCGTCGCGGTGAGCAATAGGGTCACACAAACGATCACGGCAATCCAGAGTCTGGTCCCGGTCTTGCCACGGAAAAGGGTCCTGACGCTGGCCGGAACGGCGACCGCGTAGGTCGAGCTCCGCGACATGCTTATCGCAAGTGCATTGCCACAACGACCGCAGAATCGAGAGCCGCTCGCCGGCGCCCCACACCGGGGACAAAACCTCGGAAGAGCCGTCCCAGCCATCAGATTCAGGACCCTCTTCGCTGGAGACTCTCGAGGTCACGCGCCAGGTTCCATACGTCCGGCGTACCGAGTCCCGTGGCAAGGTCGTAACCCGGCGTAGCCGGGTAGTAGAGGTTGGTCCCAACGGTGATGTCGTGAAAGGGCGGGTAAGCCGGGTGGCCGGTCGCAAGCGAATAGAGCGCCGGATTCAGGAAACCCACCGGCTTCAACCCGTTTCGCTTCAGGTACTGGTTGATGAGCGCAACCGCGCCGGCCAGGATGGGCCCGGACTGACTTGTTCCGCCCCCGGTCGTCCAGCCGCCGAACTCCGAGAGGAAGATCGATGCACCGCTCACCGGGTCAGCGTCCGCTGAAATATCGGGCACTTCACGCATGCCGTTGCTGAAGCGATTCGCGGTGCCTGGTGCTTTCTGCCAGGCCGGCATCGGAATGTAACGTGCCAGCCCGCCCCCGCTGCCTGCGGTGCCGGCTGGGTCTTCCCAGACCGTCTCGTTGTACCAGGTGCCATCGCGCCGAACGCTGATACGCGTTCCTCCCACCGAGGTCACGCCGGGCATCGTGGTTGGCAGCCACTGCGACAGATACGACTCTGAGGGGACCGCACCCCAGTCGGAGTTCAAGCCACCGAATGCGCCGTCGTCGAATGAAGGCACCAGCACAGTCTCCCCGAGCTGGTCGGCACGATCGTAAACGGAGGCCCAAGCATCGGCTTGGGCCTTCGTCACGCTGTCCTCGAAGGTCGACCATTCAATGACGGCGATCGCGCCTGGATTCTCCGAGACCATCCGATCCTGCAGGGCAAGAAGATCGTCAGCCGAAGCCGGCTCCTTCATCGTGTAGACGACCAACTTGGCGCCGGGCGCGATTGCGTGGACAATCTCCAGGTCCATCTGAGCTTCCACAGCTGAGGGCGGCGTGCCAGTGAGTGGGGTGCGCTGCGTGACCACGAAGGGCGGAAGATGTTCCCTCTTTGCGAAGACGTCGAGATCAGCTTGCTTGTAGCCTCCAATAGGAAACCCTTCGAAGAAGACCACGGTTTCCCCGCTGCCGTCCAAGCCAAGATCGCGCAGCGGCTTCATGTCATATGCGTTCAGCATGTCGACAGCTCGCAGGCCGCCGGCGGGCACGGATGGACCGGCGGCAGCGGCATACGTGCTCACATGGCCGGTGCCGGCGACGATGCTCCGCAGTTCGGTCGGCACGATCGGGTCACGCATGCTGGCCGCGAACCGGACGCCGTCGCGCGAACGGTATTGGTGGACGTCGATGTCGAAGACGCGTTCAAGATGACGGGCCGGGCCTGCGACCGTCAGCCAGCGATGTCCGGTGTGCCAGGTCGTCGCCAGGCCGGCAGCTGCGAAGTAGCCATCCAGGCGTGCGGCCTGACCCTCCAGGTCTTGAGCCGGCAGGCCTTGTCTGAGCATCAGCAGCACGGATAGCGAGCGATCGGGGGCGACCCTGCCAGCGTCCTCGGATCCCGCCACTAGCCCTGTGAACGAATTGGAGGAGGCGACCGCCGGGGGCTTCGCTGTTCGGAATTCCGCATCGGTGATCACCGCCAATGCGATGACCGCGGCGACGCTCGCCGCCAGGATGCGCACGGGGGCATGCACCGTCACTGGCAACCGGATCATGCGCCGACGACATTACTCCAGTGGATGAGCGTGATTGGTTGTCGGCCCGTAGCTCGGGGTACGATGTCGCCGCCGGGACCAAATCGGCGAATGGAGGCTCCTGCATGCCTGGAGACATCGCGATCACGCGAGACCGCGTACGGAGGATCCTGACCGACTGGCTCGGGGCTGCAACCAGCGATCGGGAGGGAGACTTCGTGGTACCCGCGGGATCCTCAGAAGTAAGGATCGCGGTCAAAGATCTGAAGCACCCGGCCGACGATCCGTGGTTCAAAGAAGACAACACCCTCGTGTCGGTCTACTGCGTCATCGGCTCACTGCTCATGAGCCCAGAGCTGTGTCAATTCGTGGCGACCACCGACTACGTGTTTGGCCATCTTCTGCTGGTGCCGACACCGGTCCAACCTGCGGGCGCGAACCTGGTGCTTGGACACCGATTATTGGGCGAGTTCCTTGATCCCGATGAGCTCAAGCACGTGGTAGAGGTGGTGGCCCTTGTCGCCAATCATCTGAACCAGGAAGTCAAGGACAGATTCGCCGCAGCCCAGTCGGTTGAGGCTCAGCAAAACAGTGGGCCTACCGGCTGAACTAGCCAATCTCCTCGACAACGCTCGAGCGCAAGCGAAGCGCGCCGGCCATCGGCGCGTTCAACCCTTACACCTGGCGGTTGCCCTGTACATGAAGGATCCGCGCCGCCTGGAAGCGAGCGTCGGAGCCACCGTTCATCACCAGCTGGATGCGCTGATGGGGGCTGAGCCCTCGACCCCAGGTGTCGCGGTCGAAGACGCCCCAGAAACGATCGCGCTTCTCGAGAGGGTCGCCGGCGCGGCTGATGTCTGGACGGATCTGGTAGCCGAGTTGGTCCGAGACTTGCCGCAACTGCGGTCATCGGACCCAGCGCAGGCCCCGCCACCAGTCCATAACGAGCCGAATACTGAAGATGTGCGAGCTCAGACTCGAGCGCCCAACTTGCCAGACATCGATCGGCTGGCCTCCGCCTTAAAGAAAGACGTCCTGGGTCAGGACCGCGCTATCGCCCAGGTCGTGAGCCGTTTGGCGTTGACATTGCGTGGGATGGATATTGAGACGAAGCGGCCCGACGGCATTTTTGTCTTCGTGGGTCCAGCCTCAACAGGGAAGCGTTCACTCGCAGCGAGCCTTGCTCGCGAGCTATTTGGAAGCGAAGGTGCGCTGATTTCAGTCGACATGCATGAATGTCGCGAACCAGCCTCGATTGCGAGATTGATTGGTCCCTTGCTCGCACTTGGCGAGTCGGAAGACGGCTGGCTCACCAGCCGGGTACTGCTATCGCCTCGGTCGGTGATCCTGTTTGACGACGCCCCGCAGGCTCATCCCCATGTCTGGGACTCACTGGTTCACGTCTTCGACGCCGGGAGGCTGACAGACGTCAGAGGGAAAACAGCAGTGTTCGACGCGACGATACTCATCCTGACCTGTCACACGGATGAGGAGGCCGGTCAATCAGTCGGGTTCGTGACCTCTGGATCGGTCAAGGATTCCACCAACGACAGAGCGGGACTCTTCCTGAACGGTCTGCCCCAGAGAATCCATGACAGCATCGATGAGGTAGTCAGCTTCGCGCCCTTGAGTCTCGAGACCGTGGAGTCGATAGCTGCTGTTGAGGTCGCCAAGGCACTCGATCACGCTAGTCGGTACGGCTATAAGCTTCGTGTCCCAGAAGACGTGATTGTGCTGCTGGCCGGCCGCGGATTCTCCGCAAACGACGGTGTCGGGCACCTGAGGGCGAATCTCGAGAGGTTTCTCCTGGAGCCACTTGCACAACACGAAGCAGGGGACTATGTGGCCGTCCGCATTGCGGATGAGGTTTCAGTGGTTCCCGCATAGCGGGAAAACACGCATGACCACGCACATGTGGCGGGTCGGCCCACTTGCTCATAGGCGATGGCCGGGAAGCTGCGCCGGCGGCGCAGCAGTCCAGCCACCAGATGCGATCATCGCCTGCCCACCCAGAATCG
Source organism: Candidatus Dormiibacterota bacterium (assembly GCA_035602295.1). Lineage (GTDB taxonomy): Bacteria > Chloroflexota > Dormibacteria > CF-121 > CF-121 > CF-13. The sequence goes on along the minus strand of DATNMN010000279.1, from coordinate 19,420 downwards.
AGGACCATCTCAAGCGGTTAGAACATGCTCCTTCGACCGAGGCGCCCACCATGACGACTGGCAACTGTCAAGATCAGCCCGACTCAGGCCGGGTGGCTCGGCGCATTGTTGAGTATCGAGGAGGTTGAGAGGTGAGCCAACAACAGGCGCAGTGGTCGGATGACCGGCAGTGGTGGTGGAACGGCGCTGAATGGCGACCGGCAAGCGAGTTCCCGGGTTCGTCACCTCCTCCGCCTGCCGTCGCCGCACCTCGCAGCGCCCCGTCCCGGCGCCCGCTGTGGATTGGCGCAGGTCTAGCTGGTCTAGTTCTGGTGGTAGTGATTGTCGGAATTGGGCAATGTGGGCAGCCTCCAGCCGACAGGTTCTCTGTGCAGGGAACCGGGAAGTACACCTCAAACGTCTTTTCGCTTACTGGAGGCAGCTATAGGGTCTCATGGCAGGTGCAGCAAACACCAATGGGTGCCAACGTTCCGTGCAGCATTCAAGCTGAGCTTTGGAGTGAGGCTGGCTACCATCAGCAGAGCCTCATTTGGGGGGACACTGGGTCGAGCGTGACGGCGGTGTCTCCGGTCACCGTTCAGATGCCGGCCGGACGTTGGTATCTCGAGGTCGACAATAGTTGTTCCGATTCCCAATCGTCGATCTCAATCGAACGCTTTGCCTAGACGCCGGGAACAGGCGCGTCGTCTCCCGTTAACCACCTGGGCCATTGGACCGGTGGCCCGGCGGCCTGCTGGTGACAGCTGACCATCTCCGGAACCGCCGATTTCCTCATCGTCGATGCGATGGGAACGCTCGACCTTGCCGTTGAAGGCAGACTGGAACTCGGCCCCGTTGTTGCGGCCTTGGTCGCGTGCGGGCTGACAAGGGGCCGGCAAGAGCGATCGCGGAGGCCGTCGACGCCCAGCTCCTCATAGCGTCGGAGCCATTTGTAGTAGCTCTGCCTGGGGACGCCGTAGTAGCGACAGGTAAAGGCCACGTTCCCAGTGACCTCTTGAGCATGGCGGATGATGGCTAATGGCCAGTTGGCTTTCCTAGTGAGCTCTCGTTCGGTCACCTGCGTCTCCTCCCCTCATTTCAGTGGAGACCTCAGTGTCAACGAACTCCGTCATCTCCCTCATACCAGGGAGTGTCAAGAATCAGCCGAAGTAGGTGTAAGGCATCACCCGAAGTACTGACAACCATCAGCCGAAGGCCCTTTTCGTCCTTCAGCCGAACTTGCACACAAAATGGCTCCGGGACAGAGATTCGAACTCTGAACCTTGCGGTTAACAGATCGCTGCCGCCGGTTCAAAACTACCGGTCTGAATTCGCTGGGTGCCGCCGAGTGCCGCCTAATGTCACGGTTTGCCACCCGCGTTGCTGTACGAAGGCGGCTTACAGCGCCTCCGCCCACCGCCTCGGCGTCCTTCGGTTTGCCAAGCCGCAAACGGTTTTGAAGACCGCGGGTCCGGCGTCCGCTAATGTCCGCCAACACCCGTCAGAGATTGAAACAAGGCTTCCACATTCCGCGTTCATGCGCCGGCGTCCGCCCAGATTCGTGATGTCGGCTGTCATCTTGGCTGTCAGGACCTCTGCCTCCTTCGGACGCACGGTCCCGAAATCTAAGCGGTTTGCTCCGCCGAGATCGATTTCAAGGGTTTTAAGTTCAATTCAAAGCCTCGCCAGGGGATCTAAGGGCGGTTTCATCCAGCGATGTCGGAGGGATTACTACATGAACGACCACACGCTTCGCTTCAGGAGTCTGCGCTCCCAATCGGCCAGGTGACACTACGTGACGCCGGTGCCGCGCCCGTACCTAAACGATTTTGGCGGCTACTCGGCCGATGACCGCCTCCTCCACCCGATCGCCAAGCGTGTGGTCCACGTTGCGCCAGTAGTCGAAGACCCGGCTTAGGACCGGCTCCTCCACACCCAGCTTGACGTGCCCTGCGATGTTCGAGACCAGCCGGTCGCGGGCCGAATCGTTGAGCACCTCCCGCACCATGGTCGCGGCCTGGCCGAAGTCATCGTCCTCTCGATGCAGCGCTTGGGCAGCGCGCACAATCTCACCGGTGACCTCCCACGCCGGATCCTGGCCGAAGAGTTGTGGCGCGGCCGCGGGTCCTCCAAAAGAGTTCGGCGCGTAGACGGGATCGCCTGGGTTGCGGTACCGCATAGCGCCGTCCTTGTTATAGGAATTGACCTTGGCGTGCTTTGGATAGTTGACCGGTAGCTGTTGCGCGTTGGTGCCCACCCTGTGCAGGTGGGTGTCGTGATAGCTGAACAGCCGACCGAGAAGCATGCGGTCCGGCGACGGCCCGATGCCCGGGATGAAATTGCTCGGCTCGAACGTCGCCTGCTCAATCTCGGCGAAGTAGTCCTCCGGGTTGCGGTCGAGCACGTAGCGGCCCACTTTGATGAGGGGATAGTCCCTATGCGGCAAGACCTTGGTGACGTCGAAGGGATTGAACCGGTAGTTCGCGGCGTCTTCGAACGGCATGATCTGCACGTTCAGGGTCCACGTTGGGCAGTCGCCCCTCTTGATAGAGGCCCACAGATCATGAATGTGCGCGTCTGGATTCTCACCGGCAGTCGCCACCCCCTCGCTCTGCGTCAGGAACTCGACACCCTGATCAGTTTTGAAGTGGTACTTCACCCAGAACTTTTCGCCGCCGGCATTGATCCACATGTATGTATGCGACGAGTACCCATTCATGTGCCGCCAACTCCGAGGTATTCCACGGTCACCCATCAGGATTGTCACCTGATGAGCCGATTCCGGCGACAGAGTCCAGAAGTCCCATTGCATGTTGTTGTCGCGAAGGTGGTTATCGGCGCGGCGCTTCTGCGAGTGGATGAAGTCGGAGAACTTCGAGGGGTCGCGGATGAAGAAGACGGGAGTGTTGTTGCCTACCATGTCGTAGTTGCCCTGCTCGGTGTAGAACTTGAGCGCAAATCCGCGTGGGTCACGAGCGGTATCGGGGGAGCCTAGCTCGCCGGCGACCGTCGAGAAGCGCGCAATTGACTCGGTCCTCTTGCCCTTCTGGAAAAGGACCGCCTTCGTGAACTGTGAAACGTCTTCGGTGGCCTCGAAGAAGCCGTGAGCGCCACCGCCCTTGGCGTGCACGACCCGCTCGGGCACCCGCTCCCGGTTGAACGCCTGCATCTTCTGGATGACGTAGGCGTCCTGGAGCAGGATCGGCCCGGACGGGCCGACGGTGAGCGAGTACTCGTCACTCGTGGCCGGCTGGCCGGAGTCGAATGTCGTGCGGGGCCGCTCATCGTCAGTCATGAGATTTCTCCTCTACTTGTCGCGGTAAGGCTTAGCGGCTTCTTTGACGGTAATCCCCCCGCCCGCAGGACTATTAGATGAAAAACTCACGACAAAGTCGGCGTAAGAACCCAGGCGGGGGCCGCGGCTCTGAGAAATGGCTTGTTTGGCGGATAGCCACCCGCACCTTTGCGCCCGGTCTGTTTAGGCCCCTTCCTGCACCTCGATGAGCTCATCCGCCACCAACCCGTGGGCCTCGCGATGCACCGCATTGGCGGCTTCCTTGTTGGGCGCCTCGACCAAACAGAACGCCCTGCCGGAGCCCGCATCGAACCAGTACTTGTGGTAAGTCACTCCGTGCTTTTCCTGAACCTTCACATCTTGCTCGTGAGCACCCTTGATCGCTTCTGCCGTCAGGCCATCGATCTTGTGATGAATGTCCATGTAGAGCGGCATTGAGAACCTCCTTTTCGAATCAAACGTGGCCCGCCAATAGTATCGCCACCAGCGCGCGGCATACCTGTCGTTAGTCGGTTCGATACATCCGAGGAACCCTCCGCACGGCTTTGAATGAAGCAGTCAAATGGGGATTGGTACACGCAACGCAGCAGCCCTAGTTGAAGGGCCGCGGGTAGAGCGATGGTCATCAAGGGAGACCGTCTTGAAGCGCTCTATTCGGTGGCTCTGACGATGGGCCTTCGCCAGGGCGAGGCACTCGGACTGTGCTGGGAGGATGTGGACCTCGATATGGGTTACGTCCGGATTGCGAGACAGTAGCAGCGAATCCATGGGTCACCGCGCCTAGTTGAGCCCAAGACCGAACGGAGTCGACGAACGTTGGCGATGCCGTCGATGATCGCGAAAGCTCTTAAGGACCATTTTGGGCGGCAGCAGTTCGAGAAAGGGGTGGCTGGCCGGCGCTGGATTGAACATGGTCTGGTCTTCACCACTCCCAAGGGAACGCCCCTTGACGGGACCGCGGTCACTAAGGGATTCCACCAGCTGCTGGATCGAGCTGGGCTGGCGCAGCGACGATTCCACGACCTGCGCCACTCTTGCGCGACGCCTGCTCTTGGTGCAGGGCGTCTCGCCCCGGGTCGTGATGGACCTCTTGGGGCACTCCCAAATCGGGCTGACGATGAACACCTACAGCCATGTCATTCCCGACCTGCGGCGCGATGCAGCGCCGCATCGAAGACCTCCTCGGAGAGCGCGAGCACTAGTCCCGCTGGGCCTTACGCCAATTTACTGCCGTAAGATCGCCGTAAGCTCACCCGAAGGGCGCAGCATGCCTGGGCGAAAGCCCATTTTTGAACTCAAAATTGGCTCCCCTTAGTGGACGCTCTTCGAACTTTTCTCCTCGCTCCTACCCCTGAGGTTCGTGAGCTCTTAGATCATGTTTCTCCAGCCGCACCCTTGCGCGGCCGACTCGCAACATAAGCCTGATTCAAGACGCGAACTCATGTGGGCAGCTCGGAGCATAGTGTCCGCATGCCCTCCGAAACTAGGATCACACCCGTGCTGACGGTCAGGGACGCGGTTTCAGCGGTGTCTTTCTACGAGCGAGCATTCGATGCGCGGGAGATTCATCGGAACACCTATCCGAATGGAAGGGTCGTAGTCGAGATGGCCATCGCCGAGGCCCGGTTCCGCATAGCCGATGAGGCTCCAGAAGCGGGCAACCTTAGTCCGCAGACCCTAGATGGCACATCCGTAAGGATCAACCTATTCGTCTCAGACCCCGATGCCGTCGCCGCGCAAGCTATTCGCGCCGGCGCGATTGAGGTCTCGCCAATCAAAGACCAGGATTACGGGTTGCGCCAGGGACGGGTCGCGGATCCGTTCGGCCACCACTGGCTAATCGGTCGGCCGCTTCAAGGAAGCGCGGGCGATTGGGCGCGTGACCCTGCTCCCGGGTACCCTACAGATTCTCGGTAACCACTGGAGTTCCGGGTTCGAGATCGTCCGCCTCCCTCCGGGACAGAGATTCGAACTCTGAACCTGCGGTTAACAGATCGCTGCAGCCCGTTCAAAACTGGCGGTCCGAGTTCACCACGTGCCGCTGAGTGCCACGAAATATCACCGTTTGCCACCGGCGTTGCTGTACGACCAGGCGCATCCAAGGGCTCCTTGCCCGCACATCCTGCTGCCCTGCAAATCCTTTCTCAGCCAGTAATGCCGCCCAAATCCAGGTGTGCCTGAGCATATGCAAGGGCAACAGGAATCCTTGAGCGATTCTTCGTCGTTCGGAGCTGGCTGCTTGCCTTTCCGTGCCATCGAAGTCGTACTACTCTACCGGGGCTTCTGGCTTAGGCCGTTTCCTGCGTCGTCTATGGCTCTTTACTCGTTCCTCAAGGTGATGACCGGGTCGAGGCGTGCTGCGCGCCATGCCGGCAGCACGCCGGCGACCGCCCCCAGAGCGGTGGCGAAGCCGATCGCCAGGATGGTGAGGTTCGGCGTGATCAGAAACAGCGTCGACTGGCCGGGTGGCGTCGATGCATTGGCGATGATGGTGATCAAGGCGCCGAGGCCATAGCCGATCACACCGCCAACCACCCCGATCAATGTGGCTTCGGCAAGAAACTCTCCCATGATGTTGAACGTAGTCACCCCGGCCGCCTTCTTGAGGCCAATCTCAAGCGCGCGCTCCGCCACCGCCATGAACATCTTGTTGACGACCGCCAGGCCGCCGATTATCAAGGCCAGGAGCGCGGCCGCCGTGGTCAGGGCGGTGAAGATGGCGCCGCCCTGCTTGAAGCCGATGACCAGGTCGCTCGGTCTCGATGCCTTGACCCCGCTGACCTGGCTATTGATCCGGTCTGCGATCTTGTCCAGCTCGCGGATGGAAGTGCCCGGCCTGGCATAGACATCGATGCCTTTGGCAATCATCGTTACGTCGAGCGCGTTACGCTCCGCGACTGGCAGGCTGTCCTTCAGCAGCATCTGCCCGTCGGTGATGTTGATGTACGCAAATGTGTCCGGCGCGGTTCGCGTCACGCCGAGGATCCCGACGACCTTGAACGTGTGGTTCACGAAGTCCGGCGTGGCATCGCGCGGTTTGACAGGCAGGTCGATGGTATCGCCGATCTTCTTGTTGAACTCCTTGTCGATCATCGACCCGAGCACGACCTCACCGCTGGAGTCCGCGTCGATCGCGTGGCCCTGCGCGAAGGTCGTCTTCAGGTTGCTCCATGCGGCTTCGGTGGGATCGCTGGCGACGATCGTGTCAGGGAAGCCGAAGCTGATCACGCCAGCCGCACCGGGCTTGGCCGAAAAGTCATAAGTCGGAAAGGCGGCGGCGACACCTGGCACCTGCCGGATCTCATCGATCTTGGACAGCGACAGGAGCGAGGCGGCCTGTCCCACCGGGGGACCGACCTGCACATTCGAACCGAAGTACTGGACGCCTCCTTCCACGAGCGAGTTGAAGTTCTCGACCAGGGCGCCCATGGTGGTGAGCGCCATTACGCCTATGACGATCCCGGAGATGGTCAGGAAGCTCCGAAGCCTGTGGCGATAGAGGTTGCGGATGATCTCCATTGCGTTTCTCTGCCTTGCTCCCACGCTTTCCGAGGGACCAGGCGCGGCCTGGTCCCTCAGGTCGAGGTACTTCTACTTAGCTCGCCTTGTCGGCGAATTCGTTGGTGTACGTCTCGCTCAAGTTGGCTGACTTGCCCTTGTAGCTGGCCACGAACTGCTGCTGGATCTTCTGCACGGTCTCAGGTCCGCCCGCCGGCATCTTGCAGTCGGTTCCGAAGATGCTGAGCTGGCTCTGCAAGTCGGAAACGTACGACGCCTTGTCGCCGGCGTAGTAGCCCGCCGGCATCTTGTCCGCGATCTCGGCCGCGGTGTGTGAATGCATGAACTTGAGTGTCTTGACGTAGGCGTTGACCAACCGCTGCGCGACGTCCTTGTTGCCGTTGACCCAGTCGTTCTTGGCGAAGACGCCGATGAACGGGTAGTCGCCACCAAGTGCCGCGCGAGTGTCAGCAGGCGTGAGCAGGCTCACGAGAATCTTGCCCTTTCCAGAGTTGACGAGGCGTGAGATGGTCGGGTAGGTGGTCATTCCGGCGGCGATCTTGTGCTGCTGGATGGCCGCGATGAACGTGTCGCCTGCGCCGACGGCGACGTACTGGGACTTGGTCGGGTCGAGCCCGGCGGTGCCAAGGATGGCCTGCGTCAGAACGTGCGTGCCTGAACCGATGTCGGTGACGCCAAGGTTCTTGCCTCCGAGGTCCCTGGGCGACGAGATATTGGTCAACGAGGAGTCGACGACCTCCGCCTCGCCCGGCGCGATGCCGAACTGGCAGATGGTCTCGATTTTCTTGCCCAATGTGTTGAGTACCATCGGATGCGAGTACGCGCCTGAGCCCGCATCGACGTTGCCGGCGACGACTTCCTCCTCAGAAGCCTGGCCTGAGCCTTCGTCGATGAGCGTGACGGTCAGGTTCTGGTCTTTGAAATAGCCGAGCTGCTGGGCCAGCATGTTCGGCAGGTAGATCTGCTTGTTGAGCCCTCCGACCATGATCTTCAGCGAGACGTTAGCTTGAGTGCCCCCACCGCTGGACGACGGGGTCGTGCCCCCACATGCGGTGACGATCGCGAGCACCGCGAGCGCCGTAAACAGCCTTTGACTACGCCTACTCATACGCTCCCTCCTTCAAATCCTTGCCTCGGTGACGGCCTGCGGCCGCCACTTGATCAAGCGGTTCTCGAGCGCTGTGATCAACGCCTCTGCCACCAGCGCCATGGCAGCCAGCAACGCCATGCCGGCGAACACGCCGGCGGTGTCGAAGTTGTTCTTCGCCGCATAAATGAGCTCGCCCAGACCCTGAGTCGCGCCAAAGAGCTCTCCTACGACGGCGCCTACGAGGGCTAGTCCGAAGCTGGTGTGCAGGCTGGCGGCGATCCACGAGAGCGCTGACGGGATGAGGATCTCGGTGGTCAGCTGCCTATCGCCCGCGCCAAGGATGCGAGCGTTCGCGATGAGGTTTCGGTCCACCTCGCGAACACCTTGAAACGCGTTGAAGAAGACGACGAAGAAGACCAGCACGGCCGCGGTCGCGATCTTCGACCTGATGTCAAGACCAAGCGCGACCGCGAACAGGGCGCCCACGACCACGCGGGGAATGGCGTTGGCCCCTTTGATGTACGGCCCGAGCACGTCGGACAGCAGCGCGCTACGGCCGAGGGCGACGCCGAAGATGATGCCGAGGATCGAGCCGACGATGAAGCCCCCGACCGTCTCCTCCATGGTGACGAGGACCTGGTCCTGTATTGGGCCAAGGTCTGTGCCCTGCGTGACCCAGATCCAGAGCTTGGCGGCGACCGCGGTAGGCTGAGACCAGAAGAAGACGTCGACCCAGCCAAGGCGTGTCGTGAGCTCCCAGAGGCCGAGAATCGTGACGCCGAGCATCAGGCGAAGGCCCGCTACAGACAGGCGCCGGCGCTGTGCGTAGCGCTTTCGCCTCGCGGCGAGATCCGGCAGCGGCCGCTCTGCCGGCCCGGTGGGAGCGTGCATGCGGACGCTAAGCCGCGCCGCTGCGCTTCTGACGTTCATAGCTCACCAGGACCTCGTCCTTGAGGTCCTTCCAGATCTCTTCGTAGATCTCGGCGAAATGTGGTTGGAAGCGAATCTCGGCGACGTTGCGCGGCCGCGGAAGGTCGACCTTGTAGTTGCTCTTGACCGTGCCGGGTCCGGCGGTCATCACGAAGACCCGGTCGCTGAGAGAGATCGCCTCTTCCAGGTCATGCGTCACGAACACGACGGAGGCGGAGCTCGCTGCCCACAGCGCGAGCAGCTCGTTCTCCATCAGCGAGCGCGTCTGCACGTCAAGAGCGCTGAACGGCTCGTCCATCAGCAGGATGCGCGGGCCGTTGATGAGGCTCTGCGCCAGCGCGACGCGCTTCCGCATGCCGCCCGAGAGCTGGTACGGATAGCGGTCCTCGAAACCGCTGAGGCCCACTCGGGAGATCCAGTCCCGCGCCTTCTCCCGCGCTTCGCGATTAGACGCGCCCCGGTACCGCGGTCCTGCGGCGACATTCTCCAGCACCGTCTTCCACGGAAAGACGGCGTCGGCCTGGAACACATAGCCGATGCCATCGGCGATCCCCTTGACCGGCTTGCCGAACACCTCGACCTCGCCTTCGCTCGCCGGCTCGAGGCCTGAAATCAAGGCCAGCGTGGTGGACTTTCCGCAGCCGGTGGGCCCGACTACAGCGCAGAACTCACCCGGCTCGACCGCCATGTCGAGATCGCGAAGCGCGGTGTAGATCCCGCCAGAGGGGGTGAGGAAGCGCTTCGTCACACCACGAAGCTCGATAGCGGGAGTCATCGCTGATGAGGTTGGATCTCACGTGTGCCCCGCACAATCCATGCGGTCGTTGTGGCCGTTTTGGTCGTTTTGGTCGCCGCGCGGGTTATGGCGACGTAATAGGATCACCAGGGAACCATTCCGTGAAAAGACGGCTTCCCCTCGCCTACCAGATCCTGGTGTTCCAGGTTGCCATCATCTTGCTGTCGGCGCTGATGGGAGCCGCGGCTGCCGTCTGGCAGGCGAGCCGGGAGCTCGACCACCAATACGAGCAGCGCTCGCTGGCGATCGCCGAATCGGTCGCGTCCAACAGCGCAATCCGGGACGCGCTGCTCAACGGCGACCCCAACGGCCTGATCCAGAACACCGCGGAGCAGGTCCGGCTCTCGACCGGCGCTACCTACGTGGTCGTCACGGATCGCGCCGGCATCCGGTACTCGCACACCAATCCCGCCCTGATCGGCAAGCCGGTAGACGAGGACCCTGGCACGGTCCTCGCGGGCAACACGTGGGTCGGCGTGCAGCGAGGCACGCTGGGCGTCTCCGCGCGCGGCAAAGCGCCGATCTTCCATGGCGGCGGCGTAATCGGCATGGTTTCCGTAGGCTTCCTGGAAACCGCCGTCTTCAACCAGCTGCTGGGTGAGCTGCCCGGCTTCGCGGTGACGGTGCTGCTCGCCCTTGGCCTTGGCGTCGCCGGCTCGATGCTGCTGGCCTCGCGCCTCAAGCGCCAGACTTTCGGGCTCGAGCCGTTTGAGATCGCGGGACTCCTGGAGGAACGCGAAGCGAGCTTGCAAGGGATACATGAGGGAGCCATCGCCACGGATCGCGATGGAACCATCACCCTCGCCAATGACGAGGCTCGCCGTTTGCTGGCGCTGCCCCCGGACTGTGTCGGCCGCCGGGTGTCGCAGGTCCTCCCGCCGGGCCGCCTGCTCAGGTTTCTCTCCGGCGGCCTGAACGACGAGGATGAGGTGCTGCTTGCCGGAAACCGCGTGCTGGTGGCGAGCCGGCGCGCGATTCGCGTCCGGGGCCGCGAGATCGGCCACGTCGCCACCCTGCGCGACTCGACCGAGCTGACGGGCCTTGCGCGCGGGCTCGGCGTGGACAGCCTCACGGATGCGCTGCGCGCCCAGGCGCACGAGTACTCGAACCGCCTACACACCATCGCGGGTTTGGTTCAGATGGGTCGGGGGGATGACGCGATGAAGCTCATCGCGCAGACCTCAGGCGTGCACCAGGAGCTCACCGAGGCGCTGCTGGACAGGGTTGGAGATCCCGTGCTCGGCGCGCTGCTCCTCGCAAAGGCCGCGGTCGCCTCCGAGAGGGGGATCGAGCTCAGAGTGAGTGACGACACGGTCATGACTCGCAGCGCGCTGGACAGTGAGGATCTAATCACCCTGCTGGGCAATCTGATCGACAACGCGCTGGACGCGGCCGGATCCTTGGGCGGCGAGCGCTGGGTCAGCGTGTCGGTGACCGGACACCAGGACGAGGTCGTGATCAGGGTCCACGACTCTGGTCCAGGGGTGCCAGAAAGCCTCAACGGCCAGATCTTCCAGGAAGGGTTCAGCACGAAATCCGGCCCGGGGCGCAAACGCCGCGGTTTCGGCCTCGCACTGGTGCGCCAGGTGGCCCACCGGCATGGAGGCGAGGTCAGCGTGGTCAACGATGGGGGCGCCCTGTTCACCGTCCGGCTTCCGCTGAGGGTGACCGCGGGCACGTGATCCGCACGCTTGTCGTGGACGACGACTACCGGGTCGCAGACCTCCACTGCGCTTACGTCGAGCGCGTATCTGGGTTTGCGGTCGCAGGGCGCGCCCACACTGGAGCTGAGGCACTCCTGAGCGTCGACCGGCTAAGGCCAGACCTGGTGCTCCTGGACATCTACCTGCCCGATGTCTCGGGCCTGGAGGTGCTGCAGCAGCTGCGCGAAGGCGACCATCCTCCCGTCGACGTGATCTCGATCACAGCTGCGCGCGAGGTCGAGAGCCTGCGGGCGGCCATGAGAGGCGGAGTCGTCCATTACCTGATCAAGCCGTTCCTCTTCGCGACCTTCGAGGAGAAGCTCCTTTCCTACGCCGCGGCCCGCGATCGCATGACGCGAATCGGCCATGCGGAGCAAACCGATGTGGACCGCATCTTCAGCACGCTGAGGACCGCCCGCAACGAGCCCCTGCCCAAGGGCCTGTCCGACACCACGCTGGAATTGATCGTGCTGGCGTTGAACCGGTCGCAATCAGGCCTGGCGGCGACGGCGGTGGCGGATGAGGCCGGTGTCAGCCGCGTCACGGCGCGTCGCTATCTCGATCACCTCTGCCAGTTGGGGAAGGTGGAGCTCACCATGCGCTACGGCGGGCCGGGCCGCCCCGAACACCGCTACCGCCTGGTGACCAGCATCCCAGCCGCGAGATAGCGATTTAGCGCGCGCGGCCGAGCTCTCCAGGGTCCCGTACTGCGCATTCAGAACGAATTTCAGTCGATCGACTGCGCAAAGAGTAGGGCCGGGTCCGGCAAGGGTGAGTTGATGGCCAGATGCACAGTCGCTTCGCTGCCGCCGTTCCAATTGCGATGTGGAATGCCTGCTGGGAATACCACAAGAGTTCCAGGACCGGCGTCATATCGCTTACCCTCGATCTCCAGGCTCATCGTGCCGCTGAGGATGTAGAACAGCTGGTCGACCATGTGCTTGTGGAGGCCCGCCGGCGAACCTTCGCCAGGCGGCGTCTTGATGCAGTTGACGCTGCAGCTGGACGCCCCCGAATCGGGACCGATCAGCGTCTGCGACACCCGCTCGTTGGTTGCAGCGAGGCGGTCGAAGTCTACTTTTCGCAGGAATTCCATCGCATGCTCCCATGTCTCAACTGACGGCACCATGGATTTTCGGGACCGCGAGGCCCCGGGTTCATTCCCGGGCCCCCGACCAGTGTCATAGAACTCCGAGTGCGACTGCAAGGCGGGACCTGAGTCTCGCGCGTCGCCTCACTAGAGGCACTGGATTTGGCCTGGCCAACCGATTTCCTATGAGGCGCGATCGTCAAGGTCGGTGATCAGGTGCGTGAGCTCGGTCACAACCGCGCCCGCTTCACCCTGGTCGCCGGAAGCCGCGGCGAAAGCGGCTCGAGCATCAGCGACCGCCTCCAGAGCAGAGGCTTGCGGCCGACCAGCGGCGCGGTCGGCAATCGCGGCCGCTACGGCATCGGCCGCTCGGATCAAAGCCGGCTTCCCCGCTCTCCACTTGATGCTGTCTGAGTCGCTCAACCCGCCGCTTGCACGGCCAATCCGCCAATCCTTGATGCGGCGTCCGCAGCGCTTATTCCATTCCGGAGAGATGGGTGAGGGCGGCAGCCACGTTCTCACGATGCGGTGGGTGCACGACCTCGACCGATTTGGCGCCGCGCCACCGGCCGCCGGCTGACCTGCGGGAGCGGGGCACCGTGCCCGCGGGGTCGCCTGGGTAAAGTTCGGTTGGTTGCCAATGCCAGCCGTCCCACCACCACATGCCGTCAGGTGATAGAGGCGGAGGCAGACCGGATACGCCCATCTGAGTGGTGGGGCCATTGTTGTCTCGCCCCTCTCCTGAGCTCCTCGGGTCGATGTAAAAGCCGGCTCACGGCTGCCTGATGATTCGCTCGCCACCGACTGTGCCGATCCCGTTTTGTTGTCAGGTTGATGTCAGGTTGTTGTCAGCCTAAACAACCCACCGACGCATTGAAGGCAAAGTTGAGTTCAAAAGTGGCTCCGGGACAGAGATTCGAACTCTGAACCTTGCGGTTAACAGATCGCTGCAGCCCGTTCAAAACTCCCGGTTTGAGTTCATGCCGTGCCGCTGAGTGGCGTGAAATGTCACCGTTTGCCACCGGCGTTGCTGTACGAGTATGCCCATCATGCTGACCCGGCCGGAGCGTTCGGAAGGACCCGCAAACGGTTCTGAAGACCGCGTTTCAGGCATCCGTGGGCGTCCGCCGCTGTCCGCTCAAGATCCGAGTCTGGCAACCCGAGGTCAAGGCCGTACGAGCCGTGTGCGAGAGTTCGCGGGGTCGGCTGTCGTCTTGGCTCTCACCTTCATGGGCTTGAACGAAAGTCGTCAAGTTGCATCCCACCCCTCAAACGGGACACCCAGGTAGTTGGCCAGCGATTGCAGTCCATCTCGGCCCCAGAAAAACCCGGCCGTGCCCCACAACGTTGATCCGTCAGATCGGAGAAGAAACGTCCGCCTTGTCATTGGCGACGCAGTCGCCCTGATGCCGGCAACCTCTCGACGATCGAAGGTCCGGTGGAGCACCTTGGGCCCGAAGACGATCCGAGAGTCGTCCACGCGAATGTATGCAGTTAGGCAAAACAGAGCGAGCGCAATCCAGAGCACCGCGCCACCGCCAAGGAACCACACACCGCCTATCTCTTGATGGATCAGATTTTGGTATGCGCCTAACAGTTCGCCGGCGGCCGCTGCAAGAAGCACGATCGGAAAAGCCCAACGAAACGTGAAGATCGGCCTCACGGTGATACTTCGCGGCACTCAGCGGCACGGGGTGAATTCAGACCGGCAAATCGCGCAGCCCGTTCAAGCCTAGTCCGCCCGATTCTTCGCCAGCGTGTTCGAAGTGAAGCCTGATAGGCCACAAACGTCATGCCCCCGCGCTAGCGGAAGCTTGCGACCTTATCTCGCGATTGAGCTCTTCGACGAGCTTATCGACTGAGAAGCCATGCGTCTTGTGTGAACTCCAAAACTCTCCGAAGACCTTCATCCTACCGTTGCGGAGGCGCAGGGCCAAGGCGTTTCCTGGAATCCCCCATAGATTGACTCTTGGAACAGTGGCGAATGCTGCCACATCGGAAAGGCTGAGTTTCGACGTCCGGACGAGCCCCCTGACCACGACGGCGTCGGGGTAAATGTCGATAGTGGCGGCGCGAAATGATCGAATCAGAATGAAGCTGGGAACGACCGCCATGACTATTCCAATCCCTCGCACGATGGCGGGGTCGTGGCGCGGTGGCACCAAAATGGTCGCTATGCCAAATGCAGCGATGACCGCCCAGCACATAATGAACACCACTCTGACCGCCATTCCCGGGCGGATGAAGTGATAGACGCGTTTATTCGGCACGCGGCCCTCGCGACCTCACCGGACTGAATCAGGGTCCCACGCAAGTCCACCTATCAACACCGGCGCTCTTGTCCAGTCCACAGCTCTGGAATGGGCGATGGAACGACCTTGACGTTGCATTCCGCGTCCTCGAATGGCATTCATCCCCCATAAAAGTTACTGACGCTCGGAAGTACACCATATTCAGCGAATAGCCACATTGCATCTGGGAAAGCCTCTCCAAATAGCAGCAGGGCCCTGATGCCTAGCCCACCCAACGCAGCAAAGCCTTCCAAGCCGACGAATGCGGGCTCGGCCAGGATACTAGGCACTCCCACCATGCCAAACAACGAGGCCGTGAATAGCAGGTCGATTAGGTTTGCTCCAAGCGATGCTTGGAAGCCCTCGTGTTCGATGCGCTCGCTTGCGCGCGCCAAGAAGCCTAGAGCTGCACCAACGCCGCACACAAGCATTGCGAGGCCGGCTGTGCCGAAGCTGGCGATGAGGCAACCAACGATGGCCAGGGTCGAGACAATCAGGCCGCGGTTTTCCCAAAGGAAGTGACCAATTGCAACGGCACCTGCCCACAATTGGGCGCCGACTGCGTTCAGCTTGTCGTTGACCGAGTTGAACCATGTCCTCGCCGCGTTAACAGCTGATGGGGAAGTTAGGCCCAGATCTCCCTCTCACCTGGGACGGGGAGTCCTCAAGTGGTGTAGGACTGGTGTACCCAAGTCGGTGCCGCGAAAGCCGGCGCGGAGTCTGACCTCGAAAATTGGCTCCGGGACAGAGATTCGAACTCTGAACCTTTCGGTTAACAGATCGCTGCAGCTCGTTCGGATTCTGCCCTGCCAGTTCGCTGAGTGCCGCCTCCGACCGCCTTGTGCCACCGTTTGTCGCCGGCGTTGCTGTACGAAGATCCCCCGCCGACTAGGAACGGTTAATAAGCGTCCTGATGCAAGTCGGTTCAGGGGGTCTGAGCCGCTGGCCCCCACTTTCGGGGATTCACGAATCGAATGCGGACTCCCCGCTCTCGGAGGTAGTCAACGATCGAAAGAGAGCGGACAGAGCCGAGTGCAATACCAAACTTCAATTCGGGGTCACGTAGCTTGACTACGAATACTGAGATGAGGCTTGGATAATCGATCTCTTCCACTTCGTCGATGCCGCTCCATGGCGAACTCAACACTGGGACAACACGCTTCACTGGAATCGGCAACCGGCTTGGTCGGAGACGAAACCCCCACGAGAAGCCATCAAACGTTGCAGCGAGTCCCCAGTGCGTCGCGTCTGCAGTCATCACGCCCACCATGCGGCTGAATTCCGGAGTGGGGTTTGGCCGCATCGCCTGAGGCGCCTGAATCGTGTTCAGACGCTCAATTGTCGCCAATCCCATCTGTCGAAGTTGGGGTGGAGTCCGGACAGCACGCGAATGCAGTGCGAGGTAAGCGGGGACAATGAAAACCGACGCGATAGCGATTACTAGCCAGCCGAAAAGAATCGTGCCGCTCAGGTCGCGGTTTGGTACTTGAATCGGAATGGGGTTCCCCCAGTTCACCGCGACGAGCGTCACGCCAACCAGGCCGACCACGCATATGGCGCCGCTGATCCAGAAGCTGCGGCGCCACATGGCACGTTGGCTTTTCAGCGGTCTGTCAGGCACCTCAGCCGCCGCCAGGAAGCAAGCCGAAACAGTTCGGATCGGGTGGCTCTAGGATGCATTTCTGTAAGGACGGCAAGGTTGTCTGCTTCTTCCAAAGCGCGCAATGGTTCGAGTCATTCGCCGCCCACCAACAGCTACTGGTCGCGCCGACTCCTCACGCGGATCTTTTCCTTGAGCCTATCTATGTGGAACTCGACTGCGCGCTGCCTGACAAACATCGCGCGGGCGATGTCCTTGTTCGTCAACCCTTGTGCCACCAACCCGGCGATCTGTCGCTCGCGTTCGGTCAGTTCGCTCGCTTGGCGTTCATTGCGTCGCGGACTCAGGGGGATAGATGTCTGACGCTCCGGGGCCTGCGCCAGTGGCCGGTCCATCGCCATCCATGCTCTGAGCTGCTCGACTGCATGCCGATGAACGCCGAACTCCTGCAGGAATCCAATCGAGATCGCCGCCTCTAGCGCGATGCACGGCACTCCGTATTCGTGTGCAACCGCGCGGCGTAAATCGGCGTTTTCCGTTACAAGCGCCTCCGGCGCGTCGGCGAATATGCACGCAATGCTGGCGAGGCCGGCGCGATATCCCTCCCATCCGTGGACGGCGGTTGCGCCATAGCCCAGGATCAGTCCGACCGCCACTGTCCGATGAGGATCGAGCACTGTGAAGCCGGACCCCATTCGCCGTCCGCACTCGACCTGCGCGGCCAGGTGTATGGCAGCCACGGGGTTGTGGAGCGCCCAGAAGCCGCAGTGACATGACGGCACGGGGATGTCGCGCTTATGCCCGACAAGGCACTCGGCCTGGTTTTCGCCAGGCCGCCAGAACGCGTTCTTGGCAATTGAGTACAAGCAGTTGTTTGCAAGAACCCACACACGCCAGCCGATGAGGGGCTCGTGCCCGGCCTGCCCGCCATCAGCCGGTTCCATCGAACCGGTCGCGATCAAGTCTTTCGCCGGGTTGTCGTTGGCGCTGTCCGTTCGGCCTCGCGCCGAACATGGACCGGTTCACGTGGAGGGGGTACTGGGAGCGTGAGCGGCGTGGGTCGGGGGATGGACCTGTGTTCTGTTTCTGGCGTTTCGAGGCACATGGTCAGCTCATTTTGCTCCAGTCTCGGAGCCCACTGTACGATCGGCCCTCAGACCACAAAACGCCCCGCCTTACGCTTGTGTTCCCGGACTGACAATGAGCGCGGCCAAGGCTATACCGATGCGTTTGGACCGCCATCCGCTCGGCGCGGCCCGTCGCAGGCGGGAGGTCGGAGCCGGCTAGTCCTCGAAGCTCACGTACTTGTATCGGTGGTCCCGTAGGATCGCGGTTGCCTCGGTCTCGCTCAACTCGTAGTCCTCTCCATCCATGCTGTAGTGGGTCCAGAACTTCCCCCGCTTGAAATGGAGCCACCACTCTGAGTCAGTCTGGGCCGGCACGGCTCCGACCTTGAGCTTGCCGGCGCGCATCAAGGCCAGGTACTTCGAACGGTCCGCTTTTTCTGTCAACTCTTCGCGCAACTCGGGCTTGATCACGTTCACCCGACCAGGCTCTCCGGTCGTGGCCGCCCTGAGCATCTCGTACGCGACATAACCTCGCGATGTCCATAAGAGCTCATAGACATCACCCTCATTCAGCTTGATCCCGACGTACTCCTCGCCAAGCCGAAGGTAGGCCACTGCGAAGTCAGCCTCGTCGCGGGGCTCCCATGCATGGGCGCCGTCGCTCAGCCGATCCAGCTGCGCGTCAACGGTCGCCTCGAGCTCCAGGACCCGCGCCCGAAGCGTCGAAAAGACGGGTTCCGTCTTGGCCTCCTGGTTTGCGATAACCACCCGGGTGAGCTCTGCGCGCACGCGCGCTTCGTCCCATTGCTCGATGCCTTTGAGGCGACGCTTTTCGACTTGGAGCGCGAGCCATCCACTGCGCCCGCGCATGAGGCGCGGCTTGGTCCACCACGTTCCGGTGATCCAACGCGTGCCGTCGGCAAGCTCGACCTCCAATTGGCGGGCGAGGCGCTCAACATCGGCGACCTTGGAAAGCATGCTAGGCGGCACATCGCTAAAGGGCACGACGGCAAACGCCGGGGGGTGTTCGTCGAGAATCGGCTTGAGGATCTCGAGCAACTCGCCTGGCTCGTACCAGGAGAACGCCGTGGCTTTGCCGGCGTCGGCATAGTCGAGGCTCACATCGAAATATCGACCACGGTCGAAATAGAGGAGCGAGTCAGGGCGCGGATAGTTCTTGAGGGCGAGTTGCTGTCGCTCCAGATGTTGAAGAACGTCGCGCCACGTGCGGTCAGCCACGCCGCAGAGTTTGCCTCAGCAGCTTAGGTCCGTCGACTGATCGTAGGTCGAGGTGGTGGGCCGGGAGGGGTCTCAGCCAACACCCAACAAACCTCGAATTCGAGTTTGAGCCAGCTGGTAAGGCTCCGGCCACACTTAGAGAGTTGTCGCGCGCGCGAGGCTTACGACGCCCGGCCGTCAGCCTGGGGGTTTGGCGAAAGAGCCATCGCCTAGCGGTTAACAGCTCGGTGGCGGCCGGTTCAAAACCGATCGTCTGAATTCACTCGGTGGCGCAGGGTGCCGCGAAATATCACCGTTTGCTAACGGCGTTGCTGTGTGAGGCACCGTCGACCGATTAACGGTATCTGCGCTGCGCCGATGCTTTGGCAGCGGCACGGAAGACGCGAACGGCCTGTGAAACGGGCATGCTGACAATCAGGGCCGACGATGACCGAGACGTTATCCACCGGCGCCGGCCCATTTGCTACAAAAGGTCTCTGGTGAGCTTCCGCGGGGGGCGCAGTAGGTGGCGATCCGAATACAAATTTGGCGGTCGGGGGCTTGAGCGGGCTGGACGCCCGCTAACTTGGCGCGATCCGGTAGTCAAGCGGGGACCGCCCAGTCATTCCGCCGCTCAGCGCGAGAGCGGCTCGAGCTGTCGGCTGGATAACCTTGTATCTGGCCTTGCTCAGTATCACCCATCAAGCAACTGCACTTCGCTGGTCTGGGGAACATCGGCGGCGATCCAGGTCAGACCCCCATTACTTGTGCGCGTGAGTCCAGTTGTAGCTCCGATCCGAACTTGGGCCCAGGCATGGGCAGCGTCATGGACGCGGACGCTG
>DATNMN010000278.1:0-4525 GCA_035602295.1 Candidatus Dormiibacterota bacterium | reverse complement strand
GGCAGTGGCAGCTTAGGGCGGACGAATCACTCTTGTCAAACCATTTCGCACTCGCAAGTAATGATGGAGCCGATCACCGGCGAGCGGCCACGGATTGCATACTGTGCCGGTGACGGAGAGGGAACAGCTGGCCGCCGCCGGGCGGGCCGCCGGCCTTCGGCTGACCGCGCAGGAGGTGGCCGACCTCCTCCCCGCCTGGAAGCGGTACCTGGGACTGGTCGAAGAACTGAGGGCGGCGATGGCCCCTGAGGATTGGGATGACGGCGGTTGAGGCGCTGACCTCGGCGCCGCTGGTCGAGATCGCGCGGTCCCTGCGCCGGCGAAAGGTGTCGCCGCTCGAGCTGGTGGACGCCTATACGCAGCGGATCGAACGGGCGAGCGGCCTGCACGCCTTTATCACCCCACCCGGGGAGCGGGCTCGGCAGGAGGCCCGGCAGGCGGAGCGACGGCTATCGCGAGGTGAGGCCGGAGCGCTGCTTGGCGTGCCAATCGCCGTCAAAGACCTGTTTGCGACCCGGGCGATCAGGACGACCGCGGGGTCGCGCATCCTGCGGGACTGGGTTCCGTCCCACGACGCCGCCGCAGTGGCGCGCCTCAGGGAGGCTGGCGCGATCATCTTCGGGAAGACGAACCTTCATGAGTTTGCGTACGGCGTCAGCACCGCCAACCCGTGGTGGGGCGTCGCCCGCAATCCCCATGATCCGACGCGCAGCCCGGGCGGCTCCAGCGGCGGTTCAGCGATTGCGGTGGTGGCCGGGCTCTGCGCCGGCGCCCTCGGGTCGGACACCGGTGGATCGATCCGGGTCCCGGCCGCGCTCTGCGGGTGCGTCGGCCTCAAACCCACGTTCGGTGCGATTCCCCTCGAGGGGACCATCCCGCTCGGGTGGTCGCTCGACCACGCAGGGCCTTTGGCCAGGACGGTCGGCGACGCGGCTCTACTGCTGAATGTCCTCACCGGCTTCGACCCTGGACGACAGGCGGGGCGGGCATCGACCCGCGGTGTACGGGTCGGCGTCCTCAAGGGATCGATCGTCCAGAAGGTGCAGCCTCGCGTCTCCCAGCGGGTCGACGCCGCGGCCAGGGCCCTGCGCCGGCAGGGCCTTCGGGTTCGCGAGGTGACCATTCCGGAGATGGAGTGGACGGTTGCAACCCAGTTGGTCACGCTTCGCGCCGAGGCGAGCGCCGTCCATAGCCGCTGGATCCGCACCCGGCCGCGGGCGTACGGCGCCGACGTTCGGATCCGGTTGCAGCTCGGCGCCCTGGTCTCCGGCGCCGACTACGTGCTGGCGCAGCGGATGCGGGGCCGGCTTCGGGCCGCCATCGGACGCGTCTTCCAGGACGTCGACGTCCTGCTCCTGCCGACGACACCGATCACTGCGCCCGTCGTCGGGGAGCGCAGCGTGCGCTGGCGCTCCGGCGAGGAGCCGGTCGACGGCGCGCTGGTGCGCCTGACGGCGCCCTTCAACCTGACCGGGCTGCCGGCGTTATCGGTCCCCTTCGGCAGCGCCGCCGGCCTGCCGGTCGGCGTGCAGGTCGTGGGGCAATGGATGGACGAAGCCCGGGTGCTGGCGGTTGGACGGCTGATTGAAGGGCTTGCTGAAGAAGAACGGCCTGTCTAGTAGATGAAGCCGATCAGCGGAACCGTGCCCGGGATGACGTGGCGGTAGCTGACCCGCCCCCAGCCGCCGCCAGTCGGGCTCGCGTAGTTCATCTCCGAGACCAGCCAGCTGCCATCGGCGTAGACCTGCTCGACGTAGGCAACGTGGCCCCAGTAGGGTGACTCCCAGGTCACCATGATGGCGCCGACCCGCGGGGTGGGTCCTTCAGGGCGGCCGAAGGATCGCGCACGTCCGAACCATTGCCAGGCGTTGCCGCCCCAGGGCGCGGGCCGGCGGGTGTTGACATACCAGGTGCATTGGCCGAAGGGATAGAGGGCACCCCCGGCGGAGTAGACCGGGGTTACAAACCAGGACCGCTTGCCCGCGGTGACCGTCTGGGCGGTGGGCTGCGGAACCGAGGCCGGTTCGGGGCCGACGCCATAGGGAACCATCAAGTAGTCGTCGACTGACAACGTCTCGGGATGGCGGAGCAGGTTGAACTCGACGATCGCGTCGGACTCGGCGCGGTACTTCTGCGCCAGCGAGGCGACCGTATCGCTGGCACCGACCTTGACGAGGACACCATCCACCGGCGGGATGACGACTTCCTGGCCGGCCGTCAAGCGGTCAACCAGTTTGGGGTTCGACCAGAGGAGCGTATTGACCGACAGACCGTACTTCGTCGCCAGGGATCGCAGCGTGTCGCCATCGACTGCCTGGTAATGGACGATGTCGCGGTGCTTCTCACCGGGCGGGGTTGCCGGGAGCGCCGGGATGACCAGCGAGCCGCTCATCGACCATCCGATGCCGTCGACCGAGCGGCCGAAGGGCGCTTGCGCCAGGGCAGCGCCCGGAACCGTGCCGCCAGCCATCGCGGGGGAGGCGCCGACCGGCACATGGAAGACGACCCATGGCATGGCGGCTGCCATCAGCAGAACGGCGGAGTGTGTCGCAAATCGCGGCGCAGCGTACTTCAGAAAAGTCCCCCTTTTCTCTCCCCCTATTTGCAGGTCGACGCGGCCTACTTAAGACCAAACTGTTGGTGGTGACGATGGCTTGCGTCGACGCGACGAGGTATCACATGACCGTCACGCGGCCGTTACGCGTGCCCCGTAACCAAAAAGTTCAGTCACGCACAGACCAAAACCTGTTCAGGTACGCAGGAAGGCCCGGCCGTACAATGCGTGGCGATGGCCGCAGCGGCCGAGCCGTCCGGTCGTGACCTCCTCGAAGCTGCTCTGCGTGGTGCGGCGCCTCCGCCACCCTACCTGCGGCTGCTCAACATGCGCTTCGTCGCCGTCACCGATGGCAGCGCCACCTTCGAAATGCCATCGACCAGCCAGCTGTACAACCCGAACAACGTGGTGCACGGTGGCGCGATCACCTCGCTCGCCGATAGCGCAATGGGATTCGCCGTCTTCAGCACGCTTGCGCCCGGCGAGAACTTCACCACGGCGGAGCTGCACGTCAATTTTCTGAAGGCGGTCACCGCTGACTCCGGCATGCTGCGATCGATCGGCCGGGTGGTGCAACGCGGCCAGCAGGTGGCCGTTGCCGAGGCGGACGTGCTGGACCAGCAGAACCAGTTGATCGCGCGCGCCGGCTCGACCAACATCATCCTGCAGCCGCGCCCGCCTGCAGCCCAACCGCCGCCATCAGTCCTTGAGCGCCCCTCGACGCCGACCGTCTCGCCCTCGATGGCCACCGAGCTCATCAGCGCGGCGCCGCTCGCAACAAGCAAGCGCAAGGTCCGTACCTTCGCGGGCGACATCGCGTACATCCGAAAGGGACAGGGCCCACCCGTCCTCCTCTTGCATGGAATTCCAAGCTCCTCCTACCTGTGGCGCGACGTTATCGATCCGCTTTCCACAACCTTCGATGTGCTGGCCCCCGACCTGCTCGGCTACGGCGATTCCGACAAGCGGCTCGACGCCGACCTCTCGATCGCCGCACAGGCGCGCTACATGGTCGCCTTCATGGAAACCCTGGGCGTGCACCAGGCTGCGGTCATCGGCCACGACATCGGGGGCGGCGTGGCTCAACTGATGGCCGTCGATGAACCGCAGCGCGTGGCGCGGCTGATCCTGATCGATAGCGCTGTCGACAACAACTGGCCGGTGCCAGTGATCGCGCGCTTGAAAGAGCCGGCGTGGGATCAGATCATGGTCAACATCGACATGCGTAAGGGTTTGCGCGAGGGACTCGAGACCGGGATCGTGACAGCAGGGCGCGTCACCGATGAGGTCGTTGACGAGTGGACAAGACCCTTCCAGGACCTCGGCGGCCGCCGAGCATACCTCCGAGCCGCGCGGGCGCTCAACAATCGCGACCTGATCAGCCGTTCGAACCACATCGAGGAGATCGAGACGCCGACCTTGATTCTCTGGGGCGCGAACGATGCCTTCCTGGAGCCACGCTGGGCGGAGACCCTCCAGCGCAAATTTCGCAACTCTTCGGTCGAGATCATCGACCCGGGTGGGCATTTCCTTCCCCTCGACCGGCCCGACGCGGTGGTCGCAGCGGTCACCCGGTTCCTGACGACGCGCTAGCTGCGGCGGGCGAGCAACTCGTCGACGCAGGTCGCCGGTGTCGCGGTCCAGCCGGCCAGGCGGATCAGCGGCGTCACCTGCGGCCCGTGGAAATCGTCGCCCCCCGTCGCCACCCATCCATAGGATGCGGCGATCTTTGCAAAGCGCTCCATGAGCGCGGCGCTCTTCGGCCCGTAGGGATCATCCGGCGCCTGCGGATACGTCACTTCCAAGCCGAGCACGCCGGCCACGGCACAGGTTCGAAACAGCACCTCCAGGTCGGGCACATGGCGGTAGACGCCTGGGTGCGCCAGCACGGTGACGCCGCCGGCCGCCGCGATCAAGCCGACGCCTTCATCGAGCGACATCTCTTTTGTCCGGGGCACGTGCGCCGCGCCG
>DATNMN010000277.1:0-6394 GCA_035602295.1 Candidatus Dormiibacterota bacterium | reverse complement strand
GAGGTTTCGATCCGCAAGGACGCGGGCGACGTCTTGATCCAGGTCCACGACTCTGGCCCCGGCATCGGCCTCGGTGAGAGCGAGCGGATCTTTTCTGAGGGTTACACCACGAAGCTCGCGGGTCCTGGCTCACGTCGCGGGCTCGGCCTGGCGCTGGTCAAGCAAGTCGCGGCGCGCCGCGGCGGCGAAGTGACCGTGCTCAACCAGGGTGGGGCGCTGTTTACCGTGCGCCTGCCGTTGTCGGCCACCCCGCTTCCGGTGGTGACGGGATGATTCGCACCTTGATCGTCGACGACGACTTTCGCGTTGCCTCGTTGCACCGGGCCTACGTTGAGAAGGTCTCAGGATTTGCCGTAATTGGTGAAGCGGCGACCGGCGCCGAGGCGCTGCGTTTGGTCAACTCCGCCAACCCCGACCTCGTCCTCCTCGACATCTATTTACCGGATATCTCGGGCCTGGAAGTGATGCGGACGATTCGCGAAGCGGGCGTCTCGCGGGTTGATGTGATTGCGATCACCGCCGCCCGCGACGTCGAGAGCCTGCGCGCCGCCATGCAGGGCGGCGTCGTTCACTACCTGATCAAGCCGTTTCGATTCGCCGCGCTCCACGAGAAGTTGCAGAGTTACGCGGCCATGCACCAGCGCCTGAAGCAGCTCTCGGAAGCAGACCAGCACGCC
This sequence comes from Candidatus Dormiibacterota bacterium, assembly GCA_035602295.1. Classification (GTDB taxonomy): domain Bacteria; phylum Chloroflexota; class Dormibacteria; order CF-121; family CF-121; genus CF-13. The sequence continues at coordinate 5,717 of DATNMN010000277.1, read as the reverse complement.
GTCGACACGCTTTACAACATTCTCCGGCACGGTGGCGCCGAGGAGACCTTGCCGAAGGGACTCTCGCGACCGACGCTCGAGCTCGTCACCCGCATCCTGCAAGAAGCTGGAGGTGACCTCACGGCAGTGGAAGTAGCGGAGCTCGCCAATCTCAGCCGGGTAACGGCCCGGCGCTACGTCGATCATCTCGTGCAATTGGGCCGGGTCGAAGTCGTGATGCGCTACGGCTCACCGGGACGCCCGGAGCATCTCTATCACCTTGTCGCGCGGCCCGCGACGATGGCCTCATCGGACCGCACGTCGGCGAGCTGAGCCTGAGCCGGCTCACCAAGCTCAGCCATTAGGCGACTAACGAACTCGGCGGATTGACAGCCCTGACGGTTTGGTGGTCGCATAAAGAAGTAATCGGCAAGCTGCCACTCGACGCCTGTCCGTATCAGCGTCCTTTTCGCAAGGACTTCGCCGACTGCAGCGCGTTCCAGCCGGTCGAGTTCAACGCGGCCTCGAGTGATGTCCCACCGCAGATGCTGACAAGCTGCGCGAATCTCGGGATCGGCACCTTCTGGAATGAGGCCAAGCACCATTACGCACGGTGCGGCCTCGGCGACGGCAGTGCCCGGTTGGCCAGGCTCAAGGCGCAGCTCGTGGTGAGCGAGTCGTATGTTCTCCAGCATGCCGATCCCGATGATGAGGCTTTCGCTCCGCCGCCGATCATGCCGCCTCGCTAACGCACCCAGCGGCTCGTGCCGCATCCCTAAGATTGCCCTGAGCTCAGATGCCGGTCACCCATGGCACGCCGACCATCACGATCAACCACGATCACCAGTTCATGGTCAGCGAACCGAACGCCACCATGGTGCCAACCGCCGGCGTCGGGTTCTTCGCGCGCGACACGCGCTTCGTGTCGAGCTACTCGGTCACCATTAATGGGCGGGTGCCGTTGCTGCTCGATGCCAGCACCATCGACCACTTCTCGGCGCGCCACGAGTTCACCACGCCTGAGCTGCCGCTGGCCGCGACACGTGACGGCGCGGAGCACGACATCATCCTCGAGGAGCGCGCGATCGGCTTCCGCCTCGACCGCACCATTTACGAAGGCGTTCACGAGGACTATGACCTGGTCAGCTTTGCGCGACACCCCGTCCGCCTGATCCTGGAGGTCGCGATCGAGTCGGACTTCGCTGACATCTTTGACGTGCGCCGCCGGCGGTTGGTGCGCCGCGGCGACTTGCAGAGTTCCTGGCACGAGAAGGCCGGCGAGCTGCGCACGACGTACACCAACGGCTCGTTCAAGCGGGAGCTGCATGTTTGCGTCGAGCGCGGAGGCTCGCATCCGGAGTTCGCCAACGGCCGCATGCAGTTCGTCATCAATCTCGCGCCCAAGCAAACCTGGCATACCTGCGTGGAATGGTTGCCGGTAATCGATGGCAAACGCGCGCGGGTGCTCCCCTGCTCTGCGGTCCAGAATCGCATTCCGGAGATGGCCGATGGAGTGCTGCCATCGGTTGACGTCGCCACCAGCCACTCGACGTTGCCGGCCATCTGGCGCCAGGCGGTTGCGGACATGGAGACGCTGCGGATGTCCGACTTCGCGGTACGTCGCGGCGTATATGTGCCCGCCGCCGGCATCCCCTGGTACGTCACGCTCTTCGGTCGGGATTCGCTGGTCGTCGCGATGGAAAGTATCAGCGGCTTTCCCGAGTTTGCCTTCGGCGCGTTGGATCGGCTCTCGCGGGTGCAGGCGACAGACGACAACGCCGAGCAAGACAAAGAACCCGGCAAGATCCCGCATGAGCTGCGCTACGGTGAACTCGCCAGCCTCGGATTGCTCCCCTTTACGCCCTACTACGGCACGGCGGATGCCACCTTGCTCTTCTTGATCGTGTTCTCCTATGCGTACCAATGGTCGGGCGACAGGGAGATCCTCGACCGCTACCGCCCAAACGCAGAGGCCGCGCTGAAATGGATGCTCGAGTACGGGGACCGGGATAAGGACGGCTTTCAGGAATACAAGACGCGGTCACCGGTCGGCTACTACAACCAGGGCTGGAAGGATTCGCACGACGGCATCCGGCACGAGGACGGGACGATCCCGCCGCTACCGATTGCGCTGTGCGAGCTCCAGGGATACGCATTCGACGCCCTGCTCCGGATGTCCGAGGCCTATGCCATCTGGGGCGACGCGGAGCGGTCGGCGGAGTTGCGACAGCGAGCTATCCGCCTGTACGAAGCGTTCAACGACCGGTTCTGGTGGGAGGAGGAGGGCACCTACTACCTAGGCCTCGACGGGGACAAGCGGCCGATCCGATCGGTGGCGTCGAACGCCGGGCACTGCCTGGCCAGTGGCATCGTCCCGCCGGATCGGGCAAGCCGCGTCGTCGACCGACTGATGCAGCCCGACATGTGGAGCGGCTGGGGCATCCGCACCCTCTCGACCAAGCATCCTTCTTACAATCCCCACTCCTATCACCTGGGATCGGTCTGGCCGCACGACAACGCCACCATCGCGGGGGGGTTTCGGCGGGCCGGCCGCCACACCGAGGCCCAGCAGATCGCCGAGGGCATCTTTGCGGCCGCCGAGCGGTTCGACCGCTACAGCCTGCCGGAGTTGTGGGCGGGAGTGGCGCGCGAGCCCGGCGCCTACCCTGTCCCCTACCTCGGGACCAACGTCCCGCAGGCGTGGGCCGCCGCCTCAGTCTTTCGCCTGATCGCGATCCTCTGCGGGATTCACACCGCCGGCCACGCGAAGGTCATCTATATCAACCCCGATCTGCCCGACTGGCTGCCGGACCTGACGCTGAAGAATCTCCGCGCCGGCAAAGGCGCCGCCGAGCTGCGCTTGCGGCGCGACGTGGTCGAAGTGATCAGCAACACGACCGGGTTCGAAATTATTCACGGCCGCGTTCCGCGACCTCCGCTAACGGAACCGCCGCTCACCCACGCCTAGGGAGACCCGAGCGCGCCCGTGACGTTGCAAAACATATTCTTGACGGTGTTGCCCATGATGATGAGGATGACGATCACCACGATGACCACCAGCACCATGATCAGGGCGTACTCCACCATCGCCTGACCCCGTTGGTCGTCGCGACTTAACCACCTGACGAGCCGGTCCGCAATTGTAATGATCACCCGCGCTCCTGCGATCCACATTGCGCCCCACACGTTGCGAAATGCCTTCTCCGTACGGGCGCCGTTGCTTCGTAGCGCCGGCGTCACTCCGAATCAGAGCGGCTTGACCCCCCTGGACGGCGCGGCGCCGTGGATCGCCCTTCCAGCAGGCCGCCACCATCTAGAACGCCCACGGACTGCGCAACGCAAGGCCTGGCCGCGACTCAAGGCCCTCGACTAGGTAAAACTGCCGAGGTCGTCGTAGAATGGCTTCGTCGCGGCGAGGTAGTTGACAGGTCCGCGAGGTCTCAGGGTTGCAAGAATCGCGGTTGGCGCTTGCTCGACTTGCGTCGCTGTTGCAGGCGTCGCCAAAATCGGACGCCCTGGTCATCCTTGGCCGGCTGCTTGACTCCCTCCCGATCGGCTTCCACGTCACGGATTGTGGAGATCCATTTCACCTTCGCTATGCCAATCACGTCTGGGAGCGCTGGCTAGAACCTGACAAGCTGCCGATCGAGGGAAAACCGCTAACCGACGTCTTTCCGACGGCTGCCCAGAGTGGCATCCTCGACATCATGCGCGAGGTCTGCCGCACGGGCCAGCCCCGTCACCTCAAGGGCTTTGAGTTTCGCGAGCTTGGCATCCTCGCGCGGAGCAAAGCCGGCGAGACGAGCCGTTGGGACTGGGAAATCTACCCCCTAAGCGGCCCGGATGGCGATGTCACGCATTTGCTCAACGTCGTGATGGACGTAAGCGAGCCGGCACCTCGGAGGGGCCGGCCGGCAGCGGTTGACCGGCAGGCCGCCAACCTCCGGCGCGAAGCGGCCTCAGGTGTTCTTCGCATCTTTGGTGTCGCGCCTGGCTCGGGCAGCCGAAAGCCACCCGAGGCCCTGAGCGACCGCGAGCAGCAGATCGCAGACCTATTGGCGATGGGATTTACCAACGCGGGTATCGCGCGACACTTGAATCTGAGCCCCAACACCGTTGCGTCCCATGTCGGACGTATCCTCGCCAAGCTGGGATTTCGCTCGCGGACCCAGATTGCCACCTGGGTCATCGAGGGCCGTCTCGCCGCCGCGCCGATCGTGCGGTCTGAAGTTCATTAGAAGTAATGATTACAGCCGCCGGGCTTTAGCCGCATGCTCTCGTCACCCCCGGATGTGGGCCCTATCCATGGCGCTACCTGCCACCGAACACTGGCTCTCCCGGCCGCGTGACACCGCCGATGAGGCGGTGCGTGCGCTCTACATCGGCGCCGACCATAGTCTTGCCGACCTGTACAAGCTCAAGCTCGAAATGGATGACTACTGGGTCACGGTGGCGGCGACAGGTACGGAGGGGTTAGCGCAAGTGCGGGAACGGGTTCCCGACATCGTGTTTCTTGACATCCGACCGGCCGACGAGCCATTGCTGCAGTTGTATCGGACCCTACGCCGGGATCCTGAACTGAAAGACATTCCGGTTGTCTTGCTGTGGCGCGGGGACGCCGACGAACCGATCATCCAGGGCCTGCGCCTGGGCGTCAAAGATTTCCTCGTCAAAAAGAACGGCACCTACTCCGAAGGTTACGTCCAGTAAGGGGGATCGGCTGGGGGGTCTCGTTCGATAGAGTTCGAGGATCGCACGCGATCTCACGATCGGCTACCAGGGGGAACCGGGCGCCTACTCTGAAGAGGCGCTCCACGCCACCTTTCCCACCGCCACACCGCAGGCCTTCCGCACGCTGCGGCATGCCTTTCACCGAGTGGCCGACCAGTCGGTGGAGTTTGCTCTCGTCCCGGTCGAGAACTCGCAGGGCGGCAGTGTGCTCGAAACCTACGATCTTCTGCTCGAGTATCGAGCGCTGGTCGTTGCGGAGGTCGCGCTGCAGGTCGACCACTGCCTACTGGCGGTGCCCGGTACGCGCCGCGACCAGTTGAAGCGGGTCCTGTCGCATCCGCAGGCCTTGGCGCAATGCGAGGCGTTCATCGTCCGAGAACACCTGGAACCAATCCCCGCGTACGACACGGCGGGCGCGGCGAAGCTGATCCAGCAAGAGGGTCGTCACGATCAGGGCGCCATCGCCGGGCGGCGCGCGGCTGAGCTCTACGAACTGGAGATCCTCGCCGAGCGCATTCAGACGGTTCAGGAGAACATCACCCGCTTCTTCCTGATCACACGGCGGGGACCGCGCCGCCCCAAGCCGCCCGCCATCAAGCGGCCGCGCTACGGAAAGAAGACCTCGGTCGTTTGCGCCGTCGACAACGAGCCCGGCGCCCTCTACCGTCTGCTCAAGTGTTTCGAGGAGTTCGGCGTCAACCTCACCAAGCTGGAGTCGCGACCCCGTCGCGACCCGCCGTGGGAATACCTCTTCTACCTGGACCTCGACGGGGGCCGATCCGAAAAGCCGATCGCCGCCTCATTGCGCGCGGCGCGGCGCGCCACCACTTTCCTGCAGGTGCTCGGCACGTACACCCGCGCGCTTCCGCCGTCCGCTCCACCGAAACGCCGCAGCCGCAAGCGACGCTCGCCGGCCGAACCCTAGGCAGCGAGCGCCGCTGGCTGCGGGGAGGGACGCCCTCGGGCGCGTCGCAGACGGGCCGGGCGCCAGGTTGACGTCGAGACTG
>DATNMN010000276.1:0-13820 GCA_035602295.1 Candidatus Dormiibacterota bacterium | reverse complement strand
ACGCCCGCGCCGATGCTGCGGTCGTTCGAGATCATGGCCAGGCCGATTTCGCCGCTGCGCTCGACGTGCGTCCCCCCGCAGAGTTCACGCGCCCAATCGCCGAAGGAGACGACCCGGACGAGATCGCCGTACTTCTCGTCGAAGAGTGCGACCGCCCCGGTGGCGATCGCCTGCTCGAGCGGAAGCTCCTCGACTCGGCGCACGAGGTCCGCGCGGATCTTTTCATTGAGCAGCCGGGAGACACGATCGACCTCATCCGCGGTCAAGGCCCTGGGAAAGCGGAAATCGAAGGTTGCGTAGTCGGGCTGCACGGAGGAACCGGCCTGGCTCGCCTCCTCGCCGAGGACATCACGGAGCGCACGGTGTAGGAGGTGGGTCGCGGAGTGATGCCGCGCCACGGCCTGGCGCCGCGGGGCGTCCACGGCCGCGTGGACCCGATCGCCCGGCTTGAGCCGGTCCGGCGCCACCTCGACCCGATGCCGGATTGCCTCGCCCTGGGGCTGCACATCGATCACCCGAGCGGTCGCGCCCTTCCAGGTGAGCACCCCGGTGTCGGCCGTCTGCCCGCCGCGCTCGGCGTAGAACGGCGTCTCCTCCAGGAAGACATCGGCCTGTCCAGGCTGGCCGGCTACGGGAAAAACATCCGTGACTGTCGCATCGGCTTCCAGGCGGTCGTAGCCGACGAACCGGCTGGCGCTCCTGGCAAGGGGGGCTGTGAAGGCGCCGGTCGCGACACGGCTTCGATCTCGCTGGCTCTGCATCAGGGCGGCCACGGCCTCCAGGTCCACGCTCACGCCCTTCTCCTTCGCCAGCTCCGCCGTGAGCTCGATCGGAAAGCCGAGCGTGTCATGCAGGTAGAACACTTCTTGGGGGTTAAGGGTTCCGCGCTCGAGCAAAGGCTGTAACCGCTCCATTCCCTGGCGCAGGGCGACCCCGAAGCGCTCCTCCTCGGTGCGCACCGCCTCGGCGATCCGGTCCACCTGCTTGCGGACCTCGGGGTAGACGTCGCTCAGCAAGCGGGCGACGAGCGGCACGCCCGATGAGAGGTGCACCGCGAGGCCTAGCCGGCGGGCGTGCACCATACCTCGCCGGATCAGGCGTCGGAGGACGTACCCACGCCCGTCATTCGCCGGTGCGACGCCATCGGCCAGCAGCATCGTGCTGCCCCTGGCGTGATCGGCCAGCACCCGAAGCGATCCGTCGATCTCCGTGTCGCTGCCGTAGGACTTGCCCGCCTCTTCCGCCCAGTGCTTGATCAGGGGCTGGAACAGGTCGGTTTCAAAGACACCGCGACGGTAGCGGTTGACGACGGCCGTGATGCGCTCGAGGCCCATCCCCGTGTCGATCCCTTTGCGTTCCAGATCAGTTCGCTTTCCGGACTCATCGCGATTCCATTGCATGAAGACAAGGTTCCAGATCTCAAGGAAGCGGTCGCAGTGCTCGCAGTTGGGCCCGCAGTCCGGCCGGCCACAGCTGTGCTCCTCACCCCAGTCGTAGTGGATCTCAGAGTCCGGACCGCACGGCCCGGTCGGGCCGGCCGCCCAGAAGTTGTAGTCATCGCCAAAGCGACGGATGCGCTCCTCGGGGATTCCCGTCTTCTTCCAGATTTCGAAACTCTCGTCGTCGTCGTTGTGAATCCCCGCCCAGAGCCGCTCCTTGTCGAGCTGCAGCTCCTTGGTCAGGAACTCGTAGGCGTAGGGAATCGCCTTCTCCTTGAAGTAATCGCCGAAGGAGAAGTTGCCTAGCATCTCGAAAAAGGTCAGATGGTGGCCGTCGTGGCCGACGACGTCGATGTCGACGGCACGGAAGACTTTCTGGCAAGTGGTGGCTCGCGGGAAGGGCGGCTTGGCCTGGCCGAGGAAGTACGGCTTGAAGGGCACCATCCCCGCACTGGTGAACAGCAGGGTAGGATCGCCGAACGGGATCAGAGAGGAGCTCGGTAACACCTTATGGTCCCGCTCTTTGAAGACGTTGAGAAAACGCTGGCGGACTTCGGCGCTCGTCATAGCTGGCCTGGGCGCTTCGCTATTGTACTGAGTTCGAATCCTAGCGACCCAGGTCCTTCCCTCATCAGGCCAGGGGAGCCGGAGGTCAGGTCCGCGCCCGGCCCGATTTCGCGTAAGCGTAGATGAAGCCGACGAGCGTTCCCGCGGCGATCCCGAGTACTATCACGCCAAGGATCGAGATCTGGTACCCGCTTCCGGAAACGCTCTCGATCCTAAAGATTCCCTGGTGTGCGCCCAGCGCAAACTCCTTAATCCCGAGAAGAGCCAAGGGGATTGGCAAAAGCGCCGCCGCGAGGACGACCGCCAGGAAGGTCAAAACCGACCCCCTCAGAAAGGACGAAAAGAATTCTCCCGGTGGTTGCTTCAGCGAGGCATCCTCGGCCCTGCCGAAGATCGTCATACCGGCCCTGTCATCTTTGACCTTGACGTGCAGCGGATATCGCAGCACGATGCGAGTGGCCCAGAGGTCTCCGACTGAACCGGCGAGGTTGAGTGCCAGCGGGATCACCGCCCAACCGGCTAGTGGGGGCACGACGATGATGAAGCCCGCACCGAGGACGGAGATCAAGATGACGGGCGCAACCGCGATGAGCAAAAACTCATTGCGGTCAGCGACAGCGTCGGTTGTCGTGTAAAGGTACGGCAGGAACCATTTCATTCCGGCTCCATACCGGGGGCGTGCACCGCACAGGACAATGGCGAGTCCGTGCACGAGCTCATGCAAGGCGAAGATCCCGAGCGACAAGACGCAAGCCGTCGCCACTTGCGCCAGGCCAATGGAAGCCTGAGCGGTTCCGGTTGAGAGCGAGAAGAGGCTACCGAAGACAAGGAGAGCTGCGATGAAGACCACAGTGGCAGCCGCATAGAACCTGAGCGCCAGGTCAGGGGTCAGGATCCAGCGGTCCAGCTCGCGGAAATCGTGGTTCGGGAGATCGGCATTCATGTCACGTAGCGAGCTGCACTACCAGGGAAACAAGACTCAGAACGCCAACAGCTTGCCATATCTAAATGCCGGCAGACGCTCGACTGACTGGGCGACGTCCTAGCCACGCAGAACGAAAGCGTTGCCAACTGACCAGCTGCCCCCTCTATGTCTCAAACAACGGCTTGGGTGTTCCGCCTAGTGCTGGGCAGATCCTAAAGATCACGCCGTCCGACAGTTGGAGGCCGTGGGCCATCCGCCCCCCGGCAAGGCGCTCAAACGAGTCACCGATAGAAATGTCGAAACCAGCCAGCGCGGTTGCCAACTCTGACCAATTGGCCCAGCCATCGCCTTCAAGCGAGTGCGACGCGAGGACCTTTCACCCGCCCCGGCATGCCGAGCGGTGGATCCTACTGTCCGTGTGTCCCCGACTCCTCTTTCCCACCCCCTCGGGACTCCGCCGCGCCCGGGCCGCCCTCGGCCGCAACCACTTGAACCATGTCCGCCGGCGCGTTTTGATGTCGCGACAGCGCGAGGGCCGGCAGCGCGATGGCCGAGATCGCTGCTCCGACGACGTATGACGGCCCGTATCCCCACACATCGGCAACGCGACCGAGGACCGGCTGGGCCCAGACACCGCCCGCCGAGCCCATCAGCGAATCGAAAGAGAGGATGGTTGCCCGCTGTCGCGACGGGATCATGCCGTTCATGTAGGTCTGGCGGATCGGCATCGAGGCAGCGAAGATGAGCGACCAGATGACGACCAGCCCGATCACCACCCAAAAGTTCTGCAGGATTCCCATCAGGCCCAGGACGACCACGCCAAGGGTCGCCGTGGCGATCAGTGCCGAAGTGCGTCGGCGAAAGCGTCGACGAATCCGGGGGGCCGCTAACCCACCGAGGATTTGTGAGCCCGCGACGATCGCCGCCGCCAGTCCGGCGATCACGTAGGCGCGTCGGTCACCGTACAGCTGGAGCAGGTACGGCTGCAGCGCGTAGAAGCCGTAGATCCCCACGCCGCCGGTGAACAGGGACTCGATCATCAGCCACTTGACCGCCGGGACGCCCAAGCCATACTCGATCGAGGCGGAAGCGATCTTTCGTATCTCGGTCAGCACCCGCCCACCCTTTTCGGGAGAGAACCCGACATCGTGCATCAGCCTGAAGGCCACCACGAACATGGCGACGAGGATCGCGCCGCGGAGCACGAAGGGCACTCCCAGATTGGTCTGTTGCGCGATCAACCCTCCAACGATGGAGCCGCCGAGCATCGCGACTCCGGTGACCACCTGGCCGCGTCCGAACACCGCTTCCAACTCGCCGGTGAAGCCGGTCGCCTTGAGCGCGTCGACCAGCCAGGCTTCTACCGCACCGGAGAAGAACGTGAACCCCAGACCGATCAGAATCGACACGACCGCCCACGGCCAGAACGGCGCGTGGATTCGCCACAACAGCACGTACAGCAGCGTTGACGCAGCCAGCGTCACCGTCCCCAGCAGATACGAGACGCGGCGCCCGGCGGTGTCGGCAACAACCCCGGTCGGCACCTCGAAGAGCACCATCCCGGCGGTAAAGAAGGCGTTGGCCGCGAACGCCTCCAGGTTGGAGAGTCCCGCGTCGAGCAGGAAGATTGTGTTGATCCCCCAGATAAGTGAGGCCGCAAGTGTGTTGCCCAGCAGCAGCACGAAGTATGTTCGTTGGATCGAGCCGGGCGTCTGCAATCAAACCTCCCTCTGTGCGATGGCTGGTGGCGCGGCCGCCGGATAGCGTAGACCAAAACCAGTCAACCCAGCCATCGCCTTCCCGATGTGATGACCAGTCAAAGAGGGCGTGGTTGAGGGACCAGTCCACTAACACCCTTAGGCCGCGGCGAGCCTTGTCGCGACGAGATGGCGGCCCAGCCAGATTGACCAGACGGGCAGCCCGATTGCGATCGCAATGATTGCGATCCCAACGGTCGCGAAAAAGGGGATGTTGTTCAGCACCACCTTTGGGGCAGTCATGACGCTTAGGCCGCCAAGGAGGAAGACGCCCACCGGGATCAACAACATGCCCACACCAATCGCGACCCCAAATAGGGTCAGGCCGCGTGGCAGGTGGACCGAACGACCGGCGACCAGACCAACCGTTCCGATCCAAACTCCGATCAGACCGTTTCCAACGGCAATTACCGGGTAGTCAACCTCGGGGCCGATCGCTCCAAATACATAGAGCTCCTGGGTCACGGCGACTCCGACCAGGCCCGCGACCGCTGCAATGGCGGCGAGTCGGCTGAGCCCGCTGCCAGCCGGCCGCAACATCGCTGCAACCGGTACGAGCAACAGGTACTCGACGCCCCCCAGCGCGTCGTTGATTGCGCCCAGCGGGGCGGTCTTGGCCCCGGCGGCGACAGCCTGCGGCGCCTCCAGAATGTAGAAGGCGATTAGAACTACTGTCGCCAGGACGCCGACAATCCCGCTGGCGATCGCCAGCTGCCCGGTCCGGCGCATCCTACTGACCATCCTGGCCAGTAAAGCATGTCATCCTCGCTGGCGATCCACGGATCGCTCGAGACGCTCAGGATCCCAGCGACGGGAGCCGACGCAGAGCTGCAGCAACCACTTGGCTTACGTCGGCTAGCAGAGTCGCCAACCCTGACCAATTGAGCCAGCCATCGCCTTCAAGCTGACGGCCTTCAGCGCCCTGCATCACTCGAGGCCTTCACGGACGATGGTCAAGTCTTACGAACATGGTCCGGCGATCTGACCGGTGCGTGCGGGTATTTTCTGGAAGCCGGCAACGGGCGTATACATGAAGATTCCTCCGGGGCCGCTGAACCAGACGGCATGCGCGTCTCCCACTAGCGCTGACAGGTCGGAGGCCTGAGAACCGGACCATAGGCGCTGGCCCGAACCGGGAGCTGACACCAACCACAGCTCCACGGTGTCAGCGGATGCTTGCCCGGCGGCGACCAGTACAAACGGGTGGCCGCTTTGGTCCAGGCCGAGAAGGTGGACGCTCTTGCCAGGCCGGTAGAACCAGACAACCTTTGCCCCCGACTTGAGGTCTTGTCGAATCACCTCATCCGGAAGGAGCGTCCCCGAATAGGCGTCAGGGAGGGCGCCCGCATCAGCGGGATCGAGGGAGTTCACCCACACACCGCCCGCCCGTGGCGAGCCGAGGGCGCTCTCACGTGCCGCGAGCTGCACCGAACCTGTCGTGGGATCCAGAAGCCAGAGATCGGTTGGAGAAGTGCCTTCGTAGCCCAGCTTCCTTAAATAGATCCCTTCGGTCGTGAACGACGCGACGGCCCAGGTGGCGAAAGGATCCAGCGCGGGAAGCGGAATGATGGTGTCGGCGCCCGTCCCGATGTCGACAAGATGCACCAGCGGATGGAGGTTCGTCTTTGGATAGTCCGAGCCGGCGATTGCGTACGCGTAGCGCGCGCCATCCGGGGAAATGGCGTCTCGCTCAGCCGGAACCCACCGCGAAAAAGTCCGATCCCACGATGGCCAACTGAGACCTGTGAGATGCGGCAAGGCGACTGATGTGTAGAGCTCGTTGTGCTGCTCAAACGCACCCTTCTCATCGATTGTGACCGTCCGGCTGGGGAAATCGACGAACGCTGTCTGAAAAAGCGCGGCCCCGGCCGAAAGGGGCTGGACGACAGGCAAGCGGCAGGTGAAGGTGAGTCCTGGGACGGTGGAAATCGCCGTGGCGCCCGGTATTGCCGAGGCGGGCTTGCCGGTCAGGCCGCACGCACTCAACACCACAGGCAGGACAACGACGAGGCAAGCGGTCGCTCGGGTCACAACCGATTCAACGCGAACGGGGCCGATCAGTTACCAGTTAAGCGCTCCACGACTGGCGCCAGCCCCTCCATAAGCTCGTCGGCTACGGCGATATACGAGATCCCCAGGCTCTCGCGGCGCCGCTGTAGTGTCTCGACCATCTCGCTGGTCGTGCCCGTCAGCGCCGAAGCGGCGCCTGACCGCGCCAAGCTCTCAGCCGTCAGGCCCATCTGACTGGCGATCCAGCGTGGCACCTGCTGCCCAACCGCCATCAGACTCAGGTTGAGCTCGATCTGCTCGAATCGCGGACCGGCTGCATCGCGGATCCATCCGATGCGTTCGGCCAGCCCAGACTCGGGCTCGGTGGGTGCCACGCCGAGCGCAATAATGTCCGCCTCGCGCGCCGCCAGCTCGAGGAGGCGTCGCTTGCTGGCCCCGACGAGGATGGGCGGCCGCGGCTTCTGCACAGGCAGGGGTGAGATCTGTGCGTTTGCCGCCGCATAATGCGGCCCCGGCGCTGTCGTCGTCTGACCTGATAGCAGTGCCTTGAGCACCGCGAGGGATTCCTCAAGCCGTGCGACGCGCAACGCGCCAGGGTCGAAGGGGATGCCGAGCATGCGGTTGTCTTCGGCGGCGGCGGGCCGGCCAACCCCGATGCCCAACTCGAAGCGTCCGCCCGAGAGCACGTCCACCGTCGCCGCCTCCTTGGCGAGCAACACGGGGTTTCGAAAATCGTTGGCGATCACGTAGGTGCCGACCCGCAGTGATCGGGTCGCCATGGCCGCGGCCGTGAGTGCGGGCAGTGGGGCGAGCGTGTACTTCAACCCGTCCGGCGTCAGAACCGTCGCATATCCCATCGACTCGATGCGGCGTGCCTTTTCGGCCCACTCGTCGCCGGAACGCGCGCCGGCCGCTACCACGCCAAATCGAAAGGGACGTCCGGTCATGACGACTTGCCTCCTTCTGGATTGTCGAGGCACTGCCCGGACTTGTCGATCGTCATCGCGATTACATCTTATGTACCCGCTCGCCTGCGCATAGTGCCAGACGTACCGGTGCGTCGCGTTGTACCTTGGTGAGCGCCCTCGCCGACCTCGCACGCTTACGCAGCAACGGCCACGGGCTATACGGGAGCGGCGACCGGCTGTTCAGCAATGCGATCTTCGGCCGCGACTCGGTGACGGCCGGCGAGACGCTTCTCCACCTGCGGCCCGACGTAGCCCGCGACATCATCCTGACTTTGGCCCGGCTGCAGGGTACGGTGGACACCCCCGTCGGTCCCCACAGCAACGAGGAAGAGCACGGCAAGATCCACCACGAGCACCGGACGCTATACGTCGACGGCAGGCGGATCCCGCCGGCGTCCGAGAGCCTGCTGAGGGAGCAGGCCGGCAAGTGGGGTGGCGATGAGACCAGCCTGACCTACTACGGCAGTGTCGATGCGACGCCACTTTTCGTTCGTCTGGTGGCCCGCTACTGCGCGACCCATGGCGAGTCGATCCTGGCCGATCGTGTCACTCGACGCGACGGCGGTCAGATCACGATCCGCGAGAGCGTCCTTTCGGCGGTGAACTGGATCACTGGGAAAATGGACGCCTCCCCACTCGGGCTGGTCGAGTTCCAGCGCCGAAACCCTCAAGGCATCCCTTTCCAGGTGTGGAAAGACTCGAACACCTCGTACATCCACCGCGACGGAACCCTGGCAAACTCGGACGCCCCGATCGCCGCCGTCGAGGTGCAGGGCTATGCGTACGACGCGCTACTCGGCGCGGCGGGCCTTTTCGAAACTCGGGCGGTTGAGTGGCGTGACCGAGCGCAAGCACTCCGCGAGCGCGTGATCCGCAATCTCTGGATACCAGCCGAAGGCTATTTCGCGATGGGCCTCGACCGAGACGGCCATGGCCGAGCGAGATGGATCGACAGCATCGCGTCAAACGGCGCGCTGCTGCTGGACACCGCCCTCTTCGAGGGGCTGCCGGCCGCCGATCTGTACGTGGCCGGGCTGGTGCGCCGGATCTGCAGCCCTGACTTTATGACCGAGGTCGGCGTACGCTGCCGCAGCGCGAGCGAAGGTGGCCTGGTGGATTTCCAGGATTACCACGGCGACTGGACGGTCTGGATGAAGGAGACCTTCGACATCGCCAAGGGCCTTGAGCGCCAGGGACTTCCAGGGCTCGCCCGCCAGACCGGCATCCGCCTGCTCAACGCGGTCAACATTGCCGGCGCTCACGTCGAGTTCCTCTACGTCAGCCCCGACCAGCGAGTCATGTACGACTTCCGCGCCCGCGACCTTCGCACCGCGCCGGAGGTGATTACCGGCACCAACCAGCCCGAGGCGCCGATCACCTGGACGGTAACAGCAGCCCTCGCTCTCAAGTCGTGGCTAGGCGCGAACCGGAAGTTCTTTGGCTCAACGGGTGCGCCGGATGCGGATCCCTGGCGCCATACCCTGGAGGCCGAGGTGCTGGACCAGGTTCCGGAACTGGCTCTCCATCGCACTGCGGCGGAGCTCCGCAAAGCCTATGCCCGCCGGGGGGACTTCGTCCTCGACTTGGAGGGGGGCGTGGAGCGGGACCGGCGCGCCCGAGCGCGCGGGCGGGGAAGCGACAGGCTCGGTGAGATCGCCTCATAGAGCCATCACGGCCACAGAATCTTAGGCACTCGTTAGACCCTTGACCGTTTGCGGAGAATCAGCCAGTGACGCGCATCGCGGGGTGGATTCTCGGGCTCGGGTACGCGGTCGCCTGGGCCATTCTCGGATGGCTGTGGAGGGGGCCGCTGACTGACCTCGACTACTTCTTTTTGCCGGCTGTGCGGATCGCCCTGAGCGGCCACCCGTTGCTGGTCTACACCGTGCGTTTCCAGACGGTCATCGCGAATGACAACGGACCGCTCGCCTTGGTGCCGCTCACGGTCGTTGCCGCGGTTGCGTCCTGGCTGGGCGGGCCAGACGATCAACGCCTGCGGCGTGCGCTCGTCCTGGCCGCGTTTTCGATCTTTACCCTGTTGATGGCCAGGGAAGCGGTTGGCGCCATCGATCGATTGCGGGGTGCTAGGCTCGCCGGGCTGTCGCGGGTACTGGCTTATGGCGTCTTTGCCGCGTCTCCAATCCTATTGATCAGTGTCCTTGGTTATGGACACGTTGAACACCCGATGACGCTGTGGTTGCTGCTGCTCGCTGTGCGCAGCCTCGCTAGCGGCCGGCCGACGGCCGCGGGTATCACCTCGGGATTGGCGATACTGACGCGGACTGTCGCCACGCTCCCCCTGATTCCACTGGGACTCTTGCTTCTGGCCAGGGGCCGATGGCGAGCCCTGGCTTGGTTGGCTGGAAGCGCCGCGTTCACCGTCGCGCTGGGTTTGTTGCCGCTCTTGCTTGCCGATCCAAAGGACACCATTTATTCACTCCTCACGCATCGTGGCAGCCTCCCGGTAAGTGGCGGATCGTTCTGGCAACTCATAATCGGGACCCCGTACGAGTGGGTGCCTCAACACGCGGACGTCCTCTTCGTGTTCGGGCTGGCAGTGCTGGTGAGTCTTGTAGTGATTGTCGCCCGGCGAGACCTCGAGCCCTCATCACCGGATTTCTATGGCTTGCTTGCGTTGGCGGCTCTGACCCTGCCCTTGTTGGCGAAGAGCGTCTGGCCGTACTACTTTCTCGACGCCTATGTCCTCGGGGCCATTTGGTGGCTCGGCCAGGCCAGCCCGGTGGCTTGGCAGCGCCGCTATCTCGGGACCGCGCTCCCGCTCATCGCAACGATCGGCACGCTGCTGACGGAGTATGAGATGGGGGCGACTGACGGGCGAATACGGCTTGTTGAAGGTGTGGCCATGGGCGCGGTCCTGGCCGTCCTTATGGCTGCGCTTATGGCTGTCCTGACAAGCCGGCTCCCGCGAGACCGAATGCCCACCGAACCGCGTGCGGTCCTTATGTTGTGACCGGCAGTTCCTTCTTCAGGTGTTCGACGGCGGCACGTTGCAGCCGTGACACGTGCATCTGGGAAATCCCGAGCCGCTTCGCCACTTCCGCCTGGGGTAGCTCGTCGACGAAGCGCAGGTACATGATGCGCCGCTCACGCGGTGTTAGGTGGCGCATCGCCTGGTCGAGCAGATCCTGCAGCTCCACCTTGTCGAGGTTCTCGTCCTCGCGGCCAAGGCGCTCCGTCAGCTGCAGGCCGTCATCGTCCCTGGGTGCGGGACCGGTCGACTCGAAGGGAATCGTGCGCTGCGCCGGGCTCGCCTCCATCGCCTCCAGGACCTCTTCCGGTTCCAGCCCGAGCTCCTTGGCGATCTCATTGACCGAGGGCTGGCGTCCCAGCGTGCCCTGTAGCCGCTGTTGGGCGACGTCGGCACGCTGCATCGTCTCCTGCAGCCGCCGCGGCACCTTGACGGCCCAGCTCTTGTCCCGGAAGTAGCGCTTGATCTCGCCGACGATGGTCGGCGTCGCGAAGGTGGAAAACTCCAGCCCGCGCTGCGGCTCAAAGCGCTCGATCGCCTGGAGCAGGCCGATATAGCCGACCTGCACGATGTCCTCGAGCGGCTCGCCGCGGTTGCTGAATTTCTTGGCTAGGAAGATCACCAGGTTGTTGAACAGCTCCACGAGTTGCTGGCGGACCTGGGGATCCTTGGTTTTCTGGTAGTTGAGAAAGAGGCGGCGAACGAGGTCACGATTGGGTCGAACAGTCGTCCGTACTGGCGCTGGGCTGTCTACTCGATCAGGTATTTGACCATCCTCATCCGCATGCTGCCCGTCTGGCTGTCCACCTGGTAGCGGAGTTCATCGACGAACAGCCGGATCATGTTCAAACCAATCGTTTCATAGTCGAGCTCCGCGTCGCGGCGAGCCCGGCGTGCGTGCTGCTCGACGGCCCGTGGCGGCACGCTCCGGACTTCGACCTCGAGCCGTCGGGGCTGGGTCTTGAAGATCAACTTCAGCTGACCGTTACCACTCCCCCACTGCTCGGCGGCGGCGGCGCAGGCATTCTCACAGGCCTGGCTGACGGCGATGTTCAGGTCGTCGATTTCCTGGACCGAGAACCCGACGACGAGGCCGAGGGATGCCGCCGCCCGCTTGGCGACGACGATGTAGTCACCGACGGCTGGGAGCTTGAGCTCCGTCACATAGGCGCCTGCGGCAGGGGCCTCGTGGCCGGCGGTCGCGGGCTGGTGGCGTACTCGGCTTTCCGTCATGCTTCCTCCCGTTGTTGGCCGGCCGGTGATTTGCGGCGTCGGCCGAGTCCGCCAAAAGCGTCCCGGACGCGGTCGCGCCAACCGCCGATCGCCGCGCCGGTCGCGTTCATCGCCCGGTCGGCGGCGGTGAACTTATCGTTGACTCCGCTGACCATATCGTCGATCTGTTGCATGCTGTGGCGCAGCTCAGGGAGCGCCAGCCGGGCTTCGTCGAGCGTCAGGGTTAGGATGGCTTCGACGGTCCGCAGGCTGCGCGTCATATTGAGGAGGGTGAAGGAGGCGAAGAGACTGAGCAAAAGGAACCCAACGCCGACGAGCAGGACTCCAATTTGCCAGACCATTACCCGATCCTCCAGACCTTCTCGGTCACGGGATACTTCCCAAGTTGTACCGCACCGCGCCCCAGCTTAAACCGGCTGCTCACGTCTGATCCACCGCGTGCCGGCCCACTGGAGCAGGGCGAGCACCGCCAGGTCGTTGATCGGGTGCAGTTCGCCGACCGCCAGCCGGGCCCCCAGACCCGCCGCCCCCAGCCCCTCCCCCAGGAGCACGGCCAGCGTGCTGAGCCCAAGGCGGACCAGGTAGTGCGGCGCCCTCGGGGCGACCAGGTAGGCCAGCTGTGTGCCCAGGAGGATGACGAGCATGGCCAGCACGAAGACCGGCGGAACGGGCACAGGCAACGCCGCGAGTCTAGCGCAAGACGAAGGGGCCCAAGAATGACGAAGGTCCGGCTCCTGCCGGACCTTCGTCTCTGAGATCTATCTGCTAGCTGCTCGATCGGTCGTGCGTGTCGCCGGTCGACTGGTGGTCGGTCGGCTCGTCGCGGTGCGGTGTCGGAGTCGGCTTCACCGTCACGGGCGCTTTCTTGGCTTCGCCCTTCTTGGCCGGCGGATTGACTTTACTGATGTCCTGGTTGCCGTGGTTGCCGGGATGGTTGCCCACCTCGTCGCCGGACCCGGGCAGCGTAACCGGTCCATCGTCGACCGTCACGGCCGGGGAGATCACGCCGATCCCGCCCAGATCGTTATTCGAGATTTTGACGCTGGTCAGCGTCTTGCCAGTACCCGTAACCGTGATGGTCAGCAGGTCGATGACGGCGGTGCCGCCGCCGGCCGTCGGCTGGGCCTGGCCTGTCCAGACGTTAGACCACCCGGCACCAGTCGCCGTATTGACGGTGTTCGTGCCGGCCGGGCGCCACTCGCGAAGGTTCGCCCCAACGACGAGGTTGGTCGACTGCGTCGTGCCGTCGCTAAAGGTCAAGACGACGGTTCCGATCGTCGCACCAGCGTAGTTGAGGTAGGTGTTGTAGCTGTTCAGCAGAATGAAAGCAGCCTTCGTGTTCGGATACGAACCGCTGACCGTCGCGCTTTGGCCGCCGGCGAGCGCGATCATCTTGCCGGTGGTGAGGTCAAACGTATGACCGCCGAGCATGACCGTGCCAATAGGCGCATTCAGGTAGGCGTTGGTGACGGCGCCGGTAGCGGCGACACCAAGACCGACGGTAACATCCGCGGCGAGGCTCGAGATGCTTGTCGCCACCACGAGGCCGGACGCGAGCATAAGACCACGAAGAGGCTTGACGAGGGTTCCAGCGGCGTTCATGGGCCCTACTGTAGGTTCCGTACCTTACGTGCAGGGTGGCGTTGATCTAGCAGTTAGTAACGGGGCCGCAAAGCGTCGGTCACCGTTTCGAGCGATACGCTATCGGGGCGGTTTCGACGGCGGCCGTACCAATTCGAGACCGAGTTCGCGGAGCTGCTTGGGGTCGGCCGGCGCGGGCGCATCGGTCATCGGCTCTTCGGCCTGCTGGTTCTTGGGGAACGCAATCACTTCGCGGATCGTGTCCTGCCTTGCGGCCAACATTACGACGCGGTCGAGGCCGTAGGCGAACCCGCCGTGCGGCGGCGCCCCGTAGCGGAACGCCGTGAGCAA
>DATNMN010000275.1:0-4056 GCA_035602295.1 Candidatus Dormiibacterota bacterium | reverse complement strand
CGGCATCTACCAGCTGGCGACGGACAAGAGCCTCGGCGGTCTGCTGGGTCCCCGGGGTCTGGAGGGGCCCGTCGGGATCGTCAAGACCACCGCCCGCGCGGCGCAGGCGGGGATCCTGTCGGTCGTCGGCGTGGTGGCGTTACTGAGCCTTAGCCTCGGGCTGGCCAACATCCTGCCTTTCCCGGCGCTGGATGGCGGTCGGGCCGCCTTCCTGGTGCTGGAACTGATTCGGGGGAGGCCGGTCGACCCCGCTCGGGAGCAGGTCGTGCACTATGTCGGGCTCGCTCTTTTGTTTGCTTTGATCGGTCTTGTGACATATAACGATGTGCTGAGATGAGCCTATGAGAACCCGCCGCAAGTCGGTTCCGGTCCGAGTTGGTGATGTGGTCATCGGGGGTGCCGCCGAGATCGTCGTGCAATCGATGACCAAGGCGGACACTCGGGACGTCAAGGCGACGCTCAACGAGATCGCCCGCCTCAAGGACGCCAACTGTCGAATCGTTCGGGTCGCGGTGCCGACGAGGGAAGCGGCCCAGGCGATGATCGAGATCAAGAAAGGCTCGCCGTTGCCGATCATTGCCGACATCCATTACGATGCGCCGCTGGCCCTGTTGGCCCTGGAAGCGGGGGTCGACGGACTCCGGCTCAATCCAGGCAACATCAAGGATCCCGAGAAAGTCAAAGAGATCACGCGTCGGGCCAAAGAGCGGGAGATCCCGATCCGCATCGGTGTCAACGCGGGGTCGCTCCCGGGCCGCGCCAAAGAGGGCGCGGGTGTCCGCCCGCCGACCGAAGAGGTGGTGGCAGCAATGGTCAACGCCGCGCTCGGCCATATTCACATCCTGGAATCACTCGACTTCAACTTGATCAAGGTCTCGATGAAGGCTTCGGATCCGCCCACGATGATTGCCGCTAACCGCGCGATCGCCGACAAGATCTCCTACCCGCTGCACCTCGGCGTCACCGAGGCCGGGCCGCCGCGCACCGGCGCCGTCAAGAGCGCCGTCGGCATCGGCGTGTTGTTGGAGGAAGGCATCGGGGATACCATCCGCGTCTCGCTGGCCGGCGACTCGGTCGAAGAGGTCGAGGTGGGCTATGGCATCGTCAACGCCCTAGCCGAAAAGCTGACCGGGCCGAACCTGATCGCCTGCCCGATGTGCGGCCGCCTCGAGATCGACATGCTGCCGATGGTGGCCGAGGTCGAGAAGGCGCTCAAGAAGATCAAGCGGCCGATCAACGTCTCGGTGATGGGATGCGTCGTGAACGGGCCCGGCGAGGGCCAGCACGCCGATATCGGCATCGCCGGCGGCAAGAACAAGGGCATTCTCTTCAAGCACGGCAAGATTGTCGGGACCTTCCCGGAAAAAGAACTGGTCCCTGCTCTCCTACGCGAGCTCGACATCATCGCACGGGAAGACGCCGAAAAGCTCGCGTCCTGACCCCAGCACGCCGCCGCTGAATCTATACTCAACGGCTAATGTCTGACGACGACAGGCCAGAATCCGGCTTCGTCAAGGAGATCCGCAAGCAGTCCGTGGATTTTCCGGGCTGGTACAACGACGTCGTCCGTAAGGCGCAGCTCGCCGACTACTCACCGGTACGGGGCTGCATGGTCATACGGCCATATGGCTATTCGCTCTGGGAAAACATCCGCGACCCTCTCGATGGGCTGATCAAGGAAACCGGTCACGAGAACTGGTACTTTCCGGCCCTGATCCCTCTCAGCTTCTTGATGAAAGAAGCCGAGCACGTTGAAGGCTTTCAACCGGAGTTCGCCATGGTCACCCGCGGCGGCGGCAAAGAGCTCGAAGAGCCACTCGTCCTGCGTCCCACGTCCGAAACCATGATCGCCAGCGTGCTGCGCGACTACATCCAGTCGTACCGTGACCTGCCAGTCCTGACCAACCAGTGGAACAACGTCTTCCGCTGGGAGCTCCGCACGCGGTTGTTCCTGCGCACCCTGGAGTTTCTCTGGCAGGAGGGGCATACGTTCCACGAGACCGCCGCCGAGGCGGAGGAGGAAGTGGTTCGGATGCTCGAGCAATACCGTCGGATTGCCGAAGAGTGGTGCGCCGTCCCGGTGCTCGCCGGCCGCAAGTCCGATACCGAGAAGTTTGCCGGCGCGCAGTATTCGATGTCGATCGAAGGGATGATGGTCGACGGCAAGGCGCTGCAGATGGGCACGTCGCATTACTTCGGCGACAACTTCACGCGCGCTTACGACCTCACCTTCACCGGCCGAACAAATGAGCGGCAGTATCCTTACTCGACGAGTTGGGGCGTATCGACCCGCATGGTCGGGGCGGTGGTGATGGCGCACGGGGATGATTTTGGGTTGCAACTGCCCCCACGCATCGCGCCAGTGCAGGTCATCATCATCCCCATCTTCCGCAGCGACGCAGAACGCACCCAGATCGAATCCGCCCTGCAGCCGTTGCTCATGGACCTGGATGACATCCGGGTCAAAGTTGACTGGCGGGACGAGCGGCCTGGCTTCAAGTACAACGAGTGGGAGCTGAAGGGGGTCCCGATACGGATCGAGATCGGTCCGCGGGACCTGGCCAAGGGCGAGGTCACCGTGGTCCGGCGTCTGAACCGGGTCAAGCAACAGGTCCCACTGGGCGACCTGGCGCTGGCGGTCCCGGCGATGCTCGAGGAGATCCAGGTGGCGCTCCTGACGCGGGCTCGCGAATTCCGCGAAACCCACACAGGCAGGGTCGATTCGCTCGAGGCGCTGGTGAAATTTTTCGACACCTCGATCGGCTTTGCCGTCACCCCATGGTGTGGCCGAGCCGAGGATGAACGGACCGTCACAGACCGGACGAAGGCCACCACGCGGGTGATCCTGCCAGGGTCAGTCCGACCGGGGCAGCTCTGCGCCGTCTGCGGCCAGCCGGCCACGGTCGAGGTCGCCTGGGGAAAGGCATACTGAGAACGTGCCCTGATTGGGCTGTCCGAAGTTCGGGGATAATTTCGCCATCAACGACCTGAGGACCTGGTAATGCAGTTTGCCGACCTACTGAGCAGGGTCAACTACCTGCCGCCGCACGATATCGAGGTGCTGTCGCGCGCCTACGACGCCGCGGCCAGCGCCCACCATGACCAGAACCGCCTGTCCGGTGAGAAATTCATCGAGCACCCGCTGAGTGTTGCCGTCATCCTGGCGGATCTCCAGCTGGATCGCGACACGCTCGCGGCCGCAATCCTGCACGACACGGTCGAGGACACGCATCTCACGATCGCGGACCTGGAGCAGAGCTTCGGACACGACGTGGGGAAGCTGGTCGCCGGCGTCACGAAGCTGGAGAAGATCTCGTTCCGCAGCCAGGAGCAAGCCCAGGCCGAAAACGTCCGCAAGATGCTGGTCGCCATGGCGGAGGACGTTCGGGTAGTGCTGATGAAGCTCGCCGATCGCCTTCACAACATGCGGACCGTTAATTTTCTGCCCGAGGTCCGCCGCCGCGCGATGGCGCAGGAAACGCTCGACATCTACGCGCCGCTCGCGCACCGGCTCGGGATCTGGAACATCAAATGGGAGCTCGAAGATCTTTCCTTCGCGCAGCTGCATCCGGATGAGTACCAGGAGATCGTCAAGAAGATCGCCCGCAAGCGCAAGGAGCGGGAGACCTTCGTCAATGACGTCAAGGAGATCCTGGAACGCGAACTAACCGCGGTCGGCATCAAGGCCGACACCACCGGCCGGCCGAAGCACGTTTACAGCATCGCCGCCAAGCTCGCCATGGGCAAAGAGTTCGATGAGATCTACGATCTCTCCGCGATCCGGGTCCTGACCGACTCGATCAAGGACTGCTACGGGGCACTCGGCGTGATCCACTCGCTGTGGAAGCCGATCCCCGGTCGCTTCAAGGACTACATCGCGATGCCCAAGTCCAACGGCTACCAGTCGCTGCACACCACCGTCGTCAGCCACAGCGGTGAGCCGATGGAGATCCAGATCCGCACCCAGGAGATGCATCGCATCGCCGAGTGGGGGGTCGCAGCACACTGGACCTATAAGGAAGGCGGCAAAGAAGACCGCAAGATGGACCAGCGGTT
>DATNMN010000274.1:0-18583 GCA_035602295.1 Candidatus Dormiibacterota bacterium | reverse complement strand
CTCTGCGCCTGCAGCACTTCGTCGTGCAGCTGCGGCGCCGCGTACTGGCTGATCTCCGCCGAGCGCTGCCGGTCATAGGGAAGCTGCAGGGCCTGCACGTCGGTGATCCGTCCGCCCGAGATCGTGACCTTCACCTGGGTGTCGCCGAATTGGTTTTGGAAGACCTGCCCGGTGTACTGGCCGTCCTTGTATGTCGGTCCGGGATTGGTAGGCGTTGGCGTCGGCGTCGGTGCGCTCGATTCGCTGGGCGACGGCGATGCACTCGGAGTCGGGCTCGCCTGGGACACGTCGGCAGCCGGCGTCCGCGGTCGCGCTTGCGCCGGCGTCTTGAAACTGAAGAGCAAGACGACGGCGATCGCGGTGGCAACGATGGCGACGGCGGCGCGGGTTGGCATGATCGGCCTCACAACAGCGCAAAGCGCTCGAAGTGGATTTGCTGCGGCGGGACGCCGATGGCCGTGAGGATCTCTTGCATGCGCTCCATCATCGAGGCCGGCCCGCAGACGAAGACGTCGCGCGAGTCGACGTCCGGGACCAGCCGGCGAACTGTCTGGGCGGACAGGGGATCGTGCGGCATCGCCGGCGTGCCCCGCTGCCCGATCAGGTAATGAATCGTCCCGCGACGGTCGCGGATCAGTTTCTCCAGCTCGTCGCGGAAGACGACATCCTCCCAGGAGCGGGCCCGATAGATGAGGGTGATGGCGTCCTTCTTCGCCGGGATCTCCTCGATCAACGCCCGCAGCGGCGTGATCCCGATGCCGCCTGCGATCAGGAGCACCTTCGAGCGACGTTGTTTCTGGGCCGTGAAGAGTCCATAGGGTCCCTCGACCGCGAGCCGGGTGCCGGGATGAAGTCCCTGCAGCCCGCGGCTGTCGTCGCCAACGCCCTTGATGGTGAGACGGAGGAACCGGTTGTTGAGCGGCGCCGAGAGCGAGAACGGGTGCGTCCGCCACCACCCATCGCGGGTCAGGAAACGCCAGCGGAAATACTGACCGGCGCGCGCCTGCAGTTGGTCGAGATCGCGCCCAGTCACATAAAGCGACACGACACCGGGGGCCTCCGGCACGACCTGGGTAACCCGGAGCTGATGGCGAAGGCTCATCCGCCAGGGATGCCCGATGCGGAAGGCGAGCAGACAGATCAGGACCGCGACGTATAGCCCGATCCAATACCAGCGGGCAATAGCGTCATCGGTGAAGTCGTTGCCGACCGCCAGCTCGTGTCCGAAGGCGAGGGCGATGGCGAGGTAGGCATAGAGGTGCAGAAACCGCCAGCGCTCCCAGGTGAGGCGGCGCCTCGCCATCCGGAGCGAGGTCACGGCCACCATGATCAGCAAGGCGGTGGCAGCGGTTGCCATCAGCACATAGGGATAGGTGGTGATCAAGGTCCAGGCCTCGGCGACAAATGATTTGCCATCGCCGAGGGCATAGCCCGCCGTGCTGAACACCACGTGCGCGCCGATCAGGATGGTGACACTGAACCCCAACCAGCGGTGCCACTGAGCAAGGCCGTCCATCCCGAAGCGTCGCTCCAGCC
The DNA here is from genome assembly GCA_035602295.1 of Candidatus Dormiibacterota bacterium. Classification (GTDB taxonomy): domain Bacteria; phylum Chloroflexota; class Dormibacteria; order CF-121; family CF-121; genus CF-13. The sequence goes on along the minus strand of DATNMN010000274.1, from coordinate 17,047 downwards.
AGGGGCTACGGGACATCAACAGAACCTGAACCAGGGCGCCGTAGGTCCCGATCAGCGCGGTGATCTGCCCCGCCGCCGTCAGCTTCGCCGATGGGCTGCCGAGCTGATTCAACGCACCATGGCGCACCCACATCGCAACCACGAGCACGGCGTTGATGACGATCAGCACGATCACATCGCCGGCGGTGAAGACGAGACGACGCGGGCGGGCTGATTGCCCGGTTCGGTTCCCTCGCCGGTCCGGGGTGTCCTGGCGAGCGGTGATGCTGCTCATTCCTGATATAGGGCGCGAGCGTTCAACGCGCTACGGCGCGCGACCCCGCACCATCGTGGCAGCGGGCCGTGAACAGGAAATGAGGCGCGACTAAGGATTCGCTAAGGGCCGTCGTCGTTGCCGCGGTACGGACGGACGGCGGCCGATGAGACCGCGATCGCATCGCTGGCGGGAAACGTCTCCATCAGGGCTTCGTCCAGCGCGTCGTACTGGTCGCGGTCCGCCTCCTCGCCGGTCAGCTGGCCGGCTCCGGGGCGACCTTGTCGATCTCGGCCAGCTCGGATGGGGCCAGGTCGAGCGCCACGGCGCCGAGGTTCTCCTCGAGATGGGCGACCTTCGAGGTTCCGGGAATCGGCAACATCACCGGTGAATGCGCGAGCAGCCAGGCAAGCGCGACCTGGCTCAGCGTCGCCCGGTTGCGGCGCGCGATCTCGGCGACGACCCCGGCGGCGGCGAGCGTTCCGCCTTCCACCGGGCGCCAGGGTAGGAAGGCAATTTCCTCCCCCGAGCAGAACTCGAGGACGGGCTCTGACGTGCGCTCAAAGACGCTGTACCGGTTCTGGACCGATACGATCCGTGTGAGTTTTTGTGCCCGCTCCACTTGCTCGGTTGTCACGTTCGAGAGGCCGATGTGCCGGATCTTGCCTTCATTCTTCAGTTCAACCAGAGCGCCGACCGATTCCTCGAACGGGACCTTCGGGTCCGGGCGGTGAAACTGGTAGAGGTCGATCTGTTCGACCCGGAGTCGCTTGAGGCTCCCTTCACAGGCCGCGCGCAGGTGCTCGGGACGACCGTCAGGCTCCCATGCGCCGGGCCCCGGACGCACGAGGCCACCCTTAGTCGCGATGACGAGCTCCTGCGGATAGGGGTAGAGGGTCTCGGCGATCAATCGCTCGCTGACCTCAGGCCCGTAGGCATCGGCCGTGTCGATGAAATTGATCCCGAGCTCCAGCGCCCGACGTAGCACGTGCTTGCACTCCTCCCGATCGGCCGGCTCGCCCCAGATCCCTTCCCCGGTGATACGCATTGCCCCGAAGCCAAATCGATTGACCGGCATGTCGCCTCCGATATCGATCGTTCCCGCAAGCGCCGCGGTGACTGTACTCGTCGTCCGGTCTGCCATAAAGTCCTCCTAGGCTGAATAGCCGCCCCCGGTGTGGAAAGGGCGGCGTGTCGTAATGAGCTGTGATCTAACTGTAGGCGCACGTCGAGGTACGATGCCTCGATGAAGCTCGGGTTGAACTTGCCCTATGAGGGCAGCCTCTCCTTTCCCGAGGCGGTTGAGCTCGCTCAACGCGCTGAGGCACTCGGCTTCGAGTCGGTTTGGATGCCCGAGGCGTATGGCACCGATGCCGTCTCCATCCTCGGCGCCCTCGCCGCCCGCACTGAACGCATCCAGCTTGGCACCGGCATCGTCAACGTGTTCAGCCGGACGCCTGCCCTCCTGGCGCAAACGGCGGCCACGCTCGACTTGATCTCCGGTGGCCGCTTCATCCTCGGCCTGGGGACGAGTGGCCACCAGGTGGTAACCGGTTGGCACGGCATGGCGTTCGATCGGCCGCTGCTCCGGATGCGTGAAACGATCGCCATCGTCCGCCAGGTTCTGCGGCGCGATCGCCTTGTCTATGAAGGCCAGGTCTTCCATCTCGACGGGGGCCTCAAGCTGCTGGCGCATCCCGTGCGCAATACCCTGCCGATCTACCTGGCGACGCTGACCCCCGGCGGCCTGCGGCTGACCGGTGAGCTTGCCGACGGCTGGATTCCCACCCTCTTTTCTCCCGCGCACATGGATCTCTTCCGTCCTGAGCTCGAAGCCGGGGCGCGGCTCGCCGGCCGATCCCTCGATTCCCTCGCGATCGCCCCGCACGTGCCGGTCAGCATCGACGATGACCCCGCTCGGGCGCGCGAGGCCCTGAAGCCCTGGGTTGCGCTCTACGTCGGCGGCATGGGCTCGAAAAGTAAGAACTTCTACAACGATCTTGTCAGGCAGTACGGCTTCGCCGACGACGCGCGCACCCTCCAGGAGCTCTACCTCGGCGGCAAACAGCTCGAGGCGATCCGCCGGGTGCCCGATGCCCTCGTCGATGCCATCAGCATTGCCGGGCCGGCCTCCTACGTTCGCGAACGCCTCGAGGTGTGGGCATCCGCTGGTGTGACGACCCTGCTGGCGAGCGTGCACGGCAAGACGCAAAGCGAGCGCTTGCACACGCTCGAGATGCTGGCGGCAGCGGCGGACGCGGTCGACTAGCATCAGATCAGGACGGCAACATCACAAGTGAGGTGGCGCAGAGATGCCTGTACGTACCGCTGAGGCCAGGTGGCAACGATCGTTGCAAGATGGATCGGGAACGATGCGGCTGGGAAGCGGCGCCTTTGAAGGGTCGTACTCCTTCAAGAGCCGCATGGAGGATGGCTCCGGCACGAATCCTGAAGAGCTTATCGGCGCGGCGCATGCAGGATGCTTTTCCATGGCATTCGCCAACGGGCTGACGCAGGCCGGCCACAAGCCCCAGGAAATACGGACCACGGCCAGCGTCCATTTCGACAAGGGCGACAAGGGCTGGGGCATCTCCCGCATCGATCTCGCGACCGAAGGCAACGTGCCCGGGATCGATGAGGCAACGTTCAAACGGCTCGCCGAGGACGCCAAGCAGAACTGTCCGGTCTCGAAGGCGCTGGCCGCGACGCCCATAACCCTGAGCGCAACGCTGAAGAGCGGCGTCACCGCCTAGCGGCGACGCCATGAGGGCGATGCGGCTTCGGGCGGCGAACGAGCCCCTCCGCCTCGAAGACGTACCCGTGCCCGTCCCGTCCGAGCGTCAGGTCCTGATCCGCGTCTCCGTTTGTGCCGTGTGCCGAACCGATCTCCACATCGTGAGCGGTGAGCTGCGCGACCCCAAGCTGCCGCTCGTGATCGGGCACATGGTCGTGGGGCATGTCGAGGGCTCAGGTGAGAGCGCCCACCGGTTTGCGCCCGGCGAGCGCATCGGCGTGCCCTGGCTCGGCCACGTCGACGAGACCTGCCGCTTCTGTCGCCGCGATCTCGAGAACCTGTGCGTCAACGCGCGCTTCACCGGCTATCACCTGGATGGCGGCTATGCCGAGTTTTGCGTCGCTGACGAGCGCTTTTGTTTTCCGCTGCCCGAGAGTTACGACGACCTGCACGCGGCGCCGCTGCTCTGCGCCGGCTTGATCGGCTATCGCGCGTTGCGGCTCGCGGGCGATGCGCAGCGCGTCGGTCTGTATGGCTTCGGCGACTCGGCGCACATCATCGCGCAGGTCGCTCGGTTCCAGGGTCGACGCGTCTTCGCTTTTACCTCGCCGGGCGATACGAAAAAGCAGGCGTTCGCGCGCCGCCTCGGGGCCGAATGGGCGGGCGACTCGCTCACGCCGCCGCCGGAGCCGCTCGACGCCGCTTTGATCTTCGCGCCGGTCGGTGCGCTGGTGCCGGCTGCGCTGAAGGCCCTCGATCCAGGTGGGGTAGTCGTCTGCGCCGGCATCCACATGAGTGACATCCCGTCGGTTCCTTACGAGCTGCTGTGGATGGAACGACAGATCCGTTCGGTCGCCAACCTGACGCGGCAGGACGGCGAGGAATTCCTGCAGGTTGCACCCAAGGTGCCCGTCCGGACCGAGGTCCATCCATACCCGCTGCTGGAGGCGAATCGGGCCCTCGATGACCTCGCCCATGGCCGCTTCGAGGGCGCCGCGGTCCTGACAATAAGCTGACTTGGTTCTTAGCGTCGCCTCATGATGACGGGCTAGCCTGTCATCGAAATGAAAGGTCGGCGCCCTCACCATTTCCTTACATGAACAACCGCGGCACGATCATCGCGGCCGTCCTCGCCGGCGGCCTGGCGCTTGGCGCCGCGGGGGTTGCCGTCCTCTATTTCGTCGTGTTCGCAGGATCATCGCCGCAGAAGCTGGCGCTCAGCTCACCCACACCGTCAACCTCGGGAGCCACCGCGAATGCGTCCTCGACGCCGGGGGCGGGAACGTGGACCGTGACCTCCGGCTCACAGGCCGGCTATCGCGTCCGCGAGCAGCTCGCGTCCCTCCCGGCCCCAAGCGACGCTGTCGGGCGAACGTCGGCCGTCACCGGGACGCTGACCCTGACCCAGTCGGCAAGCGGCTATTCGGTGACGACCGCGACCTTCACGGTGGATGTCACCAAGCTCACCTCTGACCAATCACGGCGGGATCAGCGGATCCACTCGCAGGGACTCGAAAGCGACCGCTATCCGACCGCCAGCTTCCAGCTGACGACGCCGATCGCGTTGCCGGCTACCGCAGTCAGCGGCCAGACCATCAACGTCTCGGCGACCGGCGCGCTAACGTTGCACGGGGTGACGAAGACGGTCACGATCCCGATCACTGCCCGGCTGACCGGTTCGAAGATCGAACTCGTCGGCTCCATCACCTTCCCGTTCAGCCAGTTCGGGATGACCCCGCCGAGCATCGGCGGTTTTGTCAGCGTGCAGAACAATGCCACCTTGGAATTCCAGCTCCTGCTGGTGCAGCAAGGAGCGTAGCGATGCGAATCCTGGTGGCGGAAGATGACCGCGGCCTGCGAGAGGTCCTCGTGCAAGGACTGGAGGACGCCGGCTACCTCGTCGATTCGGTGGACCGCGGCGACGATGCCATCGAACAGCTGAAGTTCTATGAGTACGATGTCGCGATCCTCGACTGGCGGATGCCGGGTGTGCCTGGCATCGAGGTCGCGTCCTGGGCGCGGCGCAATGACCGGCCGACCGCGATCCTGATGCTGACCGCGCGCGACACTCCGCCGGATCGCATCCAGGGACTCGACGCCGGCGCTGATGACTACCTGGTCAAACCCTTTGACTTCGGCGAGCTGGTCGCCCGCGTGCGAGCGCTGCAACGACGGCCGCGGGGCGTCGGTGCGCCGGTGCTCAACCGGGGCAGGCTCTCGCTCGATCCGGCGCGCCGCCAGGTCACCCTCAACGGAAAGCTGCTGAACCTGACGACCGCCGAGCTCTACATTCTGGAGCTGCTGATGCGACGCTTTCCGTCGGTCGTCGATCGCAAGGCGATCGCCGAGCACGCCTGGCGCGACGAGACCGAGCCGCTTGGATCGAACGTCATCGACGTGAAAATGAGCCGCCTTCGCGCCAAGCTCGTCAACTCCGGCGTGCGCATTCTTACGGTTCGCGGCTCCGGCTTTCGTCTCGAAGAAGCCTAGAGCGCGTCACGGTTTTGACAGGTTGAGGGGCGCATCATGCCTCTATCGGAACGCAATTCCAACACTGGAGGTCCACGACGATGACAAATGAATTTGAGCGGATGATGCGGGGCGCGATCGGCGGTGCAGCGCTGGGTGGCGGAATCGGCGCGATGCTGTTCGGCCTGGCCGGCGCCATCATGGTCGGACTGGAGCCCGTCGTGTTCATGGTCTGTGGCGTCTACGCCGGAGCGGTCTATGGCGGCATCGTTGGCGCAATGCGAGGCGCACGCACCGAGCTGGCCCCGGCGATGGCGCTGTCGCGCGCGGCCTGATCGATTCGCCCTCTCCCCCTTCCCCACAGTCCCGGCCGCTATGGCCGGGACTTTTTGTCGTCCAGAATTGCGTGGGTCGCGGTGACGAGTGCGAGGTCGATGCAAGCGAACAGCAATCCCACCACGAACCCGATGACGAAGGCGACGGCCGCACCGACCGTCGCGAAGAACAGGAACCCAGCGCCGATGACACCGAAAGCAAGGTCCCCGTTGAACGCCGCCGAGATCCCGACGATCAGGCCCACGCACGCCAGGAATATGATTCCGTTGACGCCGCCGCGCCAGGCAGCTCGAGCGATCAGCGTGTCAGGTGGGACTGACGTCCACGGTGCGACGGTAAAGGCGCCGCGAAGCGTGCGGTTCGTCGACCAGACCGTGGTCGCCCACAAAGCGCTGAAGAGCGCCAATCCCGCGATGGTGCTGAGGCCGCTCAGCAGGGACCCCAGCCCGCCATTCGCGTAGAGGACCACCACCAGCACTGCGATGAGTACCGAGGCGTGGAAGGTCCCAAGCGTGAAGACAACGAGCAGGTTCCGGTCGCGAATGGCCCGCTCAGCCATGGGCCAGCCAGACCGCGAGCCCCGCGATCCCAACAACAATCGCGGCCGTGCCGCCATAGAACGCCGAGAGCAGAGCCGGGTGCGGCCTCTTGTCGCCGGCCATGGCCACCACCGCCAGGGTCCTGGGTACCGAGAGCACGGCAAGCGCCAGCACGGCAACCAGCTTCACGATCAGTTTGGTCCCCCAACCGGACGCTGGTGCCGGCAGTGCCTCACCGAAGACTCCGAGGTTGCCGACTCCCGTCATCACTTGAAGACCGATGGCGGCCCAGAAGATCCACTCATAGCGCTCGGCGACCTCAACGACCAGCCCGCCGTTGGCACGATTTCGCCGGACACCCAGCCACCAGACGAGTAGGGCACCGCCGAGGATCGCGGCCATCCCGGCGACATGGGCCCATCGGACAAACAGACTCAAGGCGTGAACCGCAGGCACCATGTGGCTACGATAGTTCTGTGATCACCGCCAGCGCGACCCGCCAGCTCGCGGAGTGGCCCGAGCTCCCCTACGAGGCCTGGGCCCCGACGATGGAAACGCTGCACATGAAGCTGCAGATCATCGGCAAGATCCGGCTGGCCCTGACCCGCCGGCAGCCGCAGTGGGCCAACGTGCCCCTTTATCTCACGGCACGCGGTCTGACCACGACGCCGATGTGGAGTGGCCAGACCGGCTTTGCCATCGACGTCGACCTGATCGATCACCAGGTGATCGTCGCCCTCCATGACGGCCGCATCGAGCGGGTCGCGTTGCGCGCCCGGCCGGTCGCCGATTTCTACCAGGAGCTGATCGGCCGGCTCCGCACGCTCGAGATCGAGCCGGCGATTACAACCATGCCCTCGGAGGTCGACGACCCGATCCCCTTTCCGCAGGACACGGTGCATGCGGCGTACGAGCCGGAGTGGGCCCACCGCTTCTGGCGCCTGCTGGCCCGCATCGACCTCGTCCTCAGCGAGCATCGCGGACGCTTCACCGGCCGCGTGAGCCCGGTCTCGTTCTGGTGGGGAACGTTCGATCTTTCGGTGACGCGATACTCGGGCCGCCGCGTGGAGCCTCCGGCGGGGTCGGGGATCATCCGCCGCGTGGGCGGCGATGCCGAATCGGTGTGCGTCGGATTCTGGCCGGGGAATGCGGCCGTGCAAGCACCGGCTTTTTTCGCATACGGCTACCCGAAGCCGGACGGCATCGAGGCGGCGACAATTCGCCCGGCGGAAGCGGGCTGGAACACGGCGGTTGGCGAGTTCATCCTTCCCTACGACGCCGTAAGTCGCAGCGGCGATCCGCGCCAGGCGATCCTCGATTTTGCCGAGTCCACGTTCCTCGCGGGCGCCAGCCGCCAGGGTTGGGATCCGGCCTTACTGATTCCCTACGCTTAAACCGGGGTCAGTCGAAGCGTCGTCGGCAGGAGAGAGCGCTTGAGCATTGCCGTGGTGTCGTCCGGCCAGCGCTCCCCATACTTCTTGCGATATGCGGCATTGACCGCCCGGATGACGAGCGGGTTGTGCTCCGGCTCGGCGCGGACGGTCACCTTCCGGCGGCCAAGCCGGATGGTGACCATCGGGTTGGCCAGGGCTTCCTGGTACCAGCGGCCCCGCTTGCCCTTGTAGGAGCGAACGTATACGCCATATTCGGTGGGCACGATCCAGATAGTGACGCGATGCAGGGGCGACTTGGGGTCATGACGGGTTTCAATCTCGACCTCATCGCTGTCGGCGATTTTCCAGAGCAGATCTTCGGCAGGTTTCACGGCGCCTTTCGCCATTGATTTCATCGTAGACCCGTCCGCGGGTAGGCTGTCGGCATGAGCTGGCGAGCGTTCGCCGAAGCGTTCATCACCCTCGTCGTGATCATGGATCCTCTCGGCAGCGCCCCGATCTTCATCAGCCTCACCGCCGGACGTACCCCAGGAGCGCGGCGGCGGGCCGCGCTCGAAGCCGCGGGAGCCGCCGGCGGGGTGATCGTCGTGTTTGCGCTGTTCGGCCGGCTCATCCTCGATTACCTGCACGTTTCGGTGGAGAGCCTCACGATTGCGGGCGGCCTGCTCCTGCTGCTGGTCGCACTGCAGATGCTGCGCGGCGAGGACATGGCCCAACCCAACACCGCGAACGTCGCGCTCGTCCCCCTGGCCACGCCGCTGCTGGCCGGGCCCGGCGCGATCGCCGCCGTGATGGTCCTGACGAAGCGTTATGGGGACGCGCCCGGAATGATCGGGGTGTTACTCGGCATCCTCGCCGCCGTCGTGGTGGTGGCGGTTGGCCTCATGCTCGCGGACCGGATCGCTCGGCTGCTCCATCCCTCCGTGATTCAGCTGCTGACCAGGGTGTTGGGCTTGCTCCTGGCCGCGATCGCCGTGCAGTTCATCGTCGACGCGGTCAAGATCATCGCAGTGCGCTAACGGATCAAGAACCCGGCGCCGATCGGGTCGTCCGCCGACAGCACGAACTGGTGGTAGCCGGTGAGGTGCGCACTGCCTTCGATCTCCGTCAGCACCGCGGGGTAATCGCCAACCCGGTCATCGCTGACCACGCGCGACGCAAAGCGGGTGCCGATCACGCTTTCGTGCATCAGGGTGGCGCCGCGCGCCAGTTCGCCCTGCCGGTCGAGCAGCGCAAGGCGCGCCGATGTGCCGCTGCCGCAGGGCGACCGATCGACCTCGCCGTCCGCAAAGACGGTCACGTTCCGGTTTCCGGCCGTAAACATCACGCCGTAGATGCCTTCGAGCTCCGGTTCGAGCGGGTGGACGATCTCGCGTTCCGTCTCGATGGCGGCCTTGATCGCCCGACCCAGCTCGATGAACCGCGGAACGAAGGCTGGCTCGAGGGGTAACTCGAAGCGTTCCGCCGGAACGATGGCGTAAAAGGAGCCGCCGTAAGCGACCGCCACCTCGACGCGGCGGCCGGCGACGGACACGGACAACCCCTCGACCAGCACGAAGCTCGGGACATTTCGAAAGCGTACCGACCGGACCCGCCCGCCCTCCATGGTCGCGACGGTCCGCAGGCGGCCCGACGGCACATCGACTACGACCTCCACCGATGGGCCGGTGGCCGGAACCATAGCCGCGTCGATCGCCCAGGTGACAAGCGCGATCGTTCCGTGACCGCACGCCGTGCTATACCCCGCGTTATGGAAGAAGACCACGCCCAGCTGGGCACCGGCGTCCTGCGGGTCGGTGACGAAACCGCCGTACTTGTCGGCGTGGCCGCGCGGCTCGAAGACCAGCAGCTGCCGGATGTGGTCGAGATGTTCGAGGGCGTAGCGACGCTTCTCCATGATGGTAGCGCCGCGCAGCGACGGCACACCGCCGCTGACGATCCGAAAGGGCTCGCCGGCGGTGTGGTAGTCAACGGTACTGACCATCAGCTGGCGGCCTGTCGCGGGCGTGCTCACTCGAAGTATTCTGAACGAGCCAGGATGAAATCGCTAAAGTGGCCGGCTTTGATTGTTGGCTTCGCCCTTATGATGGTTGGCACCGTCATGGTCTTCATGGCGTTCGACCGCAACTCGCACTCGAATAGCGATACCATCCGGCCGTTCGTGATCACCATGGCTCCGGTCTGGGTGGTGGCAATTGCCGCAGCGATCGTCCTACTGCGCCCGCCCCAGGACTAGCCGCTCAGCTTGCCGACGGCCGCGGCATCGACCGCACCGATTAGCTTCGTCTCCCCACTCGGGTCGTAGCTCACGATCGAATACCCACCAGCGACGTTGTGCCATCGATCGAACACAATGGATCCTGACGGCCCGATGTACTGGATGTTGTGTCCGGCCGCCAATGCCTTTACTCCCTCCTCGTACGAATGCACGACGACGTTATTCTGTCCGGCATCAGTCACGGTCTTGATGAAGCGGTTGTAAAAACGAGGATCGGTTGTTCCAGCTTCGACCATGGCGAGGGCGGCGATTGTGACAGCGTCATAATTCGCGATCGCGTAAGGATCGCTGCTCCACTGTCCTGGCTTCGGCACTTCCGAGCCCGCGGCAAGCAAGGCGTCGTTGAATATTTCCCATGGCCGGCCCTGCGGCGCCGCATACGGCTGAACGGCGGCGAAGACTTTGGCAAGGACGTCCGGGCCGATCGACTTAGATACCGCCTGGAGCCAATCCGGTTGGGCGATCGCTTGCGTGCCTACGATCGGGATCGCCGGCTGTCGCTTGACTAGCTCAGAAAAGAAGGCGCCCGCAGTCTGTGCGTCGATCTCACTGAAAATGACATCGGGGCGCGCCTTGACTACGGCGTCGACCTCGGCTGCGTACGACGTCTTGCCTTCCACATACGGCTCGTTGATGACGATGGTGGCGCCGAGCTGCCGGAACCCTTTCAACAACGTCGGCACATTCGCCTGATCGGTGTCGTTGCCAAAGAGGGTGGCACCCCTACGATAGCCCTGCCTGTAAGCCCAGATCGCCATTGCATAACCGGTCGCATCGTCGGAGGCCGTGAGTCGCCAGAGGTATTGATAGCTCGTCCGATCGTAGATCGCCTGCCCCGCGTCGAGGAACATCGGAATGTGAGCGGCATCGATCAATGGGACGGTGGGGACGGATTCATCCGAGCTGGGGCCGAGGATGGCTACGAGGTTTGGGGTCGAGGCGAGCAGGTTCCGAAGTGCTCGCTCACCCGCTGCCGCGTCGCTCTGGGTGTCAACATTCAGGCATTCGAGCGGATGACCCAGCACGCCGCCGGCCCGGTTGATGAGCTGGATGGCTGGGTGGCAGCCAGCCAACTCCTCCGGACCGAAGCTCGCATCCGGGCCCGAGAAGGGCTGGAGCAAAGCAATCGTGAGAGTGCCGGTCATCGTCCGGGCCGTGCCCGGCCCGCTGCCACCGCAGGCGCTAACGGCGAGCGCGATCCCGATCAGCAGCCCGGCCAGCTTCCTCACGACGCGAGCCTCGACTGCGCTTTGGCCTGATACATCGATTGATCGGCCGATGCCATCAAGGCCTCGAGCGTTACCGGATGCGCTGACTCATAAAGGGCCACCCCAAGGCTGATCGACAGGTTCCACGGATACTGGGTTTCATGGTTGAACGCGGCAAGACTCTTCGCTAGCCGGTCGAGCACGATCTGCACGCCCGCGCCTTTGATGTCGGTCATGAGGACAATGAACTCATCGCCCCCCAGCCGCGCGACCACGTCCGACCGTCGAAAGGTTCGCTGCAGCAAGCCGGCCAGTTCTTTCAGGGCTCGGTCCCCCTCCTCGTGGCCGCACGTATCGTTGATGGTCTTGAAGCGGTCAACATCAATAAAGACCAGGCCAAGGGACGTCCCTTTTCGGTCTGCGAGGCTGCGCTGATGTTCGGCCAGCAGCAGGAACCCCCGGCGATTTAGGAGTCCGGTCAGTTCATCGTTGACCGCCAGCTGACGGACTTGTGCCAGCATCCCATGGCGCTCGATCGCGTAGCGGATCGCACGGGGCAGCAGCTCACTGTCCACCTTGCTCTTGCGCAGGAAGTCCTGAGCCCCTTCATTGACGGCTTTGAGCGCCACGCTCTCATCATTGAGGCCCGATAGAACGAGAACGGGGACCTCTGGGTCCCGAGCGTGGATGGCTCGGTAGGTCTCGAGCCCCTGGCTGTCTGGGAGCGAGAGGTCGAGCAGGATCACATCCACCTCCTCGACACCCGGGCCGAGACTGGCAAGCGCGTGCTGCAGCGAATCGGCGACCTGGACTGTGAACTGATCTGGCGCCCCGTCGTGCAGCGCCTCTCGAACGAGGCGCGCGTCGCCCGGGTTGTCTTCGACGAGCAGGACCCGGGTTTGCATGATCACACCATTTACTGGGCAGGGAGCTTGACGATCTCCACCCAGAACTCCTCGATCGACTTGACGACCTCCAGAAAATGGTCGATGCCAACCGGCTTCGTCACGTAACAATTGGCATGAAGCTCGTAGGCCCGGGCGATATCGGTCTCGGCCTCGGAAGAGGTCAACACGACGACCGGTATTCGCATCAAGTCCGGGTCCTTCTTGATCTCCGCCAGCAGCTCCCGACCATCCATCCTCGGCATGTTGAGGTCGAGCATGACCAGGTTCGGTCTGGTCGCGTCACGATACTTGCCTTCGTGTCGCAGGTACGCGAGCGCCTCGACGCCGTCGCCAACGACCTGCAGGACATTGCGGAACTTCGCTTCTTTGAGCGCCTCCTGCGTCAGGCGTACGTCCCCGGGGTTGTCTTCAACGAGCAGGATGCGGACGACCTCGCGAATCTCACTCATGCTGCGACTTGCTGACCTCCTGTGGCGGGCAGGGTGAAGAAAAATGTCGTGCCCTTGCCCGGCTCTGATTCCAACCAGATGCGACCACCGTTGCGTTCGACGATCCGCTTGACGACCGCGAGACCGATCCCGGTCCCGGGATATTCACCCTGCTGGTGCAGGCGCTGAAAGATCAGAAAGATGCGATCTCGATATTGTGGATCGATCCCAATGCCATTGTCCGCTACGGAAAACGTCCACTCGTTTCCGTGTTGCTCCGCCGCGATCCGAACGATCGGTCGATCCGCCTTACAGAATTTGAGGGCGTTGGCAATCAGGTTCTGGAAGACGCGAACCAGCATCCCGTGGTTCGCGAAGACCGTCGGTAGCGGACCCCTCGAGACCAATGCGGACCGTTCCTCGATCGCGGTTTGCAGGTTGGTCAGCGCCTGATCGACCACGAGCTGCATGTCGACCGGTTTGGCGGAAACGTCCTCACGGCCAACCCGGGAGTAGGAGAGCAGGTCATTGATGAGCTCCTGCATCCGATTGACGCCACCGATGGCAAACCCGATGAACTCGTCGGCGTCGGCGTCGAGCTTGCCGGCGTAGCGCCGCTGGAGCAGGCCCGTGAACCCGCTGACCATGCGCAGCGGTTCCTGCAGGTCGTGCGAGGCAATGTACGCAAATTGCTCAAGGTCGCCATTGGAGCGTTTGAGCTCATCAGCTTGTTGATTGAGCGACCGCACCATCTTCGTCATCGCGCGTGAAAGGCTGCCGATTTCATCGCCCCGATCCGTGAACCCCGGCTCCACCATCTCACCAGCCGCAATCCGATCAGCAGAGGCTCGTAGTCGTCCCAACGGCGCGGAAATGCCAAGCGTCACGGCGATCGCGACGAGCAGCGCGATTGCTATGCCGACCAGCGAGGCCACAATGACGAGCTGAGTCGAGTCGGAGGCGGACTTCTGGGCGTCGACCGCCGAAATCCGAATGTGCAAACCGAGCTCGTCACCAATGCTGGCCGCCGTCGCCCGCACCGCGTCGACCAGGACAATCTCTGCGGCACTTTCGGCGCCCAGAGGCGTTCCGGCCCGAATCGTGGCGATCTCCCGGCTCGATTCCGCTTCGACGGCTTGAATTTGCGTACGGAGCCGGGTGATCGTCGGGATCAGCGCAACAATGCCAGCTTCGTTTTCGAACTGAGCCAGCGTGGCCAGGTCGCCAAAGATTTGGTCATGGGCTCGGAAGAATGGTTGGAGCAGATCTTCACTACCGCGAGGCACGGTGTCCACCGACCCCTCGAACCGGGTGAGGGCGATTTGCTCATTCAGGATCTGCAGTCTGAGATCGTCGATGAGCTGCAACTCGGGGACGTCGACCCGGCTGAGATGGTCCGTGACCGCAGCGGTATCGTGGAGACGGACAAGCGTCAGCGCAGCAATGCCGAGCATTACGAGCAGAATCAACCCGTAGCCGGCGGCAATACGGACGAAGAGCGGCAGGCGAACCGGCCCTGGTTTCAAACGTGCTTCCCGCATAGGTCAGACGGCATCGCCTAGGCGATATTGCGAACGGGACACATGGGCCACTCTTTCCTGCAAATGCAGGTGGCGGCGGTCTGTTAAGACAGTGGTGAATCATGCTGGCTGAGCCGAGAACCTGGCAGCTCGACGTCGCGGCGGTAGAGGACCTAACACCGCGGATGCGCCGGGTGCAGCTGACCAGCGCTGATTTGGACCGCTTCGACTCCGTCGCGGGCCAGGACATGGCGCTGACCTTCCGGCGCGTGGATTCCCCACCGGTACGCCGGCGCTACACCATCCGCCATTTTGACCGGGACCATCCGCGCCTCGATCTCGACTTCGTGTTGCACGGTGATGGTCCCGGCATGCGGTGGGCGCAGACGGTGCGCCCGGGCGATTCGATCGAGGTGGTCGGGCCGCGGGGCAAGATCACCCTCGTGCCCAACGCCACCTGGCACCTCTTTGCCGGTGACGCCACCGCCGTCCCGGGCGCGCTGGCGATGATGGAGGCGCTTCCTGCCGACGTGCCGGCGGTCGGGTTCCTTCAGGTCGACGGCCCGGAGGAGCGCCAGTCCGCCGACGGCAACCGCGGACAACAGATCACCTGGCATTACGAGGTGCCGGCTCCGACCGGTGATACCGGTCTAAGCGCCGCCCTCGCCGGCGCCGCGCTGCCGCCGGGCCGCGGTCATGCCTACCTCGCCGGGGAGGTTGCCCTGGTGACGGCGCTCAAGGCGACGCTTCTATCGCGTGGCTGGACAGCCGAGGACATTTCCGCGAAGGCGTACTGGAATCGCGGGCGGGCCAATGCCGGTCACGGCGAGCCGGAACTCAAGGCCACATAGCCAGTACGTCACGCTGCCCTTTCCACGCCGGGGGCGGCTTATACGCCGCCCCTTCCACGCCGGGGGCGGCTTATGCGCGCGTCTGTTCCTCGCTGACCTGCCAAAGGCGGCGGGCCGTTTCGACATCCTGGGCCGCCGGCGACGGCGCGACCGGACGCCGGTCGAAGACATAGGCGCCGTTGAGGTCATTCGCGTCCTCCGAGTCCACGAGCCATACCAGTGTCTCGGCACCCTTTTGCGGGCTGCGGGCAAACGGCCTCGAGATCGCCATGCCGATGCGCATCATCACCCCGTTGTTGCGGTTGAAGCCGGTGGCGACGAATCCAGGATGGAACGCGTTGGCGGTGACGCCTGTGCCCTCGAGGCGACGCGCGAGCTCCGCGGTGAACAGAATGTTGGCCAGCTTGGTTTCTCCGTAGCGGGTGAAGCCGGCGCCACCCCAGGACCGCTCCGCGTTGAGGTCGTCGAATGGGATTCGAGCACGTTCATGCGCGCCGGATGAGGTGGTCACGATCCGCGCCGGATGGCTGGCTTTCAACCGGTCGAGCAGCAGGTTCGTCAGCAAGAACGGGGCCAGGTGATCGACGGCCCAGGTCAGCTCGATGCCGTCGGCGCTCATCTGCCAGCGGCCGTAAATGGCGCCGGCATTGTTCACCAGCACCTGGATGCGGGGATATCGCGCCAGCAGCTCGACGGCCAGTTGTCGAATGGACGATTGTGACGCCAGGTCAGCGAGCGTCACGTCAGGGGCGCTACCTGTTGAAACGGCGCTGATCCGCCGGACCGCCTCCGCCGCCCTCGCCTGGTTGCGGGCCACCACCGTCAGGTCGGCGCCTCGGCGGGCCAGCTCGATCGCGGCGGCCAGCCCGATACCGCTCGTCGCCCCGGTCACCACGACGCGCTTGCCGGCGACGCCACCCCAGCTGGCCATCAGAAATCCCGCCGCCCCTCGAAGCTCGCGGCCGCACCGGGGCGCGTCAACTGATAGACCGCGATTCGCTGGCCTCCGGGTGCGGCGAAGGAGCAGATTGGTCCGTGCGGAATTTCAAAGGTCGATTCTTCACTCCAGCCCCGCCCCTTCAACTCGGTCAGCGCCTTGCGAAGGTTCTTGACCCGATAGACCAGGATTGGCGTCTCGCCCTCGACATGGTCGGCCAGCAGGAACATCGGCGGCGGCGGCGCCAGCTCGATGGCGGCGACGCGCGCCCCCATCCCTTCCACGGCAAAGTGGACCCGACCGCCGAGCACCTCCGCGAAATAGGCCAGGTCTCGCTTGACGTCGCGGCTCGGGTGGTAGACGAAGTCCAGAGACTCGAAGGCCACCGGATCAACCCTTCGACGGAGTGCTGCGGTCCTGGATTTCCCACGCGTGGTCGAGCGCGTGCCAGGCGATGCGGCGCGCGGCATAGCGCTGCGGCCATCCCCTTTCGACGAGGGCCTTCCCGTTCGAGGCCTTTCCGATCACGTCGGCAATCGCAGCACGAAATTCAGCGATTCCGTGACGATCATCTCGAGCGGGCGGGCTGAGCCGAAGCCCCAGCTTCCGGACATAGGCACCCTCCGCACCAAACACGTGGTCCGCGATCTGGTCGCGATCACGGCCACCGCCGCGCGGACCCTTGCCTAGCTCCGCCGGTGCGCCCGCGATCACCTCATCGAAGATGACCCACGCCGCGTTGAGAAGGGCCGCGATCCGCTTCGCCTCCGGCGCGCCAAGCGGCCTGGTGTCGCGCTTGGCGATCGAGTCCGGCGCTCCGAAGTCTGTCGTCGCCGTGCCCGCCAGACGCTCCAGCACGCGAAACGACGTGGCCGACTTTGGGTCGAACGCGATGCGTGCCTTTTTGGCAACCGGTGCGTAGCGCGAGGCATAGGCAGCGAGCCCGGCTATCGCCGAAGCCTCGTCCTTCCCCGATCGGCACCAGCCCGGCCAGTCGAGGGCGGCCGCGAAGACTCGCTTGCTGCCCCGCTCGATGGAGACGTCGGTCACACGATGGACCGGCTAGCTGAGCCGCTCGACAATCATCGCCATTCCTTGCCCGCCGCCGACGCACGTCGTCTCCAGTCCAATGGTCTTGTTGTCGGTGGCAAGGCCGTTCAAGAGCGTGCACAGGATGCGGGCCCCGGTCATC
>DATNMN010000273.1:0-55991 GCA_035602295.1 Candidatus Dormiibacterota bacterium | reverse complement strand
AGCTCCTCGACGGTCTTCAAGAAGTCGTTGAAGCGTCCGTACACAACCTGCTGATAGGCTCGGTGGCGATACATCACTTCCCTCCCTGGCGGCACTCCCACCGCCCCGATTGCGTGGCGTTCCCGAACACAGAATATCTCGCTTCGGGAAGGGTTGTGGAGAACTAGCCTTGGCGGACGTTTGGACATGGTCTGATTGGCCTCATGGAGTTGATCCCGGACGGCTGAGTCCCGGCCGAAAGTGGAAACCCCGGCGTTCGAAGGAGTGTCAGGTGAGTAGCCCGTGGCGGACACTAATCGAACAATCGAACTCGAATGGGTACCCGGGGCTGGATGGGGCAAGTTGACCACAGCGTCGACAGCGATCGACTACTTCACTTTTCCAATCGGTTGCTCGGTGACGACAAAGCTGAAACCGTCTTGTGCATCCGGCGGCAGAAAGAGGCCTGGCTCGTCGGTGGACGGTGGGTCCACAGGAATGACTTCTCTGCCGGAACCGACCAAAGCGGACTGGACACGCTGTAGGTCTGTCGCCAGAACGTGCAGGATCGCCAGCTCGCCAAACCGGTGCAGCGCGGGCTCCCACGAGCGACCATATCGACGCTCGTATTGCCGTGGCTCCATCCACCGGGCGATGTGAGGACCAATTGTGACGCGATACGCTTCGTCTGAGCTGTCGATCGATGCCTCGGGCGCCAATAGGTCGCGCCATGCCGCAGCATGTTCTTCCGCCGAGGACGAGACGAAGGTTGTACCCGCGATCGCGTACGTCGAGTTGGGAGCGATCCTCTCGGGTGGGCGCCTGATGTGGTAAGTGAGCGCAAAGCACCACGCACCGGGAAGCAGCGCCTCAGGGATCTCCTGAAAACTCCAACTGGGAGGAACATTGTCGGCGCCCCGCTCAGCTTTGCTGAACACCTTCGGCAGGTCACGGCCTCGCGCAAGCCAGTCGTCATGCGTCGCCTGAATGTCTTCGCTGACCAAGCCGATTGCGAAGGGACGATGAGCTCGCCGCATGACGGCCTCATCAGGCTCGCCCTTGGAAAAGAGCGCTTCGTCCTCGACCCAGCAGAACTCGATGTATTGCGAGCCGAAGAAAACGACGCCGTTCCGCAATCCGGGGTCATGTCGCTCGGTTCGGTCGCTCACGAGGAAGCCCGTGCTTCGGTACCTCTCCAGGTACCGGTCGATGCTGGGCGCCTCTACGTAGGTAAGGAAATGGTCGAACCGGACATTGCCGCTAGCCATCGTGGCCAGCCAAGGACGATATCACGCCTGTCGGCCGACCGAAGACCCGGATCCGATCACGGGTTCTCTGCGGGGCGATCGTAAGGATGAGCGTTCGCATGGTGTTCGGATAGTAGCCCGTGGCGGACACTAATCGAACATTAGGTGGAAGACTCTACTGAGGCACTGCCACCACGGCCGCGGCTAACTGGTTTGCGCCGTGATAAGTGGCTAACCGATACTTGCCCGGCGCCCAAAAAAGGATGTACCCCGTGGAGTCATTGGAGGCTGAAGGCATGAAATCGACGGAGGCCTCACCTACCTGTCGCAGAGTGGCAGCACCGACAGTCTGACCGACAGGCGTTGGCGAACCGGGCTTATACCAGAAGTGAAGGGCAGTCCCGTCTGCGCACGCCCAGCCTCGGAGGGTTACGGCAGTAGTAATAGGGCTAGGGAAATATATGGGTGCCTTTGTTGGGATACCGGGCTTAAAGTCGGCGATAACCGCCTCGGAGTGAGACTCGTCAAGGTTGGATAGCCACAAGAGACCAATGTGCAAGAGGTGGTGACCATGGTATTCGGAATTGGCTCCCGAAAATGTCTCAAGGGCCGTTGGTGCCCCGCAGCCCAGGGTATCTGTCGGAGGCGCTGAAGCGGGAGCACAGCCCGTCAGAAGAAAGGTGGTGAGCGCGACCGAGACAATGACCCTCATATCGGCAGCCGATGCGCTGTCGCCTTTGTAACACCTTCAAGAGTCCAAACGCAATCAGGTCAGCTTCAGCCCAGGCCCGATCGTGCCAAGCTTGGGTAACGTCGTCAATTGAGGGTCATAGCCCGTGGCGGACACTATTCGAACGTCGTATAGCGCTCGCGGCTACTCCTGATAGTGCCGAGCTCATTCGATGCTAGTGTGTGCGAGACAATGGCGGTGGTTGATCGCATGACGGCTTGGCGAGCAGCAGTCGTCGTTCAGGCGGCGCTGTTGGCCCTAGCTGGCGCGGTAGCGGCGGTGCTTGCCGTCATTGGCACCGGGAACGGCTGTGCTTCTGGTCCGCAAGGTGCAACCTGCGGGCACTCCGGACAGGGCTTCCTGTGGATTGTCCTTGCCCCTTGCCTGGTTGCCCTCGCAGTCGCGGAGGTGCGTGCGGCCCTTCGGCCCCGCGGGCGGCTGCTAATCCCGATCCGGCTGATGCAACTTCCGATTGCGCTGGCGATTGTCGTTGCTGAGGCTGACTGGGCGATGACTCGTTTCAACGCAGGCCCCGCCGTGCTCGGTCTAATGGCACTCTTCATTGCTCTAATCGTGGCGACTGGTCCCCGCCTCGCCCAGAATCAGTCTGGTGGGTGATGCGTGATTCTCCGGATTCCTCGGGTTCCGGATCTCGGATGGTCAATAGCCCGTGGCGGACACTAATCGAACAATCGAATTGGGACTCGTGCAATAGACGCCAGTTAGGCTGCTAGCCCTGAGCGGTACTGGCGTGCTGGGAAGGGTTGACGGCTGGCTACCGTGGGTTAGCGTTCCAGTGTTTCAACGCGGTTGACGGAGGTAAACGACCAGCGGAACCACACGGTCGACTCCATGTCCCAGCCGCGGAGTTCGGTCTTCACGCCATCTGATTCATGTGGTACGTCTTCGGCGGTCAGCCATCCACCGACGGAAAGGTGGACTCCGTCCCAGTCGCGCGACAGCTCGGACCAGTCTGGATCTAGGCGGGCCGCGTTTTGGGGTCGATGAGGTGTGGCGGTAAAGATGAACCCGGGCTCCGCCCTTGGATAGAACCGCGCAAGGGCCCACCACGTATCGCGTGAATGGATTTCGAGCACGCGTGCGGAATCGGTCGCTGTGATCTCCCACTTGTAATACGGTCCAGAAAACTGATCCTCGGGAGTGTGCAGCCAGGGTGAGACCAAAACCGGTACAAAGGTGCTCGTCCAGAAGGCCCGTTTCGGTTTGGGTGTCTCAGAGCCGAATGGAGTCAGGTCAACGATCAGCTGATCCTCGACTGGAGGGTCGGGTGAGCGCCCAACCCAGATCTGCTTCTTGCGATCGAGGTTATCCCACCAGTGAGCCATCCGCCCCGGCAGCCACTCCGCCAGACGGCGGAGCTGCGGCGCTCTGGATTTCAGCGCTTCGACGGTTGCCTCGTAGTCGCCTCGATAACGTGTCACGTGGAAGTCGAGTTGGGGCAGCAGGCCGCTCAAGTCGTTGTCGGTCAGGTCGGCGGCTTGATGTTGCGAGATGAGGTCGAGCAGCTGCAATCCCTTCGGTGCGGTCAGGAGGTCGCCCACCCGGCGGTCGGCCATAGAAGCAGGTTAAGTCGTCTATCCGTTTGAGCGGGTGAGGATCGATTCGAGGGAGTAGCCCGTAGCGGATTCGAACCGCTGATCTCCGCCTTGAGAGGGCGGCGTCCTAGGCCTCTAGACGAACGGGCCGTGCGGCGCGGCACTTATTATAGGTAGCGAAACTCGATCACCAAGAGGATTTGACGTGATCTTCGATCCAACCGGCGTCAACTATGTGATGAATACACTCCAGGCCGCGAGTTATCTCGGCATGCCCACGGATTTGATCGAGACGATGGTCGAAAAGGGCACCATTCCGTTCACGAAGGTTGGTGAACGCACTGTCTTCTCCAAGGCCGCGCTCGACCACTGGATCTGTGCGAAGTCGATGGAAAGCCTCCGCGAGGACCTGCCCAGCCTGGGCTTCCAGGGTCGAAAGGCGGGCTGACCGGTGCGGCTCAATCGTCTACTGCGCGCTGCTGTCTTCTTCCTCACGCTGGCCGCAGTCGCGCAGGAGCTGAGCAAGCCGGAGGGCCAGCGGACCTGGCACGGACGGGTGGCGGGGGTTCCCTATGACTTTCGCTTTCCCACGTTCAAGCGCTTCCGCGACGCCTACTGGAATCCCGACGATCCCCGCATCTTCACCGACCGGGTCGTTGGCATCGGCTGGGCGGTGAACTTCGGCCGCCTGATCCCGCGGCTGCGAGACGGGTACCGCCGCCTCGCCGAGCGAGCCTGACCGTCCGCGTGACGGTCCGGTAACTTCCGCTTCCGGCGAGTGACAGCCTTTCTGCCACTCTCCGTTCTACTAGCGTGCCCGCGCCCAGCCAGCGCCCCTGCCGTGCCATGCGTGGCCGCCTCGATGGAGTCACGAACCCGGTATGAGCGGCCTTCAGGACTTCTTCGCCCCATTCAGCCATCTCCTCTTCGCCAACCGGGACAAAGCGATCGTCTTGCTGGGGATCTTGCTGGGCTGGTTCACGATCCAGCTCCTGGTCGCCCGCTGGCGCAACGAGCGCCTCCAACGCGACCTGGCGGCGGCCAAGTCGGCTCCGTCCAGCTCGAGCCCCCGGCGTTATGCCCCGACCGCGCAGGTAGAAGAGGCTCCCGTTGAAAGCGGGGGGCTGCCGCCGGTAAAGGGCGGACGCTCGTACGCCCGCAATCTCGGCACCGCGTTGTCGAAAGCCGGGATCTCGACGCAGCCGATTTACTCACCGCCCTCGCCCCAGGGCTGGACCCCGCCCTCGAACCCGGGCCAGGCGGGCGGAGGGCAGCCGACACAGGGCGCCCCGTACGCACCGCCAAACGCGCCATGGGGTGCGCCACCGCAGCAACAATCGCCGTGGGGCTTCCCGGCGGCCCCCGGCCGGCCAATGCCTCCGCAGTCGCCAGGTCAGGCACCGTTCTACCAGCCGCAGCCGCCAATACCACCGCAGCAGCCAACGGCGATGCCACCGATGACGGCGCCGCCCGCGCCGCCTGGCTTCTTCGGTCCACCGCAGGCGCCAACGTTTTCGCACCCCGCCTTCGCTCCAACGACGAGCGGTCCGAGCGCACCGGCACAACCGACCGCCCAACCCAGCGCGCCGGTTGGACCGCCCATGGCGCCGCCGTATGGCAGCCCACCGGCTGCGCCAGCTCCTGTTCCGGCCGCGGAGGACGCTGGCCGTCGCGGAAAACCGAAGCGCCGACGCTTCAACTTCAACGTGCTCGAAAACCTCGAGAAGATGGTGCAGACGAGGACGGAGCCCCTGCCGCCGACCGGCTGGACGCCGCCCGCGGCTGCGCCCCCGATCCCGGCAGCGCCCGCCCCCACCGTCCCGCCGGTCATGACGACTCCGGAATTGAAGGTCGTCCCGCCGCCGGCGCCGGCGGTCGAGGCCGTGAGTCCTGTCAAGGAGCCGTCCGCCGAGGCACCATCCCTGCCGTTGCCATTCGGTCCAAGCGTCGAGGAGGCGCCCGATGCCACGGAGCCGGAGAGCGCCGAGACCGAAACGGAGGAGACGACCACTGCCGAGGAAGCCGAAGCGGAAGCGCCCACGGCGGTAAGCGAAGCGGACGAGCCGCCCGCCATCGAGGCGGAGGCGCCGAGCGCCGAGCCTGAGGTGGAGCCGGAAGCGCCGCCAACCACCCCGGCGGCGCCGCCGCGAAAGTCGATGCGCGAGATGCTCTTTGGCGAAGAAGCTCCGGCTGCCGCCGAGGCGGAGCCGACCGCCGCGCCAACCCAATCCGAGCCCGAACCGGCGTCAGCCGACTGGAGCTGGCGCCCTACCCGCTGGGAGCCAGCCGAGGACAGCGCGTCGACGCCCGCGAGGGAAATCGCGGCCAATGTGCCGGCGGCCGAGGAGCCTGTTGCGGAGGACGAACCGGTCGTCGAGGATGCACCAGCGGCCGTGCCCGACGCCGAAGCCAGTGAGGCGGAGCCATTCGCGCCCTGGAAGTCCTCGGTTGCCTCCGCATCAGTCTTTGAATCGGAGTCGGCCAACGCCGATGCGGACCAGGCCCCCGCGGTCAGCTACCCCCAGACCCCCACGTCGGACACCGGCAGCGGGCCGAGCGCCGGCACGATCGTCATCATCGAGGACGATGACACTGCCGCCAGCTATTACGCGACGCTGTTCAGGGGCAACGGCTACCGGGTCGAGGTGGCCAACGATGGCGTGTCTGGCGTCGATCTGTGCACCCGCGTCCAACCGCAGGTGATCCTGCTCGACGTCATGATGCCGCGCCAGAACGGCATCCTGGTGCTTCAGACCCTGCGGGCCTCCGACGAAACGAAGAACACGCCGGTCGTCGTGATGTCGAACTTCAGCGAGCCGACGCTGATCAAGCGCGCGATCCAGCTTGGGGCCCTGGAGTACGTCATCAAAACGCAGGTCGAAGGCGGCGCCCTACTCAACGCGATGCCGCGCTGGATGAACCGCGAGAAGGCCTTCGCCGCCGCTTAGGTCCGGACCCGAAGCGTCGCGATCCCCCAGGCCGGTAACGAGAGCCGAACCGCTCCGTCGCCGACGGCCAGCGGCGCCAGCGGATCGCCGGCGAGCGTGACGGCCGAGGCCTCGGCTGGTTGTGGTTGAAGCTCGATGGTCGCCTCGTGCGGGGCGTCGGAGGCGTTGAGGAGTCGCAGGTCGTACCCCTGCCGGCGGGGCAGCAAAGCGGTCATCTGGATGCTATCCGGGCTCAGCTCGATGCGGGGAACCGGGGTGGTGACGGTAGGACCGCGTCCGGGAACCAGGGGCGTGAGGGTCGACTCCGCCATCCGCCAGACAGCCCCACGTTCCCAATCGCCCTCGTGAAAATACAGGCTGTAGCGAAGCCGGTGCCCGCCCATTACCTGCGCGCCGGGCGTCTCCATTTCGGGACCCGCGTGTCCGGTGCGGGTGGTCAAGTCGTCCCGCGACAGCCAGCCGACCGAGCGCAGCAGGGTCAGCGCCAGCTCCTGCGGGTTCCCAGGCAGCACCTCGTATTCGTGCAAGCCGTCGGCGATCAACGCGAGTCCCGCTCGTCCATCGCTGACATCAACGAACGACCACATGGGGTACGTAGGCAGCTCGATTTCCGCGGCGCCGGGATCCCGTCGAGGGCCGATGACAGGGCGCCGGGTGACGTGAAAGGGGGTGTCAGCGGCGGACTCGCTGACTTGAAACGGCAGCGGGAAGTGGACTCGAAGCCGATGGTCCGGCGTCCGGTTGATGATTTCCATCTCGACGTCGAGGCGCGCTGTATCGGCCTCGAGTGAGAGGGTGAGATGAATCGGCAGTATGGTTTCGCGATCGCTGCGCGCCGCTCGGTCCGGACCCAATCCTTCGTAGACCGCAAAGTCGAAGCGCGCCTCCAGCCTGGCACGCAGCGGACCGGTTTCGGCCACGGTACTGCCGAAGTTGCGGACCGGATCGGGCGGCTGGGGGTTCAGGGCCGGCGGAGAGAAGTTGTACTCGTCGCCGGCGTCGCCCTCGTCCACGAGTCGGTGCAGTCCCTGATATCGCACGCCGGTTTGCCGGTCCAGGATTGTGAGCGTTCCATCGGGTAGAAGCTCGCAGCTGAGGCGCACGTTCTCCAGCCGCCGGCTATCGGCGGTCACCGCAACCTGCGGACTTGCGGGGATCAGGCTGCCGACCGAACCGCCTGCGATTTCGGGAGTAAGAACCAGCGATCCGTCGACTTCTACCAGCCCTTGCCGGGGAAAGAGGCTGGGATTCCAGACCTGGCCCGCGCCGGCGAGCCGGGTCAGACCGCGCTCGACGACGGCCGCCGCGATGTGCAACGCCGAGATGCTGCGCTGTCGCGAGGCCTCGGCGACGGCATCGATGCCTGAGCCACACGCGGTGTCGTGGGCGGCGTTTTGGAGCATCAGCGTCCAGGCCTGCTGCAGCGCATCCTCTGCCTCGATCCCGGTCAGGGCGGCGATCGGCTCAGCCAGCCGTTCGAGCGTCCGGCTGGCCGCGAAGTGACGCTGCTTGTCCGGGATACGCACGGAGAGCGTCCCCATCAGGACGTTCGCCCGCGCCGAGGATCGCAATTCTCCCTGCCACTGCGGCCATCCCTCGGAGGGAAGCGTTGCCAGGTAGTCATCGAGGCGCGCGAGCCGAATGATGGTGCCGTTGAGCCGGCCGCTGGCACCCCGGATGGCCTCGCTCAGGGACGCCTGCGGCAGGACATGATCGTTGCCGTTCATCAGCAACACGTTTGCGGTCGGACGAAACGGCTCGATCGCCTCCAGCGCGGACGCGACCCGCGTCGCCAGCGCGGCCGGGTCGGTGGGCAGATCGACGCCCTGCGCGTACGAATTCCCCATGTACGCCGTGAGAATGCGGCTGCCATCCGGCGCTTCCCAGGAGAAGGCGACGCGATCGATCTCGAGTGGGACCCCGCGCCAGACGGCGGCATAGTGAAAGCCGAGCTGGTGGTAGAGCTGCGGCATTTGGGCCGCATGGCCAAAGGAGTCGGGCAGATACCCGACCCGCATCGAGCCGCCGTGCGCCTCAGCCGCTGCAATCCCGCGCTGCAGGTCGCGGAGCAGCGTCTCGCCGCTGACAAGGAATTCATCAGGGAGCGTGTACCAGGGCCCCACCTGGATCTGGCCGCGACGAATCGCTCCCTCGAGGCGTTCTTTCGCCTGCGGACGGACCTCCAGGTAATCGTCGATGACGACCGTCTGGCCGTCCATCAAGAATCGGAAATCGGGATCCTCCTCGGTCAGCGCGAGCAGTTGGTCCCAGAGCTCGACCAACTGGGCTCGGAACGTCTCAAAGGTCGCATACCATTCCCGGTCCCAGTGAGTATGCGGAACGATGTAGACGGTCGTCGGGGCGCGCTCAGGCACAGCTAATTGTGCCGGACGGGTCCTAAATGCCTAGCCGATCATGTGCCATTTTTCGGAGCCGATCACGTGGACCCAGGTCAACCCGTTGTCCAGGTCGATCGGGTTGCCGGCGGCATCGAGGTAGACCGCGGGCACATTTGGATCCGGGTGATGCCAGGTGGCGTGGACCACGACGCCGTCGACGAAGATGTCCGCCTTTCCGTCACCGGTGAGCTCGTAGGCCTCGGTGAAGTAGCCGTGGAAACTGTTCGCCGGGTTGGTGTCCAGGTACGAATTGACGTATTGCACGATGACGGTCTTGGCATGCACCCGGCCCGTGCCGACGTTGTTGAACGCGGCGCCGTCCTGTGTTTTGAAGTACTGCTTCGATGCCGCGTCATAATGCCAGACGGCCCCGTGATCGGGCACATTGACCGTGGGTGCCGCATCACCGGTAAAGGTCGCGTCCGGATGCTTGGGAGCGATGTCATACACCAGGGCGGGCAGGTTCTGCTGCGCGGTGAAGGTCGTGGCGTTGTTGCCATGCATCATTACGTTGTGGGGCGCGTAGCGGGTGTTGTTGTCGCGGTAGAAGACGTTGCCCGCACCGTGGCTGTAGTCGTTGACCAGGTTCGGATGCTGCCAGGTCAGTCCAAGGATGTAATCGTTGGCGCCTGAACAGTAGATCATGCCCTTGAACATGATCACCAGGCGGATCGTGATCAGCCGGCAGCTGCGGACCGGCCCAACGAGGTCAGGAAGGGGATGCCAGTAAATGACGCTGAGTCGTGGGATCGACCCCTCACTGATGTACTCGTAGACCATATCGGCCTGCTGCATCCCGGCCTGCGGACGGGCATCGATGCTGTTCTCGATCTGGATGATGGTCGGGGCCCCCGAGCCGATCCGGCCGGGGTCGCCCTGCGACGGCACCTCGATGACGGTGGTGAACGTCAGCTTCCAGTCGGCCGCCAGCGGGTCCTGCTTGCGGTTGACCGCAGTTTGCGGGATCGACAACTGGTACTGTCGGCTGTGGCCCAGCTTGAGGCCGAGGGTGGCGCTCTTCCCGTCGCTCGCCCACGTAATGGGCTGGTCGTAGGGCTTGCCGTTCAACGAGATCGCTGTCTTGGCGCCGTCCATCGCCTGGGAGAAATTGATCTTGACGTTGCCGGTCGGCTTTACCGCCTGCTGGCCGTCGACGACCGCCTTGCTGTCAACCATGACGGCCGCAATCACCGGCGCGGGCTCGGTTTTGAAGCTGAAACCGCTGGTGACGCCACGCCCGGACGTGTTCTTCGCGTCCTTGATGCTGACGTGATAGGCGGTGTTCGGCGCCATGTGCGGCCGGAACTGGAATTCCCTCGGGCTGACGGCCTTGAACGCGACCAGCACCGAAGGGCTGAGGCTGAAGGCGTGCTGCACGGAGTCGGCCTTCATGTCCTGGTTGAAGTGAAGGTCGATGGTAGCCGTTCGAGGAACCGCCTGGTCACCGTCGTTGACGTTGGCGTTCACCTCGAGCGGAGTGGTGATGATGCGAATCACGATGGCAGCCGCCACCACGAGGATGGCGACCGGGGCCAGCCACCAGCGTTCGCGAAGTGTTTGTGTCCAGGTCATTGATCACTCCCTATAACGTGAACCCAGGTCAGCCCGGTATTCAAATCCACCGGGTTGCCGCTGGCATCGTAGTAGACAACGGGTAAGTCGCGATTGGGATGTTTCCATGTCGCATGGATCATCCCGCCGTCGGAGTAGATGTCGGCCGAACCTTCCCCGGCGAGCTCGTAGTACTCGGTGTTGTAGGTGTGATGTACCCCGGTGTTCGCGGGGTTGTTGTCGAGATACGAGGTCACGCGCTCGATGATCAGGTTCTTGGCGTGGACCTGGCCGGTGCCGACGTTGGTGAACGGCGCGCCGTCCTGCCACTTGAGGTACTCACGCGAGTTGGCATCATACCGCCAGACGGCCCCGTGCTGCGGGATCGTGACGCTGGTCGCCGGCGTGGCACCCGGCAGCGGCACGTCCGGGTGCGCCGGCGCGATGTCATAATTGGGCGCCGGCAGGTTCGCCTGGGCCGTATGGGCCGCGATCCTGTCGGGGCGGGCGATCACGTTGTGCGGCGCGTAGCGATCCGAGGCGCGATACATGAAGTCGTACATGTAGTAGTAGTCGTAGACCACGTTCGGCCACTTCCACACCTGGCCCAGGACGTAGTCGTTAGCTCCGGAGCAATAGATCATGCCGCGATACATCTGCTCGAGCGCTACGGTAATCAGGCGGCAGCTTCGCACCGGGCCGAGCAGACTCGACGGTGGATGCCAGTAGATGGCCGACAATCGCGGGATCCCAAATTCGCTGATGTATTCGTAGATCATGTCGGCCTGCTGCATGCCGGTCTGCGGCCGCACGGTCGGCTGTGAGCTGTTCTCGATCTGGATGATGATCGGGGCACCCGAGGTCCCGATCCGCGCGGTCGATCCGGCCGACGGTACCTGCACCATCGTCATGAAGCTGAGCTTCCAGTCAGCGATCGCGAGATCGTGCTTGCGGTTTTCCGCGGTCATTGGAACCAGTAGCGTGTGGGTACGGCTGTGGGTGAGCGTCACGGCGAGCGTGGCGCTCTGCCCGGCCTTGTCCCAGGTGATGCCCTTGGCATCGAGCGCCGTTCCATCGAGAAGGATGGGCGTGCGCAGAGAGTCCATCGGCTGCGAGAAGGTGAGCTTGACGTTGCCCCGCAGCGGCACGGCTTGCTGGCCGTCGGCGAGCGCGGCGTCGTTGTAGGTGGCGCCGGCGACTTTGGGCGCGGGCTCGGTATGGAACGCGACCGCGTAGTCCTGGCTGCCAAACCCGATGCTCTTGCGGGCGCCGATAACCCGGACGCGGTAGCTGGTATCGGGCTGCAACCAGGGACGGAACTCGAAGGTCCGGGGATTCTTCACCACGACGGTGAAGGGGGACAGTGGCGTGATGCGGAAGCCGTTCTCGACCGAGGCGACATCCATGTCCTGGTTGAACGCCAGGACAACGGCCGAGCTTCGGACGACGGCGTGGTCACCATCGGTGACGCTGGCGTTCACCGCGAGGGGGGCGGTGAGGGCGCGCAGCACTAGCCCGGCGGCGACCAGCAGCAGGACGATGGGGAAAATCCACCAGCGGCGACGCAGCGCCGCGGCAAACCCGCTACCGCGGGCCATGGTTTGACGCATCAAGGGATCCTCAGCAGGGTACTCCGACCGGCCGCACAGGCTATTTCAGGCACATGCCGCATTCAACTGCAACGGCTGTCCGGCTTATTGAGCGCCGTGCCTTACGGTTTTCTTGCCGGCTGGATCCCCCCCGCGTCTAGATTACGCCACCATTAGCCGGGGCAGGAGGAGTTGCTGGACATCGAAAAGGACGTCCAGAACCCGCACCGGGTCACGTGTGACGTTGCGGTTGAGGGCGCGCAGCAGCTTCCGGTTTAGCGGGCGCACGAACTGCGTGATCTCGTCCATCAGCGGTGCCGGGACGGCACCCCGTCGATTCTCGATGATGTCCTCGACCGAGAGCAGAAAGTCGTCAGCGCGGCGGACATCGGCGCGCCGCTTCAGCTCCTGGTTTCGCCGGTCGGCCGCCGCCTCGAACTCCCGATGGATCTCCTCGATTGCGTCGCTCAGCATTCAATCGCTCCCTTCACTAACCCCGATTACCCTCAATTCACCGACGCATGAAAATTGATATGCACACTGTTACATAGTCGGCAATGGCTGTCAAGCACTTTCGCGCAAGTTCAGCACGTTCGCGCCGCCCTTTCCACACCGGGGGCGGCTATGCTCAGGCGATCAGGCCGTCTCCGGAGACTTCCTGCAGCGAGTCGAGCTCGGGGACCTGGTTGAGATCGAGGCCTTGGTCGGCCAGCGTCTGCAGCAAGCGGAGGACGTATTTGACCCCCGCCAGGTTCACGCCCTTCTGTCGGGTCAGGAACTGGATCACCCGGACTCTCCGGATATCGTCCTCAGAGTAGCGGCGGCGGTTGGTCGCCGTCCGCTGCGGCTTGATGAGGCTCTCGCTCTCGTAGATCATCAAGGTGCGCGGATGGAGATTCAGGATCTCGCTCGCGATACTGGGTGTGAAAACCGCCCGCCCGGGGGCGATTGCTGACATTCGCTTCCGCTTTCCCATGTCCCTACCCCTAAAGACGGACCCGACCATCCCCGCATGGCAGTAATTTTATAGCCACGATATCACCTATTGGTCTGGGGCGCAACCTTGGCCGGAAGCTGAGAACTGGCCCCGGGAACCCCGCGTAGAGTTAGAAGCTGGCCATGCTGGCGATCGAGCAATATACCCGGCGGCTGCTCAAGGACTTCCACCCGATCGTGGCGGCCAACCGTCCGCCGGTGGACGTCGCACACGATCCGCCCGATCGGACGCATTTCGTTCGCGGCGCCGGCGGGCTGGTGACCGGCCTCTCTGGGCTGGCGCTGGCGACGGGAGCGGTGTGGGTCGCCTCCATTCGGGACGGGCTCGAAGGTGAACTCGAACTCGACGACGGCGGCGAACCGATGATGGTCGAAACCACCGACGGCTCACGCTTCCAGGTGAGCTGGGTCAATGCCCCACGCCTCGCCTATGACCTTTACTACAACACGATTGCCAACCCGCTGCTCTGGTTTGTTCAACACTACCTCTGGAACCTGGCCGAGGCCCCCGTGCTCGACGACAGTACCCACCTCGCCTGGAACGAGGGGTACCGTCGGGTCAACCAGCTCTTCGCCCAACAGGTCATCCGTGAGGCACGCCGTGGCCGCAAGCGCCCGCTGGTCCTCTCGCACGATTACCACCTCTACCTGGTTCCCCGACTCGTCCGTCGCGAGCTTCCGGATGCGGTCATCCAGCACTTCGTCCATATTCCGTGGCCGACTCCGCAGTACTGGAAAGTCCTGCCGAGCTACATGCGCGAGGAGATCATGGACGGCTTGCTCGCGGCCGACATCGTCGGTCTGCAGACCCACTCGGATGTGCGCAACTTCTTGCTGACCTGCGAGGAGAACATGGGGTTGCCTGTCGACTTTCGCCAGCAAACCGCCTTCTATCGCGGCCGCACCATTTGGGTCCGGCGCTACCCGATCTCGATCGATGTCCGGGAGTTCGAACGTACCGCGGCGAGTCCGGCCGTGGAGCGGGCGGAGCGCGAGATCTTGCGGTGGCGACCGGAGCACCTGGTCTACCGCGTCGACCGCATGGACCTCTCGAAGAACATCATCCGCGGCTTCTTCGGCTATGAGCGGCTGCTGCACGCGCATCCGGAATGGCGGGGCCGCGTCGTATTTTGGGCGTTGCTGCAAAAGACACGCCAGAATGTGCCCGAGTATCGCGAGTATGCCCGGCAGGTGGTCCAGCTGGCCAGGGCGATCAATCAAAGACTCGGGTCGGATTCCTGGCAGCCGATTCGTCTCGAGCTGCGCGACGACATGAATCGGGCGGTGGCGGGTTACAAGCAGTTCGACGTGCTGCTGGTGAATCCCATCTATGACGGCATGAACCTGGTTGCCAAGGAAGGGATCACGGTCAACCAACGGGGCGGCGCACTCGTTCTATCGGAGAATGCTGGGACCCACGAAGAGCTCGGTGAGTGGGCGATCACCATCAATCCCTTCGATGTCGACGCCACGGCGCAGGCGCTGCATCGCGCCCTGCTGATGGACCCGGTCGAACGTCACGCGCGCGCCGAGAAGATGCGTGCGGTCGTCCAGCAGAACGATGTGGCCCGTTGGATCTCCGCGCAGTTGCAGGACATCCGTGACCTGGTGGAGCCGTCCGCCGCTCGCCGGCCCGAGGTCGGGCTCGACGAACCCCTGCCGCTCGAACGTGAGGTAATCCGTTAGGCGTTTGCGCAGACGTCGAGCAGCTGGCTGAGGAGATTGGTGACGCCCGGGACGCCATCCACCGTGAGGTCGCAATCGATGAACATGTCGCCCGGCACCTCTTCTGACCGCACGCCCACGGCCACCGTTCTGACGGCGGGTATGCCCTTGAGCGCTTGAAAGGCCTTCGCATCGGTCCGATCGTCACCGGCATAGACGATGGCCGCCGGCTGCATGGCGGCGGCCAGCCGGCGCAGAACCGCGCCTTTGTCGATCTCGATCGGCGGTCGGAGCTCCCAGACCAGTCGTCCGGGTTGGAGCTGCAATTGTTCGTGACGCGCGATCTGTTGCATGGCCGGCTGAAGCGCCGCTCCGGACGCGGAGGGATCCGTGGCTTGCCGAAAATGGACGCTGATTGCGGCCCGCTTGCGCTCGATGGTGATGCCGGCCCCGCGGGCCTGCGGAAGCGCCGCCACCGCATCGGCTGCACGCCGTAGCCGCTCCAGGAATGGCTGCGCCTCAACAACGACCTGCGAGGCGCCATCGTGTCGTTCCTCTAGCCCGTGGTTACCGATAAAGAGGGCGTGAGGCAGCGGTAATCGGCTGACAAGGAAATCCGTGTCGCGGCCGCTGATGATGACGACCCGTTGCAGGCACTGGCTGAGCTCGCTGAGGAGCGTGACCGCGTTCGGATCGGGAGCCGCTTGGTCCGGGTCCGGCACGATGGGCGCGAGGGTCCCGTCGAAGTCGAGGCCAAGCAGGATGCGCGAGGCGGGAACGCCGAGGAGACGCTCGCGGAGTGAGCTCAGGCCCAGAGATGGCGGGCGCCGGCGAGCTCCGGAAACTCCGTCTCCGGGATCTGGAGCCGGCTCTGGACGGCCGCCTCCATCAGGGAGAAGATCACCTTGACCCCGGCGAGATTGATGCCGTGCACCGTGGTGAGCTCGCGAATCAGCCGGATCCGCTCGATGTCCCGGCGCGAGTAGCGGCGACGCTGGGTCGGCGTTCGTTCAGGCGCGATCAGGTTCTCACTCTCGTAGACGAAGAGTGTTCGCGGCTCGATGTCGAACATATCGGAGACTTCGCTGGACTTATGCGGCATTGTCACGTGCTGCCCTCCAGGACCCGAGACTGCAAACCATTATATCCAACATATCAAAATTTGTGATAAACGGCGAAGGGAAGCCTCGTTTGTGCGCTTTGTGGCGTCACTGTGCGCAGCGTGACGGAGCACAAGAGGTCACCCATTGGCTGTACGGTCGCGTATCACCTTAGCCGTGGGAACTCCCGCTTGAACGGGTGCGGGCTTGTCGGTACTGTCACGCCCGAACGGCTCTCGTGCCGAACATTCGAGCATGTCGCGCATCTTACGGCAACTCACGGCGTTTGGAGGGCGGGTCGTGCTGGGAGTGATGCTCTTTGCACTTCTCACACCTCCCTTTGGGCTGCGCGCCTATCTGGAGGCCCGCGCCCAGGATCAAGCGCAGGCGGCCCGCGTAATCAGCAGCTTCGGGCGCCCGGTCGGCGCGATCCTCAAGCTGCCGGTGAGCGCACGTGGGTTTGCGCAGACCCCACGCTCACCGCTCGACGGCATCCGCGGCAAGGGGTCCTGGCTCATGATCTTCGACGGCGATTGGAACGATCCGGATGCGGACCGCGCGGCGGCGATCGTCGATGCGGCCGTGCGGGCTGACCTCAGCCACCTCTACATCCGAATCGCCGATTCCAAGCACCACTTCTACGGCGCGCCGGCGCTGCAGGACCTGCTCCCAATCGCCCATGCGCACGGGCTGAGCATCATCGGTTGGATCGAGCCGATGCTCGACGACCCGACCGGCGACACCGCCGATGCGCTGGCGGCCGCGCAGTTCGAGGAACAAGGCCAACGGCTCGACGGCCTCGCGCTCACCATCGAGGGCAACAGCACCTCGGACCCGAACGTCGGCCAGTACCTGTCGGGCATCCGCGGCGGCATCACCGGCATGAATGGACTGGGCGACCGCTACCTGCTGATCGCCAGCACGTTGCCAACGCCCTATGACCACCCGGGCTACGCGTACGCCACCATGTCGCGTTACTGTCAGGTCTTTGCGCCGATGGTCTACTGGCGCGCCACCGGGCTCCCGCAGTACAGCGGCGCCGACGGGACGCGGGCTTACGTCGACCAGGTCTTTCAACAGTTCCGCGATCCCGGCGTCAACCCGTTCAAGCGTCCCCTGACGATCACCGCGCAAACCTACGACGCCGCACCCGAGTACGGCACGCCGGGGGCACCGCCCGCCGACGAGATCATCACCTCGATGAATGAGACCCGCGCCCAGGGCGGCATCAGCTGGTCCTATTACCGGCTGGCGAATGCCGACAATGGCGTCACCGCGGACGAGCAGCAAGCGATCACGGCTTACCCGTTCTGGCAGCGATACCGCGGAGGGGGGATCGCGGCCAAGGCATTGATCGCCCTACCTGACCAGCCAGTCGCCTATTAAGAAGAGGGGTTGAGGAACAAATGAAAACTTTCTTCCGCGGTCTGTCCATCCCAGCGGGCCTGCGCCAAAAGCGGGTCCTGGTGCCCGCGCTCGCGCTCGTCGGGGTGCTTCTCCTTGGTGCGCTATGGTTCCTCGGCCACTCGGGAACGAATTCGGTCTGGAACCAGCCCAGCGTGCCGATCAGCGACGTGCTCGACCGCGTCGATCACGGTGACATCGTGGCTGCGACCATCAGCGGCCAGCGCATCCTGCTGACCGATACGGCCGGCCGGCAGTCGTGGACCATCGAAAAAGAGTCGTCGATGGGCACCACCGAGCAGTACCTGCGCAGTCACAACGTCAAGGTCGCCGTCCAGTCGACGGACGAGGCCTCCTTCGCGTCGGTGCTGCCGAACCTGCTGGGCCTGCTCGTCCTGCTGGCCCTGCTGTTCATTATGTTGCGCCGTTCGAACCTGCTGGGAAATCCGATGGGCGCGATGACCAAGCATCTGGCCGAAGCCAAGCTCGGTGACACCGACCAGGTCACGTTCGACCAGGTGGTCGGCGTTGACGAGGCCAAGCGCGAGCTGGAAGAAGTCGTCGAATTCCTCAAGGCACCCGGGAGTTTCGGTCAGCTCGGTGCGCGGATGCCGCGCGGGATCCTGCTGGTCGGTCCGCCCGGCACTGGCAAGACGCTGCTGTCGCGCGCGGTGGCGGGCGAGGCAAAAGTCCCGTACTTCTCTCTCAGCGGCTCCGACTTCGTCGAGATGTTCGTCGGTGTTGGCGCGGCGCGGGTGCGCGACCTGTTCCGACATGCCAAAAAGAACGCGCCCTGCATCGTCTTCCTCGACGAGATCGACGCCCTCGGCCGCAAGCGGGGCGGCGCCCAAATCCGAACCAATGAAGAGCGCGAGCAGACGCTGAACCAGCTGCTGGTGGAGATGGACGGGTTCAACACCGACTGCGCGGTGGTCGTGATCGCGGCCACCAACCGGCCCGATGTCCTCGACCCGGCCCTGCTCCGCTCCGGCCGGTTCGACCGCCGCGTCGCGATCGACGCCCCGGACCTCAACGGCCGGCGCGCCATCCTGTCCCTGTATTCGGCGCAGAAGCCGCTCGCCGACAACATCAACCTCGACATCGTAGCGCGCCAGACGCCGGGATTCACCGGGGCCGACCTGGCCAATCTCCTCAACGAGGCAGCGATCCTGGCGGCGCGCAACAAGAAGCAGGCGATCGGCAAGCAGGAGCTGGAAGAGGCCGGGCTGCGCGTGATGGCAGGCCCGGAAAAGCGCAGCCGGATGATCACGCCGGAAGAGAAGGCGATCATTGCCTACCACGAGGTCGGACACGCCCTCGTGATGAAGTCCATTGCCAAGAGCGATCCGGTGCACAAAGTGTCGGTGGTCTCGCGGGGGCAGGCGCTCGGTGTCACCATCCAGTTGCCGTTGAAGGATCGCTATCTGACGTCGAAGTCGGAGTTGATCGCGCGCATGGCGGCCGCGATGGGCGGTCGAGCCGCTGAAGAGATCATCTTCGGGGACGTCACGACCGGCGCCAAGCAGGACATCGAGTACGCGACCAACGTCGCGCGTCAGATGGTGTGTGAGTTCGGCATGAGCGAACGGCTCGGACTCGTGACCCTGCACCGCAAAGGCGATGGTGACAGTCTCTTCTTCTCCGAGTTGACCGCGGCCGACGTCGATGCCGAGGTCAAGGCCCTCACCGATGCGGCCTATCGCCAGGCGTATGAGATCTGCGAGTCACGACGTGCCACGCTCATCCGGATCGCGGATCACCTGCAACTGGTGGAGACGATCGACGGCGAGGAGCTCGACCGGTTGTTGCTCGATGAGGCCGCCGCGCCGCTCGTCAACGTGACGTTGCCCGAGGTTGCGGAGTTAGCCGTCGCGCCCAGGATCGCCGCCGCACAGGCCCATGACTGGGACGATGGCTCGAGCGGTTCGGTGCACGACAGCGAGCCAGGGCCACCGATCGCGGCCAGCTAACGACGAACTAAATAATCTCCTCATACAGGTCATAGACCTGACTCAGGTCGTCGGGCGGCTTGACGCCGCCGCGCTTCAATGACTCCAGGAGCATGAGGATGTACTTGACG
The DNA here is from genome assembly GCA_035602295.1 of Candidatus Dormiibacterota bacterium. Classification (GTDB taxonomy): domain Bacteria; phylum Chloroflexota; class Dormibacteria; order CF-121; family CF-121; genus CF-13. The sequence continues at coordinate 36,747 of DATNMN010000273.1, read as the reverse complement.
CCCGCGAGGTTGACCCCTTTCTCCCGGGTCAGCTGCTGGATTACTTGCAGCTTGCGCACGTTGCGCTGCGAGTAGCGGCGCCGGTTGGTCGCGGTGCGATAGGGCTCGATCAATCCGAGATCCTCGTACATCATCAGGGTTCGCGGGTGGGTCTCCAGGATCTCGGAGGCCACGCTGATCGTGTAGAGCGGCTTGTCGAGGTCGAAGGCTCCACCGATCCGCGGATCGCGATTGGGGACCAAGGTCTATTCCTTGACCCAATCCTGGACGCCGCGGCTCAGGCTGGCGGGTGTGGTCTCGGACTTGATCAGGTAGTCGAGGGCGCCGAGCTTCAGTCCGCGATCGACTAATTCCTTCTCGCCGTAGTTGGACAGGATGATGACCGGGATGTTCTTGGTAACGCTATCGGAACGAAGGTTCTCGAGAACGGCGAAGCCGTCCATCTTCGGGAGCCGAATGTCGAGGAACACGATGTCCGGCACCTGGTTCTTGGCGTGGTCGAGGCCCTCCTCGCCGGACTTCGCGACGGTGACGCGGTAGCCATCCAGCTCCAGCTTGAGCTTGTACATCTCAGCCACCGCCGGATCATCTTCGATGAATAGGACGTTTACGTCCTCGTCGACGACTTCACTCATGTCCCCTCCTTGAACCGCCCGCTTTTCCACGCCGGAGCGGGCTCATTGAACCGCCCGCTTTTCCAGGCCGGAGCGGGCTCATTGAACCGCCGGCTTTTCCACGCCGGAGCGGGCTCATTAGGACGGCAGGTCGCAAAGCAGACATCATGCCTGTCATCTTTCCCCCCTTCCCATCGGTGGTTAGTATAAAACAAGTTCACCCAATTTCCTGAATTGGCGACGTACGCAACCGAACGTGCAGCGGGCCCAAAGGCAAGTGATACGATGGCGTCGCGGCCCCCCGGAAGCACCGTGCTGCCGTGGAGGCGCGCGTTTTGTATGCGATATCTACGAGGTCTTCGGCACGGCGCGATCGCCGGGGCGATCCTGGGGCTGTTGTACGCGCCTGAATCGGGCGTGGCCATGCGGCGCCGGCTCTCGCGACTGCTGGGCCAGGCCCAGGCGATGATGGCCGGCGATGGCGGCGCGCCGGTGACCCCCGCGGCAACACCCCGGCGCCGAGCCGCCAGCGGACCAGAAAGCAGGGCCAGACGCCCGTAGGAGGACGAGGATGGATCAGACCGTGGAAAAGACGATCGACCGGTTGAGCGAGCTGCTCGACCGTGCCACCAAAACCGCTCAGGACCTCGAGGTGAAGGACCGCCTGACGGATGCCGTGTCGGCCTTGCGCCGGACCCGGATCACCCAGGACGACGATGCCGGCGTAGAGCGCTTTGTCACGGGACTCCTGCTCGGGGTTGCGGTCGGCTTCGGGCTGGCGCTGCTGCTCGCCCCCAAATCCGGCGAGGAGATGCGCGACGACCTGATGCAGCGCGGCATCGAGCTGCGCGACCGGGCCGGCGGGCTGGCATCAAAGATGTCCTTCGGGGATGGCGAGCAGGGCCGCACCGAGAAGGCATCCAGCGACCAGCCGGGGATCGCCTAGCTCAGACCCGCGTTCTTTTAGTTGTTTCCCTGGTTGTTGGGAGTCGGTGAGGGCGACGGCGTGGGTGGCGGCGCGGGTGGTGGTGGCGGCGGGTTGATGATGCAGTAGACACCGTTGACCGTGATTTGCGAATAGGTCAGGGTGTAGGGGTTGTAGTTCGCCGGCAGCTTGCACTGCGGCCAGGGCTGCGCGAGCGTGGCCGGCAGGCTCTCAGTACCGGGCAAGAAGTAATTCGCGCCCAAAGCGTGAACGCTGGCCGGCACCGGGTACCACTCGTCGGGCTTCCCGGCAAGCGCTTGCATCATGAACTTGTGCCAGATGGGCGCAGCGCCGACGATGCCCGTCGAGTTGTGGCTGAGCGGCTTGTTGTCCGGGTTGCCGACCCACACCGCCGTCGCCAGGCTCGGCGTGAAGCCGATCGTCCAGTTGTCCTTGAAGTCGTTGGTGGTGCCGGTCTTCGCGGCGACCGTCCGGCCGGGCAGCGTGAGGTCGCCGTGGCAGCCGAATTCCAGGCAGCGGTTGCGGTCGTCCGACATGATCTGGGCGATGATGAAAGCGACGTTCTCGTCGACGGCGCGGAACTCATTCTTCTTCGCGTCGTAGGTGAAGACGTCGCGACCCAGGCCGTCTTTGATGTTGAGAATTGGCGCCTCGCGATGACGGACCCCGAGCGTCGCCAACGTCGAGGCCGCCGTCGCCATGTCGGCGAGCCGCACCGGGTACGCGCCCAGCGTCAGGCTCATCCCGTAGTTGTCCGGGCTCTGATCGACGCAGGGGAGCGGACCCAAGCAGGTCAAGCCCATGCGGTGCGCCATATCGACTACCGCCGGGATGCCGGTGCGCAGCTCGGTCTTCAGCGCCGGGATGTTCATCGAGTTGCCCATCGCCATCTTCAGCGGCAGGGTGCCGTGAAAGCGGCGATCGTAGTTTTGTGGAATGTACTTGCCGAAACCGGCCGGGTCGCCGCCGATGGGAAAGACCAGCGGCTCGTCCAGGATCGGACTGACCATGTTCACCTTGCGGCTTTCGATGGCAGCGGTGTAGGTGAAGATCTTGAAGCTCGAGCCCGGCGGTCGCGGCTGGTCGTAGGCGAAGTTGAACTGACCGCCGGGACGGTTGTAGTCGACGCCGCCAACCATGGCTAGCACCTCGCCGGTCCTCGGGTCCATGCTCACCAGCGCGGCGTCGTGGAAGTTATAGAAGTTGCCCTTCTGGGCCACCTGGTCATAGACGGTCTGCTCCGCGAGATGTTGCAGGTTCAGGTCGAGGCTGGTGTAGACCCGGTAGCCCTTGCGATTGTCAGACGTGATGTTGTAGGGGGCTTTGGCGAGCGTCTTCAAGACGTAGTCGACGAAGTAGGGCGCCTCGAACTTGGTGATTGGTGGAGAGATCTGCAGCTTGACGGCATAGGCCGCCTCGGCCTGCGCCGCGGTGATGTATTTCTCGCCCACCATCGCGGCGAGCACCTGCGCCTGCCGCTGCTTTGCGGACTGCAGGTTCACCACCGGGTTGTATTGCGTCGGCGCCTGCGGCAGCCCGGCGAGCATGGCGGCCTGCGCCAGGGAAAGGTCGTGGGCGTTGGTCTGGAAGTAGCTGCGGGCCGCTGCCTCGATGCCGTACGTCTGACTGCCATAGAAGATGGTGTTGAGGTACATCTCGAGGATCTGGTTTTTGCTGTACTCACGGTTCAGCTCGATGGCAAGGATGGCTTCTTTGAGCTTGCGTTGGATGTCCGCTGGGGCATTCGAACCGATGTAGACCTGCTTCACCAGCTGCTGACTGATGGTGCTGCCACCCTGCTTGACCGCGTGGTGCTGATAGTTCGCGATGGCGGCGCGAACGATGCCGCCGAGGTCGATGCCACTGTTCGAGTAAAACGTGCGGTCCTCGGTGGCGAGGGTCGCCTTCACCACCCAGGGCGAGATGTAATTAAGCGGCACGACGATGCGATGGTCACCGGCTTTGCCGATGTCCGCGAGCAATGTGCCATGACGGTCGTAGATCAGGGTGTCTTGCTCCATCTTGTTGGAGGCCAGCCCGCTGACGGCCGGCAGGGTACCCACGGCCTGCGCCGTGATCGCCGGGATGCCGAGCAGGGGCAGCACGAAGACGACCAGCAGGCCGAGGATCAGGACCCGGCGAAAGTCCGCACGGCTACGCCGGCGCCAGCGCTCGACGTTGCGCTGACTCCGTCGGCGCGTGGCGAGGCTTAGGCGCTCAGAAACCCGAAGATCCCTGAAAGGAGGAGCCACAGAGAGACGAGGATAACGGCTCCCCACCCTGCTCCGCTGACGATGGTGCGAAGAGGTGACCGGCGCAGCCGCCGGATCTGGCGCCGACGAGCGTCGAGCGACGAGAGGCCGCTAGCAGTTATTGGGTGAGTCGCGTGCCGGATACTTATCAATTCAGGCCCCTAAATCCTACCCTGTGGATGGCGAAAAAGCTGATGGAGCTAGTATAACGTAAGTGCGATTCGCATGGGAGAGTCGAGTACGCATTGCCATCGTCTACCGTCCAACGGGAGCCTGGGGCAGATGGTTACGCCGGTCGTGAATGGGCGGATCCGACTGATCGCGGCCCTATAATGGGGCCGCCTTGTCGCCTTCGGAAGCCACTCCAAAAGCCGGAACCGTATTCTGTCGCGAGTGCGGCAGGCCGATCGAGGCGGATGCCCGTTTTTGCCGCTTCTGCGGCAAGTCCCAGGCCGACCCCGTAGCCGGCTCCGCGTCCACTTCCTCGCATGCTGGCTCGACTGGCCCGAGCGGCGTCGGGCTTGAGAACTGGCTGCGCCAGCTCTTTCCGCGCCACCACCTGCAGGACGAGTTCATGCACATCGGGACGATTGCCGCCTTCCTGATGGCCCTGATCGGGTTTGTCCTGGGTTTCTTCCTGGCCTACAGCTGGCTTGGCACGAACTTTCTCCTGGGGTCAGTCGCCCTGCTCCTCTTCCTCATTCTCCGGGAGTCGACGCTAAGCCACATCCGGGTCCGCGGAGGCGCTCCAACGCCGACCCCGACGGGCGGTCGTACCCACGCGGGTCGACGGCCCGCCGTGCCAGCAGCCGGCGTCCCCGCCGAAGTCGCCAACGCCGAATCCTCGCCGCCCGCGACGCCAAAATAGGAAAGCCGGCCTGATGTCAGGCCGGCTCCGCGCTCTCCCGAACTAGAGGTTCTTGTTGCCTTCGGTCGGTTCGCCCTCGAGTGGCTCACCGTCCCGCATCTTGCGGGTGGCGCCTTCGAGATCGCCCTTCGCCTTCTGGCCTTTGCCTTCCCACTCCATCTTCTTGTCACCGGTCACCTTGCCGCCGGCATCCTTGGCCTCGCCTTCGACTTTGTCCAACAACTCGCCCATGTGGCACCTCCGGTAAAGGTTTGGCGCGATATCGCGCCTGTTACGAAGTATTATAGCGCACCAGTAAGAGTCTGGCTACAATTTGATGCCAGGGCTGGGGGTTTATTTGAGTTCACATGTATTTACGAATCCTCCCTTGAGCCCCCTCACGTTGCCGCCTATACTGACCATCGCTTCGCTCGACGCGATCTCAGGCGGTAGGCGTCACGGTCGTGGATCGGGAATCGGGAACAGGTAAACAATTTTTGGAGGGCCGCATGGCTATCGCCGTCAAGCGTGACACCCGACGCGACACGAACATCTCCCTCGACAAACCGATTTACACGATCAGCGTGGCGTCTGAGATTCTGGAGACCCATCCGCGGACGCTGATGATGTACGAGCACCTTGGGCTGGTCGTGCCGAAGCGGACCTCGACCAACCGGCGCCGCTTCTCGCAGCGCGACGTCATGAAGCTTCAAACCATTCAAAAGCTGACCCGGCAGCACTCGGTCAACCTGGCCGGCGTCCGCTACATCCTCAAACTCCTCAAGCTGTTGCATGAGCACCAGTTGCCGTCGCCAGTTGAGCTCCGCGATATCGACGTCTCGCAACTGGACGTCTGAACACAGCGCGTCATTTGCGCGGCGACCGCCTGTAACCGTGCGATTTGGCCTGCGCAGTTTTCGCGCATTGTTATGCGCGCGCCGAGAGCTTTGCCGACAGTCGCCGCAGGATACTTTCTGATGGCGTCCATGTTGACATGGCTCCAGGGCTTGCCTATAATTTCAGGTAGTTCTCTTGCCCCCCTCTTCGGGCCCTCCCTTCGGAGGGCCTTAACTTTTCTGGGGCCGTTCGGAGGGACCCGCGTATGCCTCGAGGTGACTACGCCGTTTTGCTATCCATAAGGCCCGCGCGATTCACGGCGTTCGTCTATACTCTTTCGCGCCAAGAGGAGTGTTATGGAAAGTAAGACGCGGCGAAGCGCCGGCGCGAACCGCGCAACCCAGGCCGACGAAGACCTGGTCGATGTCCTCCTCGTGGAAGACGATCCATCGGTGCTCGAGATGTACCGATTGAAGCTGGAACTCGACGGCTACCGGGTCAACACCGCCCTCGACGGTGAAGAGGGCCTCAAGAAGGCCGGCGACCTCGCTCCCGACATCATCTTTCTCGATATCCGCCTGCCGAAAATGGACGGGCTGGAAGTCTTGAGGAAATTGCGCGCGCAGGAGAAGACCCGCGATATTCCGGTTATCATCCTCTCTAACTACGATGAAGAGGATCTGGTCGCGCGAGGGCTGCGCCTCGGGGCGCATGAGTACCTCATCAAGGCCCGCACCACGCCGACCAGCCTCTCGGAAGGTATCGAGGATTGGCTAAAGGAGTAACGCGCCGGGCACCGCCGGATACGAGTCTCTCCCTCGACAAGCCCATCTACACCATCAGCGTGGCGTCCGAGATCCTCCAGACGCACCCCCGAACCCTGATGATGTACGAGCATCTTGGCCTGGTGGTCCCCAAGCGCACGTCGACGAACCGTCGGCGCTTCTCGCAACGGGACATCCGGAAGCTCCAGGCGATCCAGACGCTGACGCGCCAGCACGGCGTCAACCTAAACGGCGCGCGTTACGTCCTCCGGCTGTTGCGCATCCTGGTCGATAACGGCCTGCAGGCGCCACCCGAGCTGCGCGACCTCGACGTCAAAGAACTAGACGTCTAAACTCGCCTCAAACGCTCGCCTGGCACTAACGTCTCAAACGCTCGTTTGGCACTAAAGCGCCGCTCGCGTGGGGCGACGCCCCGAGCGCCGCTCGCGTGGGCCGGCGGGCCCGCGTTACGCGAGCGCAACAGCTCAGCGGCGAATCGGTTGCCGAAATGTTGGCTTCGATCTGCGCCGATACCGTTAGCAACACGTATGAGCTTTCGGCCGGATAGCCCACTGAACCGGCTGGTAATCCTCTGGCCTGGCGTGCCGATCACGGCGTGCGCGCTCGGCTTCGTCCTGGCCGTCATCGAGATCTCGCAGACGCACAGCAGCTCCTTCGCGGCGCTCGCGATCGCGATGGGCTGTGGCCTTGCGTTCAGCGTCGGGCTCCTCTTTCACAGCTTCTTCATCGAGTGGATCGAGGTGACCATCACCCGCGAGGGCATCGCGCTCCGGCCGGTCGGGCATGCCTGGTTCAATCGTCAGCCGCGCCTGGTCCCCTGGGACCGGGTCCACGGGATGAACCAGGTCATTACCCGCGAGGGCGGCCATCTCGAAATCGCGGCCGCCGGCCAGGTGCTGAAACTCAACCGCTCCCTGTTTCGGCAGGACACCTTCGAGAACCTGTGTGCCGCCGTCGCGCAGCGGACTCGTCAGTGGGGTCCGGCCGAGTACGACGACGAGCTCGCCGCCGCGGCCTGACGGACGCGGCCGTTAGTTCCGGTAGTAGACCTGCGCCGAGTGCACCGCTTGGCGGTAACCGCCGTAGCGGGCTTGCAGGGTGGTCCGATCCCCGAACCACGGATCATTGATATAGAGGATGTCGCCGCGGTGGCCGGTGATCACGACGAAGTGCATGCCACCGTAGAGTCGAACCTCAGCGACCACGAGACGTCCCGCGTCGAGCTGAGCCTCCACCAGGGACTGCGGTGGCAGATCCTCGATGTCCTGATCGTCAGTGCGCAGCTGTGACACCATCCCGGGGACGTGGAGCCACTGCCAGCGGACCGAACCCTGTGTGACGGCAGTTGCCTGGCGCCAGAGCAGCAGGTCGTTCTCGATGTAGCCGCCGTGAGCGGTGAGCCACTGATTCAGCTGCGCGGGGTTTGTCGGGTAGCCGTAGGCGGACGCCACCATGGTGACCGCGGTCAAGGCGCAGCCGGACGAGCCGATCGTATCCACGCGATCGCTGCCAAGCGCCTGGCGTGCCCATGGCAGCGATCGCTGGCTCATGGTCGGCACAGGCGGCCCAGCTAGGGCCCAGAGCCCTCCCAGCGACCACGCCGTGAGCGCCAGCAGGCCTGCCGCCGCGGCACGGCGCCATCCCGTCATCACGGCGCCATCTTACGGTCGAGGTTGGGGCATGTCCAGCGCCGAGGCTGTTTGCTGTGGATTGTTACCGGCTGGTGACAGTCGCGCCTAGCGAAGCAGACTGGCGAGGTCACCATCGAAGCCGGCGAGCGCCAACCGGGCGTCGAGCACGTCATCGCTCGTGATCGGGCCGCCGAGCTCAGCGATCGGCTGGTCGCGAACCTCGATAACGGGTACCTGCGCTTCGGTGTCGGCAGCGATGGCGACCGCGATCATCCGTGTGTCCTGGCAGTGCCCGCAGGTCACTTTGACCAGCGACTGCTCATCGGCATGTGCGACCATCTCGAGCTGGCAGTCGGCCAGACTTTCCCCACACTTGGGACACTGAAAACGGCCCGCCTGGCGACGAAGAATATCCAGAAGATCCACGATTTTTTCCTACCCGGAATCGTACGCTGCAAACCAGCAAAGCTGATAGCGCCAACTCGGGGTAAGGCGCTAACGGCTGGGGCTGAGTTGGTGCCACTTCGATCGTTTGCGGTGCCATGCACCTGGCAGCGATACTCGCCCGGGCATGCGCCTTCCGCTCGTCCTGGGCACCGGCGCGCTGATGACCGGGGTGCTCCTCATGGGTGGCCTGGTCGTGACGGCATTGGACCCGATGCCGGTCGTCAATGTGGACGCCATGGACCTCGATGGAGCTTCACTGCTTTCGAGCCCCCTGCCGGAAGTGTCGCCGCGTCCTCAGCTGGTCGTCAGGGTGAGCCGCGCGATCAAGCCGGGCGACTGGCGAGTGGTCATGGACGGCCGACCGGTCAACGTCTCTGCCGCCTCGACCGGGGCGGTGCTGCGGGTTGCTCTCCCGGGGCCGATGCCGCTGAGCAGCCGCCACACGGTGCAGCTGGCGGCGGGCGCCATGCAGATCCGCACGGCTTTCAAGATCGTTCCCCCGCTGACGGCGGCGATCAACATGCATCTCTATCACCTGCAGGCCGGCGCGCAGCCCATCGTGGCGACGACCATCCGCTTTTCGCGGCCGGTGGCGGACAAGACGCAGGCGCAGGATCACCTGGTTGTGAGCGGAAATCCCACCTTTACCTGGCAGGACGCCCAGACCGTCGACGTGATCTCGACCGGGTTTCGCCTCGCCGATCAGGCAACAGCGGTGGTCGACGCCGGTATCCAGGCCCGCGACGGCACGTTTAGCCGGGAATCCCAGAGCGCCGGCCTGACGATCCCGTCGACCCTGACCCAGGTCGAGCCGGGCCGGATGGTCCAGATGTATTACGTCAACACCGATGACGGCCGCGCGTCGCTGTTTGCGCACTTGAAGCAAATCGATGTGCTCAGTCCCGCCTGGTACGACGCCAACGCCGATGGCACGATCAAGGGCTACGCGCGGCGCGACGTAATCGATGCGGCTCACGCCAATGGCATCGCCATTATTCCGCTGGTTGTCAACAAGGATGTCGATCCGGATGTTGGCCATGCAATCCTCAGCGATCCCGCTCGGCGTGCCGCGCTCGCGGGCAACCTGGTCAATGAGGCGAAGACCTATGGTTACGCCGGCTTCCAGCTGGATTTCGAGCAAATCCCGTGGACCGATCGGGACCTGCTGACGGCACTAGTGCAGGACTGCGCCGCGGCCTTTCATGCCGCCGGCCTCAACCTGTCAATCGCCGTCATTCCGCGCCTGCCCGGCGATGCCGCGGCCAGCGGGACGCTGCTCGACTACTTCCATCAATGGTCGGGCGCGTATGACTTCGCCGCGCTGGCCAAGGCCGCCGACTTCCTCTCCTTCATGACCTACGACGAGCACAACGGCGTGACGCCTCCTGGCCCGGTCTCCGGCACACCGTGGATGCGCCGCGCACTCGAGTTTTCGATGCAGGGCGTCCCACCCGAAAAGGCAACCCTCGGCCTACCCACCTACTACCACGACTGGACGGGAGTCGGCAGGCTGACGTCGAGCTCGTACTCGGATGCGATGATCCTCGCCCAGAGTCACGGGACCACGCCGGCACTCGACACGACCGAAGAAGAATTGCATTTCGCCTATACCGCCTACGGCGTGCACCACGAGCTGTGGGTCCAGAGCACGGACACGTTGCGACGCAAGCTGCCACTGATGTACGAGTACGGGCTGAAAGGGATCAGCGTCTGGCGGCTGGGCTTCGAAGATCCTTCTTTCTGGAACCTGATCCCGCCGCGGCATTAGGCGGTGCATGCTCGGGTTGCGCGAGCTTAGGAAAGAGCAGGTCGTACAGGTCTTGCTGGCGGCGCCGGGCGCGTTCATAGATGGGGTGTACCCGGGCACGTGGACGGAAAATACGGCCGCGTGCCGGTGTCGTCGACCAGAATCGCGGCAGTTTACCCAGGGCATGGAGCACCAGCAGTGCAGCCCCGCGACTCGAGGCTTCGGGCTCCGGCGAGGTGATGACGCGCTGATTCAGCGCATCGGCCAGGATTTGGCTCCACGCTGGTGAGTGAACCAATTGGCCACCCGTCGCGATCACCGACTCCGGTCGAGTGATAACGCGCTGCATCGCTGAGGCCACCGTGACGAGTTGGTACGTGATCGCTTCCATCGACGCCCTGAGCATTTGCGCCGGCTGCGTCCCAAGGGACAGGCCGGTGATCGCGGCGCGCGCATCACCTCGCCAGTTGGGACTACGCTCACCCGCCCAAAACGGCAAGACGGTGAGCCCGTGGCTATCGGGCGGAATAAGCGCGGCCGCTTGCTTGAGCGCTTTCTTGTTCTGCGGACCGAGGCCGTCGGTAAACCACCGCACCACGTTGCCCCCCTCACTGAGCGCCCCGCCAAGCACGAATCGGCGCCGATCGAGGCGGTAGACGAACGTACCCCAGGGAACTGTGATGCGATCGCGGTCCAGCACTACTCGCATTGCGCCCGACGTTCCGATCGTGGCGCACACCCAGCGCGGGCTCACGGCGCCGGCGCCCACATTCGCAAGGCCACCGTCGCCGACCGGGAGATACCAGGGTATGTCGCGAAGCTCCGGCCAGCGTCGCGCGAAGGCGGGACGCAGCGAGTGCAGTGGATGGTCCCAGTCGGTGAGCCGCGATAGCTGCGTCGCGTCGATGCCCGCCAGCTTCAACGCCTGCTTGTCCCATTGACAGCGGTTGACATCCAGGAGGCCGGTGCCGGAGGCCATCGAGTAACTGACGGGGCCTTCGCCAAGTAGCTGCTGGAAGAGATACTCGCCCAACGACACCCAACGGACCGTCCGCCGAACGGCGGCGGCTCGTGTCGCCCGCAACCACAGCAGCTTCGACGGCCAGTAGCTGGCGTGAAAAAAACACCCCGTGCGGGCGTGGTAAGCGTGTTCGTCGAAGCGCGCGCGCAAGCCGCGTGTCTCGAGCGCGCTCCGCGTGTCGGCCCAGGTGAACAGCTCGGTGGTGGGGCGATCCGCGCGATCGAGCCCCATCAGGCTGTGCCAGTAGCAGGAAACACCGGCGGCGAGAATTTCGACCTTGCCTTTGCGGGCGGCGACAAGCGTGCCATCGATGCTCTGCGCAATGAGCGTCACCAATTCCCTGGGGTCTGAGGAGACCTCGCCAGGCTCCGTCGTCCGGACTTTGTATGGCACATCGAACAACGTCGAGGGCCGCATGCGTCCGTGGATGTCGTAGACGACGGCACGAACAGACGACGTACCGATGTCGAGGGCAAGGACGCCCTGCTTACGAGGCTTCGCCACGGTTCAATTCTGGCCGACTCGGGGAGTCAGTTCAGCCAGTAGCCTACTCGAGGCCCAAAGACGTCGGAATGAAGTTTGAGTGCCTCGATCACGGCCACGCCATCGAAGGCGCGGACGTCGTAGGCGCAGATCGTCACCACGGGAAATCGTTTGAAGACGGCATCCACTTGCTGCTCCACGATCAGGTGCTCGGCCACCGATCCCAGGGTTTGGACATCCGCCACTACCTCCGCGAGGATGCGGATAGGGCCCGGGCGCTTGCGGGAGGCTTCCGTCAGCAGCTGCTCGAAGCGGGTGACCTGCTCCGTGGCTGACCCAGGGATTTCCGGGTAGATCATCATCAGACCGGCGCGGATGGCCCCCGCAGGGTCGACGCCCTCGTTCCGTAGCGCGGCGAAATAGTGTTCGCGCACATGAGGTGTGGCCCTGAAGACGACCGTTTGACCCGCCAGCAAGCCGTCCCGCATCATGGGCAGGCCGAGCCGGAGTCGGCCGGCATCCGTGGTGTAAAAGGCGGCCAGGTGGTCCCCCAGCGAGACGACGACGTCCTGGATGACCATGGTCGACGATAGGCTGGTGTCCGGGGCGGCCGTGCTCTGGCTGGGACCCGCCTCCATGAACGACGTCAGGTCTTCTTCGCGCAGACGGCGGGCACGGCGGCGACCGACACGCTTCGCCGGTAGCAGGCCGCTATCCGTCCAGCGTCGAATCGACGCTTCGCTGACCTTCAAAAAGGTCGCGGCTTCCCGCGTCGTTAGAAGCCGCTCGCGGGCGACCGGTATCTCTTTACGGTTTGCAGCGCTCATCGGTAGCAGCGTGGACCAAGTCTCAGGTTCCTCACCGAGTTAGAGAGCCGGATTTCTGCGCGCACTTACTGTAAAGGACAACGTTGGCGGTCCGCAAACGTGAACGGTCGGCTAGGCTATTTCCGCTTCCACCCAGGTCGCGCCGCCACCCAGGCTCGCCAGCTCGAGCATGATCTGGCCCTGGGCTTCCAGAAGCTGGTCCTCCGCGATCGTTATCTCGTACCCTGGCGCGTCGGGAACGCCCTGTAGGGTGCCATCGTGAGCCCGCGCGAGATCCGCAATCAAGGCGCTGACGTCCGGTGGCAGCATCCGGACTCCCTCCAGCCGCATATACTCGAGATCGTCGAGCACAAGGTCTAGCACTTGCAGGCGCAAGTGCGCGAGGCGCAGCGGCACGAGCTGGGCGCCCGGCTTGGCGGACTCGATCTCGATCACGCCGCCGGCACCACGCGCCGCGTGCTACGGGATCCGATGGAGTCGGTTTCGAGCCCCGTCCAGGGCTGGCCCACCGTTGTTGCCGTGCCGTCGCGGCGGCGGCCGACATAACGTGGGCCGGCGATCCATTCGTCGTTCTGTTCTTGCAGGATCACGCCGCATAGCCGCAGAAGCGAAAGCCGGTAGGGGAAGATGCCGATCATCCGGCAGTGACGTTGGATCTCCGCACGGGCGTGGGCTAGGCAGCGTGCGGAATTGACGCGGCGACGGTGGGGTGAGGGCAAATCGTAGAAAGCGAGAATCGACTCTTCTCCATCTCGCAGGTCATTGACGAGGGTGGGGTTGGAGGGGAAGGCGCTTGGGATGCCTCGCAGCAGCGACTGGGCGGCAACCCGATCGTCCTGGACGAAGACGGCCCGGAGCTGCGTGGCGAGGCCCGGGCGATCGGATTCGGCCACGACATCGAGCAGTTCAGGGATCAACCCCGAGCGCGACCGCTGGAAGCTGGCCGCGGGAAACGTGTGCGCGATCGCTAACGCGATGCCTGGGTGCGCCTTCGCCGTAACCAGGCGTACCCCATAGACGCCTCGGTCTCGCAGCCCGCTGAGCAGCCGCAACCAAGCCGCGGGTTCCTCCGCTTCGTCAACCTCGATCGCCAGGACTTCCCGGTTCCCGGTCGCCGCGACACCGACCGCAACCATCGCCGACATGCTCGCCAGGCGGCCCCGTTGCCGCACGCTTTGGGTGATCGCGTCGATGACGATGTAAGGGTAGGCACCCGATACCGAGCGCGTCCGGAACGTCTGTAATTGCCGGTCGAGCTCGTGGCTCGCACGTACCACGTCATCATCGCTGACACCGTCGACGCCCACCAGCCGTGCCATGGCTTCCACGTGACGGGTTGCCGCACCGCTGACATACGCATCGCGGATCGCCGCCAGCAACGCCCAATCATGGCGGCGCTGGGGCTGCAACAGTCGGAGTAGGTGTTCCGTGCCCGGTCGCGACAGCACCGATCCGCGGCGGGCAAATCGCTGCGCGGGTACCGCCCAGCGGTAATCCAATGGCTCTTGGACGTGTTCCAGCCGGCCGAAAGCGGAGGATCCCTCGTCCATCCCGGAGATAGCTGTTTTCATAGCCCGGATGCTATGGCCACCGCGTCGGTGTGTCGCCTCGTGCCGGTAGGGATGGCCGGCCCGCAGATGCAGGGGTTGGCGCTGGGCGGCGATGGCGGAGCCATCATTTGCAGGCAGACTCGCGCTCGACGCGCGGGTAAGGTCGTACCCATGGTAGGAGACCGGCGGCCAATGATCGAAGGCGACACGACGAGGCCCCACCCCCACTCCCACTCGTCGCTCGTCGCCGAGTCGTGCGGCCGCCGGTCACGACTCACCACTGCGCATCAGTGGGCGTCACCCGGCCGCAGCGCCTTCGGGCGCTGATCGTTACACGGGCGCTCGCAAGGAGCCCGCGCACCTCTCGTTGCCCAGAGTGACCACAAGGGAGTCCATGCCGCAACCGATTCGCGTCCTGCTCGTCGAGGACCATCGGCTCGTCGCCGAAGGCATCGAGGCCTTGCTCAACCGAGAGAGTGACATCACGGTGGTGGGCGTCGCCGGCACCGTAAAGGATGCCGTCACCATGTCCGATGCGGGCGCGCCGGACGTCGTCGTCATGGACTTTCGCCTCCCGGACGGGACAGGAGCGCAGGCAGGCGAGAGGATACGTAACCAGCGGCCGCGGCCCCGCCTGGTGTTCGTCAGCGGCGATGACAGCGAGGACGCGCTGCTGTCCGCCGTTCGCGTGGGTGCGTGCGGATTTCTGCCGAAGTCGCGCGCCTCGGCGGATGTGGTGGCGGCTGTCCGAAAGGCTGCCGAAGGGGAAATGTTGATTCCAGCGGCGCAACTGGCGGGACTGCTGACCCGTGTCCACCAACGCGCACGGGAAGAGCAGGATCGCACCCAGCTGCGGTCACAGTTCACGCCACGCGAGCATGAGGTGCTGCTGCTGATGGCGCAGGGGCTCGACAACAAAGCCATCGCCCGGGAGCTCGGCCTCACGCTCAACACCGTGCGCAGCTATGTCCAGGACATTCTGGAAAAGCTTGACGCCCACTCCAAGCTCGAAGCGGTGGCCGCCGCCGCGCGCTACGACTTGCTGGTCGCCTAACTCGCTAAACCAGGCCGCGCTCGACGGCGTAGCGGGTCGCCGCGCTACGCGAGCCGACCCCGATCTTGCCGAAGATCGAGCGCAGATGTGCGTCCACGGTACGAGAGCTGAGGCCGAGCCGTTCGGCAATCTCTCGGTTGGTCAACCCGGCGGACACCAGCTTCAGGACATGCACCTCTCGGGATGTCAGATTATCCGGATACGTCTCGTCCAAGACCACGCCTCGCCACCGATGCTGCATTGTGCTATACGGTGCTAAGCATAACGGTCATGGACGCTTCGCGTGATCTCTGTATTCAGGCTGCCGACTAGGCCAGGCCGTGCTCGATCGCGTAGCGGGTCGCAGCGCTCCGGTGAGAGACGCCCAACTTGCGAAAGATCTCTCGAAGATGGGCATGCACAGTGCGACGGCTTAGAAAAAGCTCATCCGCGATCTGGGCATCCGTCCACCCGCGGGCCAGCAAGCGCAGCACCTCGGCCTGGCGCGGCGTCAGGTGATGGACGGCCACCCCATCGACATGCACCAGCCGGACAGCCGGCATGCCGCTATCCAATTGTGCTCCCCCTCGCCCCACGCTCATCGCCCCCGGGGACCTATAAATGCTCGTCGTGCGCAGCGTGGCACTCACTGTGAGTCCCCTGCATCGGCAGGACTGCCTAATTCACAAGCCTAACTCGCGCGCCACTAATGGTACCGCTCGGTATTAGTGCCTAAGTTTCTCGCCATTCGCAAGGATACGGATGGGCACGCGTCGCGCGAAGACGTGGGCATCCCCAACGCGGGCACAACGCTGCCGTGCTCTGCGGACTCGCTGGGCTGGCTGCCGGAGGCTGTTCCCGACGCGATGGCGATCGTCGGCGCAAACGATGCGTTCCAGTTTGTGAACGCGGCGTGGGGAACCCTCTTTGGATATCGCGACGCGGAGCTGGTCGGTGAGCCGATTAGCTCGCTGCTGGGGGAAGGACCACTCGACACTGGGATTCCATTCGCGCTGCCGTCCAACGGGCCCGCACACCGGGACCGCGCCGAGCTGGTCGGCCGCAAAAAGGACGGGTCGTGGTTCCCCATCGACGTCAGCGCGGTCCACCACGTGACTCCCGGTGGGGCGGTGCGCGTGGTGTTGGTTCGTGACATGACCGAACGCTGGCAGGCCGAGGATCTGGCACAGTGCGCGCAGGAGCTAGACCGCAAACGGATCGCCGACGAAATCCATGATGGGAGCATCCAATCGGTCACGGCGGCCAGCCTACGGTTGCAGCAGCTCCGCCGTGCCGTGACCGACCCGGCCGATCTCGAGATCCTGACGACCATCGAGGGGTTGCTCGAGATCACGAGCGTGGGATTGCGAGAGCTGATGGTGAAGCTCCACGCCCCGGGGCTGGATGGGTTGGGCCTCGCCACCGCGATCCGTGAACTGCTCGAGGTGTTGCGCGCCGACTATGGCGTGTCGACCGAGGTCCGCAATCGGCTCCGGCAGCAGCCAGGCTTTCAGCGCCGCGTCACATTGTTCCGCATCGCCGAAGACGCGTTGCGGGCCGCGTGCACCGCGCGTCCTAGCCAGGTCGTGGTCGAGATGGATGACCACAATCACGGCTTTCTGCTCAGCGTGCAGCATGACGGAACCGTCGACGTGGGTACGGAGTTTGCGGTGGCGGCCGATCGCGCCCGGATCGCGGTTCGTGCCCGGCTCGGCGGCGGCTGGGCTCGATTCGACCGGAGAGTCCGAAGCCACGCGCGAGCCTCGATCTGGATTCCGGCCGACGCGCCGGCGGCGCAAGGGTCCGCGGTATGAACCCGTCATCAACCAGCCGGACCGGGCCGATTGTGGTGCTGGTCGTCGAGGATCACCCGATCCTGGCGGAAAGCCTGGTCGCACTGCTCAGCGATGTGCCGGATTTCGCGGTCCTCGGATCGGTCGACACCATGCGGGACGCCATCGCCGTTGCCGAGGAGCGCAACCCCGACGTGGTGTTGATGGACTCGCGCCTGCCCGACGGTACCGGGTCGGAGGCGGCCGCCTGGATCCGGCGGCTGCGGCCCCAAATCGCGATCGTCTTCCTCAGCGCCGACGACAGCGATGACGCGGTGCTGGCCGCGGTCGAGTCCGGCGCATGTGCCTATCTCTCCAAGGCAGTGGTGGCGACGCAGGTGAGAGGCGCGATCCGCCGTGCCGCCGGCGGTGAGATGCTCGTGCCGGCCGACCGGCTCGTTGCACTTGCCGGTCACCAGCGTCTGCTGGAAGCCCGAGCCCTCTCTCGATCGCGCCTGTTTTCGGACCTCACGACCCGCGAGCAGCAAGTCCTGAACCTGCTGGTCGCCGGCCTCGACAACCGGCAAATTGCCGGCCACATGGGGATCGCTTACGGAACCGTCCGGTCCCACGTTCGCAACCTCATGGATAAGATCGGCGTCCATTCCCGCCTGGAGGCGGTGGTCCGTGCCGGCGAGCAGGGCTTCGTCGGTTCCTCGGCCATCCCTGCCCGGCTGCCTCAATTAGGGTAGAGCGCCCCCCGCGTTTGCCCGTGTGCCGGCGACCTGAGCCCAACTAGCGTAGCCACGAATGCTGGCTCGGTACGACGTGCCTCTGCGCTACAGCTCCCGCACCGTGCTGGTCGTCGACGACAGCGAGCTGGTCCGGTCGAGCCTTTCAGCGTTCATCGATGGACATCCGGGGATGGTGGTATCGGCGACGGCCGCGAGCGCGCGGTCCGCGATCGAAATGGCCGACGCCCTGCACCCTGACATCGCATTGCTGGACATGAACATGCCCGGCGGCGGCGCGCGGGCCGCAACAGGCATCCACTCAGTTTGGCCCCACACGCGCATGCTGGCGCTGACGGTGCGCCGCGACGAACAGAGCGTCATCAGCATGCTGCAGGCGGGGGTCAGCGGCTACCTGCTCAAGGGCACCCGGCCGCAAAAGATCCTGACGGGCATGGAGCACGTCCTCAAAGGCCGCGCCGTGCTTTCTCCCGAGTTGGGCCGCCACGTGGCTCAGCGGCTGGCCGTCATCAACGACCGCGCACCCGCCAACCGCGACTTCGAGCGCGACCCCGTGCGCGTCCTCGCTGTCGATGATGACCCGGGGGTCCTCGAGGCGGTCGATGCGCTGATCAACGGCGAGCCCGGGATGCGCCTGGTCGGCACGGCGACCAACGTCGAAGATGCGATCGAGTTGGCTTCCACGGCCCGCCCCGACGTAGCCTTGATCGATGTTCGTATGCCCGATTGGGGTGGTGAGCGCGTGGCGTTCGAGATCGCTCGGGTCGCACCCGCCACCCGCATGATCGCCTTCTCGGCGAGTGACGATGCAGAGGAGGTTGCGGCGATGCTCCGTGGGGGCGCCTGCGGCTACATCGTTAAGGGCTGGGGCAGCCAGGATCTGACCGACAACATTCAGTCGTGCGCTCGCGGCCACGTCGTCCTCGATATCGGCGCTGACGTTCTCCGCAACCTCGTCATGACGCCGCATTTCGAAACGCGCGGCGCCTACGCCGACGCAGCCTAGTGGCACCCATCATGGACAAACGAGATGAATCGCACGGCGACCACGACGCCGACGCGCTGCTCAGTCAGCGGCTCGCCGCGACCCCTGCGGCGAGTGACGAACCGCCGGTCGGACGGTTCCGTCGCCGTCGCTCCAGCGGCCTCCTTTTCCAGGTCCGTCGCCGCACGCGTCGTGCTGGCTCGGGGCTTTAGGTTGCCCTCCGTCCACCTCGGCAATACTGCCTAAATTCCCTATTCGATCGCGCAAGAAAAACCGCAACAATGCGTCGCGCCGTCAACGAGGTAAGTGCTGGTCCCCAACAGCGTGACCGTCCTGGTCGCCGACGACGACGCAGCAGTCCGACAGGCACTGGCTGACCTCATCTCCGACGAGCCCGGGATGCGCCTCGTGGCGATCGCCACCAACGCCGACGAAGCCATCCGCTTCGCGGGCGAGCATCGACCCACGGTCGCGTTGCTCGATGTGCGGATGCCGGGGGGCGGCGGACTGCGCGCGGCCCGAGAAATCGGGGTGTGCTCCCCAGGAACGCGGGTTCTTGCCCTTTCTGCCTACGAGGAGAAGACGGGCGTCTACGAAATGATGGACGTGGGTTCGTCCGGTTACCTCGTCAAGGGCTCGTCCGACGCCGAGTTGGTTGATGCCATCTTTCGGACCGCTCGCGGCCAGCTCAACATGTCGGCCAACCTGGCCACCGCCTGCTTCCAGGATCTGCTGCGCGACGCCAGGGAGCGCGAGCACGCCGAGGCCGTCCACCGCAAGAGCGAGGAGCAGTTCCGCGGTCTGCTCGAGTCGGCCCTCGATGCCATGGTGGTGGTCAACGCCAGAGGCGAGATCGAGGCCGTGAACATGCAGGTCGAGCGGTTATTCCGCTATGAACGGAGTGAGCTGGTCGGTCATCCGGTCGAGAGGCTCCTCGCGGAGCGCTTCCGAGAAGCCCTGGTTGCACACCGCGAGCGGTACATTGCCATGGCACAGTCCAGACCAACTAACGTGGGTCTCGAGCTGACGGCGTGCCGGAAGGATGGGAGCGAGTTTCCGGTGGACATCAGCCTGAGCCCGCTGGAAGCGGACGAAGGACGCCTTGTGGCAGCCATTCGTGACATCACCGAACGCAGGCAGGCCGCGGAGGCACAGCGGAAGTCCGAGTCACAATTTATCGCCCTCATCGAGTCGTCTCCGGACGCGATGGTTATGGTCGACGCGAGTGGCATCATCCGGCTTGTCAATACGCAGACGGAATTGCTGTTCGGCTACGCCCGGGGCGAGCTGATTGGCCGGCCGGCGGAGAGGCTGCTGCCGGAGCGATTCCGGGATTCTCATGTGTTTCATCCCGCTCCAGACCGGGGCAATCCCACGACGGGCCCGCCGCGGGCCACCCTCGATCTGGTCGGGCGGCGTAAAGATGGCAGCGAGTTTCCGACGGACATCAGCATGAGCGTCATCAGCTCCGACGCCGGCCAGCTGGCGGCCGCACGGGTGCGCGACCTTACGGAGCGGAAGCGTGCCGCGGCGGACCTGGAGGCGAGCTTCGAGCTGGTCCGGAAGATCGGCCTCGAGCGGCAGGAATTGCTGGGACACCTGGTGCGGGCAGAGGAGGCCGAGCGCTTGCGTATCTCTGCGGACATCCATGACGACAGCATCCAGGCGATGACGGCGGCTGGGCTGCGGCTCCAGCAACTCCGCAAACGACTGACCACAACCAAGGAGGTCGAGGCGCTCGACAAACTGGAGGAGGCCATCCAGGGATCGGTCAGCCGGCTGCGCCATCTGATGTTCGACTTGCGCCCGCTCGCCCTTGACCGCACGGGGCTCGCCGCGGCCTTGCGCACCCAGCTCGAGAGGATCCAGTCGGAGGTCGGCCTCGAGTTCGAAGTCGAGAATCGATTGACTACGGAGCCTCCGTCCGAGACGCGCGTCATCCTTTATCGGATCGCAATGGAAGCGCTCGTCAATGTCCGCAAGCACGCTCGAGCGCACCGGGTTCGGGTGCGTCTCGAGGATGTCGACCGGGGATGGGAGGCGCAAATCAACGATGATGGCGACGGGTTTTTGCCAAATGGCGGATCGGCCCCGGGCCACCTCGGATTGACCGCCATGCGCGAGCGTGCGCAGATGGCCGGCGGCTGGTGGAAACTCGAATCCAGCCCAGGGTCGGGAACGAACATCTCCTTCTGGCTTCCTGCCGTCGAGCCGGTTCCTCAGGTCGTGCTGCCCAGGCTTTCAGCTTAGAAAAGGCGGCGATTCGAATTCGCGTTTGATAGACTGGCGTCGCTTTTTCAGTGCCCGCTGGGGCGTGGCCAAGCTGGTAAGGCGCCTGACTCTGGATCAGGTAATCCTAGGTTCGAATCCTAGCGCCCCAGCCACTTTCTGCGATATGCCGACGAGGGCAACATCGATTTGCTCTTGATGGCGGTCCGGCTCTGGCGTAGAGTAGCCGAAGAAGTTCGGGAGAGCGATCTCGTAGGAGGAAGGAATGAAGCCCAGAATTTTGCCTTTGGCCGTCGTCGGCGTCCTTCTCTTAAGTGCGTGCGGGACGTCCAATGCCCCAACATCATCCAGCCAGCAGGGCGGTTCGGTCAGCCTCTGGGCCGAATGGAGCAGCGGAGAGCAGGCGGCGTTCACTGCAGCGCTGTCGCCCTTCGAGAGCCAGAGTGGTACCACGGTCAACTACTCGAGCAAGGGATCGAACATCGACACCGTCCTGGCGGCGGCCGTGGCGGGCGGCGCCCCCCCGGACGTCGCGCTTATCCCCGACCCAGGGACCCTACAGACGCTGGCCAAACAAGGAAAGATCACGGACCTGACCAGCATCCTCAGCGGTCTCAGTTCCAATTACGGATCGGCTTGGAACACGCTGGCCAGCTCCAACGGCAAGCTCTACGGCGTCTGGTTCAAGGGCGCCAACAAGAACACCATCTGGTACAACCCGGCGCAGTTCGCCGCCGCCAGCATCAGCTCGCCGCCGAAAACCTGGGAAGAATTGATCCAGGACGCCGCCACGCTCAAGGCTGCCGGCGTCACGCCCTTTTCCTTGTGCACCGACGTTGGATGGCCGGTGGCGGACTTCTGGCAGAACGTCTACCTGAAGACGGCCGGTGCGGACAAGTACAACCAGCTGTCCGCGCATACCCTTAAGTGGACGGACCCGACTGTCACGACGGCCTTCACGACGATGGCCCAGCTCGTCGGCACGCCGAGCAATCTTGCCGGCGGCGTCCAGGGTTCGCTCTCCAACGCGTTTCCCGCGTGCGTCGACAAAGTGTTTCCCAAGGCCGGGGCGCAGCCCCAGGCGGCGATGATCTTCGAAGGCGACTTCGTCGCGACCAATATTACGGGCAACTCCAAGAACTACACCCCTGGAACGGGTTCGAGTTGCACCACCGATCCGAGCAAGACGCCGTGCTACAACTTCTTCGACTTCCCGGCGCCGTCGGCGAATAGTGCCAACCAGGCAGCCATTCAGGGTGCGGGCGACGTCGCCGTGATGCTCAAGGACACCCCGCAAAGTGAGGCGCTGATCAAGTACCTTGCCGGTCCCGATGGTGCTGCGATCTGGGCCCACCTGGGCGGCTTCGCCTCGCCGAACAAGAAGGTGCCGACGAGCGCCTACCCGGACCCCGTCAGCAAGGCCATTGCGCAGGGGCTGGTCGGCGCCAGCAGTTTTGTTTTCAGCCTCGACGACTTGCAGGGGACCTGGGAGAAGAATATGTGGCAGGATCTGCTCGACTTCGTCAAGAATCCCAGCAGCTCGAGCATCTCGTCGATCGAGGCGACGATGGACCAGCAAGCGACCGCGGGTCTCGGCCACTAGCGCGGCCCGCATGACCCTGCTGGGCCCGGAATCCGGCACAACGGAGGGGTGACGTTGTCGTCGCGGTCACCCGGACGCGAACTTGCGCCGCCGCGGGGAGCCGGCATGCCGACAGGGGTGCCGACTCCCGCCGGCACGCCGGTCGCGACCTCTCCAGCCGTGCCGTCTACGCGCAAGCCCGCCGGCGGTGGCCGGCGCGATCAGCTCGGTTCGCTGCTCTTCCTCGCTCCGGCCGCGATCTGGTTGCTGGCGATCACGATCTATCCGGTGGTCGCGACCTTTCGCAACAGTCTCTACGACGAGACCGCCACCACTTACGTCGGGCTCGGCAATTACAAGTCGGTCTTCTCAACCGCCAGCATCATCGTAAATTTCCGCAACAACGTCATCTGGGTCGTGATCTTCCCCTTTCTGGTCACATTCCTGGGCCTGCTCTTCGCGGTTCTTACCGAGCGGATTCGATGGTCGACCGCGTTCAAGGCCATCATCTTCATGCCCATCGTGTTCAGCGCCACGGCATCGGCCTTGATCTGGCGGACGATCTTCGATCTCGATCCCCACGTGGGGATGGTCAACGCGGCAGTTCAAACGGCGAGCGACTGGGTCAACCCGCCGGGCCTGTATCCCGTCAACACCTCGGCGGGGCAGACCGTAGCGGCGTTGGCTTCGACCGGACTCAGTCCGGGGGCCTCGGGCAGCCTGCAGAGCACGTCGACGGCGGCCGCGGGAGACACCGTCGAGTTAGGGCTCATCGGTATTAACGCAACGACCCTTCAGGTCGTTGGCGCGCAGACTGCCGTGCCGCCGTCGGCATCCTCCGGAGCAATCTCAGGCCTCGTCTATCGTGATTTCTCGCCGTCCCATCCGACTGTCCGCGGCCAGCTCTTTCCGGATGAGGTGGGACTTCCGGGTCTTCGACTGACGCTACTGCGCAGCGATGGCGCCAGCACCGCATCGACCTCGACCGACCAGCATGGGAATTTCCGCTTCGATAGTGTCGGCAACGGTAGCTTCCGGGTGCAGATCGACGCCAAAAACTTTCAATCGGGGTTCACCGGGATCTTCTGGCTCGGTTCGCAATCCGTCACGCCGACGAGCCACCTCAGCCAGACGGCGCAGGCGCTCCTCAGTGTGCCCCTCGTCGACCTCGCCATGATCGTCGCCTATCTCTGGATGTGGGCCGGCTTCGCCATGGTGGTCATCGGCGCCGGTCTGACGTCACTCAACCGCGAGCTGCTCGAGGCCGGCCGCGTCGACGGCGCAACCGAGACTCAGATCTTCCGCCGGATCACCATGCCGCTGCTGGCCCCGGTTCTGGTCGTGGTCCTGGTCACGATGATCATCAACGTCCTGAAGATCTTCGACATCATCCTCAACATGGCGCCAGGGTCCTCCCAGGGAGATGCGAGCACGCTGGCGCTGGCAATGTACAACGATGGATTCACGGGCGGCATTCACTCGGGCCTGTCGAGCGCGCTCGCCGTGATCCTCTTCTTGCTGGTCATTCCGGCCATGGTGTCCAACCTCAGGAGGATTCGCGGATGAGCGCCGTGCCAACGGCTGTCGCCCCGGCCGCCGGGCGGGCGGGGCAGCGTGCCTTCCGCTTTCGCCCGTCGCGGGCCGTCCTCGACATCGTGCTGGCAGTTGTGGCGATCTTCTGGTTGGTGCCGACGATCGGCTTGACCATCATCTCCCTGCGACCGGAGCGGTTCTTCCAGCAGTCTGGATGGTGGACGGTTCTCGGCGCCCCCGCGCAGCTTACGCTGCAAAACTACTCGACGTTGTTCTCACAAGGCCTCGTGCCCGGTGGAGTTCTCGATTCCCTCACGACCTCGATTGCCATCACCGTGCCGGCCACGCTTCTGGTCGCGATCATCTCCAGCCTGGCCGCATACTCACTCGTCTTCGGTAAGTGGCGCGGTCGAGAGGTGGTGTTCCTGGCGGTCGTCGCCCTTCTGGTGGTGCCGCTCCAGGTGGCCCTGATTCCTGTTGTGCAGATGTTCAGGGGTTTTGGCTCGCTTAGTGGTTTCAACCCCTATGGGACGCTGCTCGGCGTAGTCATCTTCCACGTCGCCTTCGGTCTCCCGTTTGGCATCTTCCTGATGCGCAACTTCCTCATCGGTATTCCCACGGAGCTGATGGAAGCTGGACGGATCGACGGAGCCGGTCAGTGGACACTGTTTCAGCGGGTGGTGATGCCACTCAGCCTGCCGGCGGCCATGTCGCTCGCCATCTTCCAGTTCATTTGGGTGTGGAACGACCTCTTGATTGCCCTGGTCTTTCTCGGCGGCAATCCTCACCACCCGCTGACCATCTTCCTCTACGATCAGACCAGAACGCTCGCCGCCAATTACTGGGTGATTTCGACCGGCGCGATGGTCTCGATCCTGATTCCATTGATCGTGTTCTTCTCTTTGCAGCGCTACTTCGTCCAGGGTGTGCTCGCCGGCGCCGTCAAGTAGTCGTCAGCGCCGCGTCAAGACGGTCGCGAGCAGGGTCAGCGTGAGCAGGGCCGGGATCGCCATGACCGCGACCATTAACAGCAGGAAGAAGTTCGGCGAATCGCCGGAGGTAACTGTGTCGGCGGCAATGCGCGCTTCCTGCGGGGTCGGCGCGATCGCCACTGCCTGAGCTGATCCGGTCGGCGCCACGACTGTAATAGGTAGAGTGCCGGTGTCCGGCGCGGCTGCATTCGGCGGTGGCGCCGGAGGTGGCGCTGGCGGCGGAGCCGTGGCGTTGACGGTTGGCGTTGGTTGAGGGGCCGGCGTCGGTGACGGCGTTTCGGTGGGCGCCGGCGTTGGTGATGCCGACGGCGAGGGGGTTGGCGGCGTGGGCGTTGGCGTCGGTGCGGGCGTGGGGGGCGGCGTAGGCGTCGCTGTCGGCGGCGGGGTTGGTGGCGCGGTCGGCGGCGGGGTTGGTGGCGGAGTGGGAGTCGGCGTCGGGCGTGGCGTGGGGCGCGGGGTGGGCGGGGGCCAATCCGAGTCCGACGGAGGCGGGGTTGGTACGAGGGACGGCAGCGCCACGGCCACCGGGTTCAATGCCCATGCTTCGCCCGCCAGCACGACACCACCAAGTGCTCCGCAGGCGGCAAACAGCAACAATGCAACGGCGAGCGTGACGGCACGCTGGCGCCCATCCATTCCTTCCCCTCGCCTCCTGCCCGAATACTCCTTCCGAAATGATACGCAGTGTGACGAGAAAAGGACAGACCGTGAGGCCGGCGGTCCCGCCTACCATTAAGTGGTGCCCTCCTCGGAACGAGTCGCCGTTGTGACGGGAGCGAGCTCGGGAATCGGCCAGGCAACCGCGCGCGGCCTCGCCCGCGAAGGCTTCACCCTGGTGCTCGGGGCGCGTCGGGAGGACCGCCTCGGCGCGGTCGCGAAGGAGCTCGGGGGACTGGCGATTCCCCTCGATGTCCGGGATCTCAGCAGCATCCAGACGTTCGTTCGAACGATGGAAACCCGATATCCGCAGGTCGAGATCTTGATCAACAACGCGGGGCTGGCGGCCGGGCTGCAACCGCTCGCCGACGGTAACGACGACGACTGGGTGCAGATGATGGAGACCAATGTCCTGGGCCTACTTCGGGTGACCAAGGCCATGCTCCCGCTGCTTCGGCGTGCCCCTCGCGCGCATATCGTCAATCTCGGCTCTGTCGCCGGCTTCGAGGTCTACCCCGGCGGTGTCGGTTACACCGCCAGCAAGCACGCCGTACGGGCCATCACCAAGACCCTCCGGCTGGAGCTTCTCGGCGAGCCCATCCGGGTGACCGAGATCGAGCCAGGCATGGTCGAGACCGAGTTCAGCCTGGTGCGATTCAAGGGCGACCAGCAGCGCGCTGCGGCGGTCTACCAGGGCATGAAGCCGATGACCGGGGCCGATGTCGCTGACTGCATCGTCTGGGCCGTGACCCGGCCACCCCATGTGAACATCGACGAGATGGTGGTGCGCCCGATCGCGCAAGCCACCGTGCGCGACGTCGCCCGCCAGAGCTGAGCACCCCGCGGACGCTTATACACAGCCCTTCCACATATGCACACGGGCTCCGATTTCTCTGAGTGATCTACGCCGGGCAATATTGACGGCCGGACAGGCAACTGATATGATATCAACGGTATCACCTAAATACGTACTAGGGAGGTAATTATGGCAGTCGTTCATGAGCATGACGATGGCGACGGCGGCTCGAACGCGGCGGTGGTAGCGATCTTCCTGATCGCCCTGATCGTGATCCTGGCGATCCTCTTCTATGGCTTCGCGGTTGGGCATTGGTTCGGCGTCGGCGGCGGCAACACGACCATCATCAACCCGGCGTCGAACGCACCGTCTATCGCGGCCTCGGCCTCGGCCGCGGTGTCCCCCTCGAAGTAATTTCGAGGCAGCCCAGGAAAGGAAAAGACCGGCGCGGGCCGGTCTTTTTTCTTGTCACGCACCGTGTGACACAGCTAGATCTCGAGATGCAACGCCCGCGTAACGGTATGCGAAAGGTCGCGCACTGACAATGCAGGCATGCATTTGGGTGGACTCTTTCATGACGTTTGTCGTCGGATGCGGAGCGAGCGCGGCCAGGGAATGGTCGAGTACGCGCTGATCCTGGTCTTGATCGCGGTGGTCGTGATCGGGATGCTGATCGTCCTGGGTAACCAGGTGGCCAACGTCTTCTGCAACATCAGCGGAGCGATCGGGCACTAGACAGGCAGGTAGGCTCTTGGCATGCGCGCCAGGTGCAGCCTCGTGATCCTGGCGGGCGGACTGAGCCGCCGGATGGGCCACGACAAGGCGACCTTGCCGGCGGGCGACCGGACGCTGATCGAGCACCTCGCTCGTCGGCTGGCCCCGGTGGTCGACGAAACGATCATCGCCGGCGGATCGGTTGGCCTACCGTTTGAGGGCGTCCGCGTCGTTCCCGACCATCTGCCCGGCCTCGGCCCGCTCGCCGGTATGCTTGCCGGTTTGACCGCGGCGAAAGAGCGGCACGTCTGGGTGGTCGGCTGCGATTTGCCCGACGTCGAACCGGCGCTGGGCGGCCTACTCTGTGCCCTGGCCGGCGATTACGAGGCGGTCGTGCCCCGTCCCGACCAGGAGCCCGAGGGTGTGTGCGCGCTTTATGTCCGCGAGCTGGCGCCGCGGATCGAAGGGCTGCTCGAGGCCGGCGAGCGCAGTATCAAGAGCCTGCTCGACCGCAGCACTGTCCGCTATGTCGCGTCAGACGAGCTGCACGCGGTGGATCCCGAGCTCCGCTCTTTTCGCAACGTCAATACCCCGGCGGACTACGAGGGCTGGCTCAAGACGCAAGCGCTCTCGCGCTGAACGCCTCGAGCTGGCGCTCCAGCTCCGCTGGGTCCGTGGTGGGCGTCTGGCACACGAAGCCCTCGCAGAGATAGGCGGTCACCTTTCCACCAATCGCCGTTCGGTCGCTGAGCAACGGCAGCGGTTGCGGCGGTCGGCCGGGCGGTGCGACGGCGACCAGTCGGTTCGGCAGGTAACGGGCTCTGAGCACTTCCAGAAACTCCCTGGCCTGCGGCTCCGCGGGGTTGCCGATCACCGCTAGCTCGACCGGCCGGCCCAAGTAGAAATCCATCGCCGCGAGGAGGCGGCCAAACGCCTGCGGCGCCTTGGCCGCGGTCGGTGCCAGCCGCTCGAGGGTCGCGCGGGCCCGGTCGATCCATGATTGCTCGCCGAAGAGCATGCCGGCGCGCAGCAAGACGTCGATCGCCATCGAGGTTCCCGACGGCACCGCGTTGTCGGTCACGTCCTGCGGTCGCACCACGAGCTGCTCCTGGTCTTCGGCGGTATCAAAGAATGCGGCCTCGGTTTCGTCCCAAAACGCGGTCAGCATTTCCGCCAGCAGACCGTGGGCGTCGTCAAGCCAGATCGGATTGAGGGTTGCTTCGTACAGGCTCAGCAGGCCATCGGCGACCGCCGCCTGGTCCTCGAGGTAGCCAGCGAGTGGAGCTCGACCATCTTTGTAGCTCCGGCGCATTCGATGAGACGTACGCATCTGCGATAGCAGGAACGCAGCGTTGGCTTCGGCGACGGCGACCAGGTCGGGCCGGCGCAGCACCCGCCCCGCCTCGGCAAACGCCCGCAGCATCAGTCCGTTCCACCCCGCGATAACCTTCTCGTCGCGATGCGGCCGGACGCGCTGCGCGCGCGCCGACAGCAGCCGATCCCTGGCCGCGGCAAGCAGGTCGATCGCGCCCGGCGCGACGGGATGAAGAATGCTGTGGGCTTCGAAATTGCCTGCAGGCGTGACATCGAAGGCGCGCGCCAATGCGGCGCCCTGCTCCGGACCGAGCACTGCGTCGAGCTCGGCTGGGGTCCACAGGTAGAAGCGGCCCTCTTCGCCCTCCGTGTCGGCGTCGAGGCTGGCGTAAAAGCCACCCTCCGGCGCGGTCATCTCGCGTTGCACGAAGGCGAGCGTCTCCTCAACGACCCGAGCAAACGCCGGCTCCTTTGTCAGCTGCCAGGCATCGAGATATGCGCGGGCCAGCAAGGCGTTGTCGTACAGCATCTTCTCGAAGTGGGGAACGAGCCAGCGATCGTCGACACTGTAGCGGTGAAAGCCGGCGCCCAGCTGGTCATACATGCCGCCGGCAGCCATCGAGCGCAGCGTGTCGGTCGCCATCTCCAGCGCGGTCGGTTGGCCGGTCCGGACATGGGTGCGCAGAAGAAACTCCAGCAGCATCGGTTGAGGAAATTTGGGTGCGCCGCCGAAGCCGCCATGGGCGGCATCGTAATCGCGGACCAGTCGCGTGTACGCCTCGTCGAGCAAAGTCGCGTCGAGCGTCCCCGCCGCCAGCGGTAATGCGGGACGTTTCAGGAACTCGCGGACCTGGTCGGCCGTGTCGTCGACTTCCTGCTGCCGGTTTGCAAAGGCGTCGGCCACGGCGGCCAGGACGCGACGAAAAGAGGGCATGCCGAACCGCTCGCTCGACGGAAAGTAAGTGCCGGCGAAAAAGGGCGTTCCGTCGGGCAAAAGAAAAACGGTCATCGGCCATCCGCCAGAACCCGTCATGGCCTGCACCGCTCGCATGTAGACCTGGTCCAGGTCCGGCCGTTCTTCACGGTCGACCTTGATGGCAACGAAATCCCGGTTCATCGCCGCCGCCGTCTCTTCGTCTTCAAAAGACTCGCGGGCCATCACATGACACCAGTGACAGGCGCTATAGCCGATGCTCAGCAGGATCGGCTTGTTGTCGGTCCGCGCCCTGGCCAGGGCCTCGGCACCCCACGGGTACCAGTCGACCGGATTCTGGGCGTGTTCCAGCAGATACGGACTCGTCTCCCCCGCCAGCCGATTGCCCATTCGACCACTCTAGCGGCCCTCCTCCGAACGGCCGTTGTAATGGGCCACATGGACTACGGGCTCGAAATGGAGGGCTCGTAGCATGCATGCCATGCCAGAAGTGCAGGGCGTTGCCAGCGGCCGTACCCTGTCGGCCGGGGCCCTGCTGGTTTTCGGCGCCGGCCTCGCCCTCTACCAGTTGACCTCGCTGATGCTAGGTCCGGTCAGCAGTCGCCAACTCGATCTTTCGCTCACGATTCCCAGCGTCGCTGTTCAAGACCTCTCGGAGCCACTGGCCTCGACCATCAAGGTGGTCGGCACGCGCACGACGCCGGCCGCGCCAGCTTCGGGTGCCGACAGGATCTCGAGGTCATCGCGGCCATCCTCCACGCCGACCCCTCGGGCCGCCAGCCACCCGCTGCCGATTGTGGTTCCGAAGCCGGAGCCGACGACCGTTCCAAAGCCCGAGCCGACGGCCGTTCCAAAGCCCGAGCCGGCCGTGGTTCCGACACCCGACTCGCATCCGGACGCCTCACAACTCAACGACAACCACTGACTATCATGACCCCGATGAGCGGAGCCCTCGACTGGCTCGCCGTCGGTGATGTGGCGGAGGAACGCACCGCCGACGGCATCGTGATCCTGGGTGGGGGCGCAGCACGGCTCGCGGCCCATGCCGCGGCGCTCGGGGGTCGCACCGCACTGGTTGCCAAGCTGGGAGACGATGACGCCGGCCGCCGTGTGCGTGACGCTCTCGAACGTCTCAAGGTGGAGCTGCAATGGCTGCGGATCGCGCCCGGCATGCGGACCACGGTGTGGCATCAGCCCGATGGCCACGCACCGGATCGCCACGTGGAGCGCGGTGCCGATCTCGCTCTTCGACGCGATGAGCTGCCGCCGCTCTCGCTGAGCGCGGCGTTGACGGTGGTCTCCGGGTACAGCCTTTCGGTCGAGCCCGCCCGATCGGCCGCACTAGGCGCGTTGACCACGGCCCGAGCCCGCGCCGGTCATTCCGCCCTGCTGCTGGAGGCCGATCTCCTGTGGTGGACGAACGCCCGGATGACACGCCGCATTCTGGAACCCGCGCTGGATGCGGCCGACAGCGTCGCCCTCTGGGCGACCGACGCCAGCGCCCTGTTCGGTCCCGTCGATGGTCGGGAGGCGCTCCGCATGATCGGCGAAATGGGACCGCGCCTCGTCTATCTCACGCAGGCCGACGGTACCGTTCTCCTTCGGGATTCCGGTCGGGTTTATGCCTGCCCGGGTGAAGACGCGCCGCGCGATCGATACGCTGGTCCTGCTGCCTTCTGGGTCGGGCTCGCGCAGAAAACGGCGCCGCGGAAGGCAGCCCTCGACTCGGTGCGCTACGCGCAATCCGTGCGGCGAGCGGGCGCGCCCCGCCAGCCGCATGCGTCGCCGGTCAGAGTCAGGGAAGGGATCACCCGGCTGTAACGCCGGCATGGCGCGAGTGGAGCAGGCCGGCGACGCCGGGTTGGTGCCGCCTGTCCGGGGCGTTGCTCCAGCATGGGTGGTTCCTGGCGTCGCTGGGTACTCGCCGCGGCCGCCTGTGCCACGCTTCTGCCTTCCGCCGCCGCCCTTCCCACGCGGCCCCACCCAGCCTTGAGCGTTTCGTTCCTGGTGGAGCCGGCCGCGGTGGAGGCCTCGCCTACCCCTTCGCCAGCGCCGCTAGATGGGGCTGGATCCGGGACCACGCGATAGGGTGGGTGGGGATCCCGGCCTGGCTCAGGTATCGGTCGCGCAAGCCGCTAAGGTCGGGGTAGCCGTGCACGTAATAAATCGACCGGATGCCGGCGCTGATCAGGAGCTTGACGCATTCGATGCATGGAAAGTTGGTGCAAAAGATGTCGGCGCCGGCGGTTGAGGAGCCGCGGTACGCGCTCTGTGCCAGGGCGTTGGCCTCGCCGTGGGCGCAGTATTTGAGCGAGAGGTCGGCGCCGCTGATCCCACCCACGCAGGGACACGGCTTGGGGAACTCTTCGGGGTGCCAGGTGCCTTTCGGTGTGCCGTTGTACCCCGTCGCGATCACCTGGCCGTCGCGCACGATGACGCAGCCGACTTTCCGGCTGAGGCAGGTTGAGCGCAGCGCCGCCGCAAACGCCAGGATCATTGCGTAGGAATCCTTGTCGGGCCGACCCTGCTGATTCGACGAATGGACGTCGACGGCATCAGGGTTGGGGGCGGCCCGGCGCGCGCGGCGCGCCGCAGGCCGGGAGGGCCGGGACGTCACCGATCGATGTTAACTTGCCTTGAGGATCCGGGTGATCGTGGTCCCGCAGTGCGCGCAGGTGCCGATCCGCGCCCAGTGTCCAGACCGCAGCGCCGTCGTGGTGGCGCCCAGGTCGACGGCGCAGTGGCACTGGTAGCAGAAGGTCAACTGAGCAGGGGTGCGATATTCATGCGGAACCGCCGGAGAGCCGAAGCGCAGTGAGAGGATATTTCCTGGCTGGTGCATCTCTCTATTCCTCGTAACGTCTAGTATTCGCCTCTCTGTTCGCGGTTAGCAGCCACGATTGCGTAACGCTTTCTCATCCACTTCTCAGGCTTACGAGCCGCCTTTCAAACGGACGACTTGACCGCGTCGACGTCGGCCACGCCTAATAGGTTTGGGAGGGCAGGCGACGTGCCTGCGCTGGGAAGCATGAATCACTCGCCGGCCACCGGCGTGCCGGATGCGCCCGGTTCTCACCGCGTGCGCTGGATCGTAGTGGGCGCGATCGCGCTCGTTCTGGCGTTGATCGCCGGCGTCGCCATCTACCTTTCGCCCGTGCTGGCGCTACTGGAGCCGCATGAGCCATCGCGCGGACGGGTCGCCGGCGTCCCAGCGGCCACGCCGCCGCCGCTCGACTCGAAGCAGCGGATCAATATCCTCCTGCTCGGCAGCGACAATGACCAGAAGTTCCGGCAGGATGCGCTGCTCTCGCAGACCATGATCGTGGTTTCGATCGACCCCTCGACGCACCAGGTCACGATGCTCTCGCTGCCACGGGACCTCTGGGTGGACATCCCGGGACATACGAGCGCGAAGATCGACCTTGCCTTCGCGCAGGGCGGCGCCCCCCTGGCTCGCGCCACGGTCGAGAAGGCCTTCAAGATTCCGATCCATTACTACGCCTGGGTCGGCCTCAACGGTTTGGTGCGCGTCATCGATCGCGTGGGGGGTGTCGACCTCGACGTGCTTCATCCCGTGCTCGACGACAACTATCCGAACGATTTCAGCGATAGCGGATATGGCACGGAGCGGGTGTATCTTGCCGCGGGTCCGCAGCACCTCGACGGCCGCCACGCGCTCCAGTACGTCCGTTCCCGGCATGGCGACCTGTTGAGTGACTTCGGCCGATCGGTTCGGCAGCAACAGCTGCTGCTTGCTCTTCAACAACGCGCCGCCGGGATGGACCTGATAACCGCGCTGCCTACCTTCGCGCGAGACCTCAACGGCCACGTCAAAACCGACCTTGACCTGGTGCGCCTCACCCAGCTCGCACTCTTCATGCGCAACCTCCATCCAGCTGACGTGCATCAGACGTACATCTCGCCCTACGTGCGTGACGCGATCTCCGCGGACGGACAGCAAATCCTACTGGCGGACTGGACAGCGGTCCATGCCTACCTGCGCCAGCTCTTTGGCGGTGACTTGCTGCCATGACCCCACGTCCGGCAGTCCTTTTCCTGTCGGCGATGCTGGCCCTGGCCGGCTGTACGTCGAGTACCCCGGTCACACACGATCCAGGACGCGTCGTGCTGCCGGTCAAGCAGGTGCCCGTCCCCGGCCGCCTGTACGCCACGAAGAGCCGCGCCCTCTACCGCTTTTCGGGGACGGCGCTGACCCGGCTACGGTTCGGGTCGACGGTGAAGGACCCGGCAGTGACCCCAACGGGCGATCGGATCGCGGTCGCGCAGCTGCAGGACCAGAGCTCGACCATCGTGGTCAGCGATCCGAACGGTCAGAACCGCCAGACCCTTACGCCGGTGGCGGCGGCGGAGGGGTCACTCTGGGCGTTCGCGCCCGGCTTCGATAGCGACGGCCATCGGATTGTCTACCTCAGCGACCGCGGCAAGCGGCCCTCGAGTCCTCAGAACCTCCAGCCGAACGATCTGGGGGTTTGGTCGTACGACTTCGCAACTGGGCAATCGCGGCGGCTGGTCCAGCCTTTCGCCTACACCGGCGGCGATAGCGACCCCAGCTACCGTCCGGGCGTCAGCGACCAGCTTGTCTATACCACTTATCTCTATGGTGGCGTGCCAACGGAGGCGGTCGCACGGATGACCTGGATGTCATTAAGGACGGGGGCGACGGTTTATCTCTCACCGGACACCGGCCGGAGTCTCGAACCAGCCCTCTCACCCGACGGTCGCTTCGTCGCCTTCATCCGCGCTGGCGCGGGCAGCGACGACCTCTATGTGATGCCGCTCGCGCCCACCTACGCGCGCGAGCCGCAGCCCTACCCGAGCGAAAGCGCCGTGCTCGTCCAATCGGGCATCATTGCCCAGCCGGTCTGGTCCCCTGACGGGCGATCGATCGCCTTCCTGATGCTGACCAAAGGCAGTTTCGACCTCTTCATCCTGCCGATCGCCACTGACACTGCGGTTCACGCGGCGGGCGCCGCGCAAGCCGTGACGCACGGCAGCTTTCTCGATGCCGATTCACGGCTCGCGTGGTCGCCTTGACGGGTCGGCGGCGGTCCGAGGAGCCCTAGGCGCGGGTCGGAGTTGCCGCCGCGCGCGCTACCCGGGTTTCCTGGGGGCCTCCCGCGCTTTTCCAGATCTGGTCGACCTGGTCGATCAGGTCAAGGAACTTCTGGGCGTCGTTCAGGTCAACCGATGCCTTGACCTTTGAGCCTTGCGAGACGGCCGCCTTCAGAGCGTCCTTCAGCTGGGGGAACTTGGCGTCGTGCTTCTCGGGCTTGTACCAATCGCTCCAGAGGACGTCGAGATGGTGCTTGGCCAGCTCCGCCCGCTCCTCTTTGATGACGATCGCCCGCTGGCGGTAGACCTCGTCCTTCGAGTCGTTGTACTTCTTGATGATGTTGTAGACGGACTCTGCCTCGATGCGTGCCTGCTCGGGGTCGTAGATTCCGCACGGCAGGTCGCAATGGGCTTCAACAGTCCGGCTGGGGCGAATCCATTCCATTACATGCATGGTGTCAATTCCTCCTACTAGGATGAACCACTGATCCGGAAATCAGTCTACCCGCTGCGCGTAAATGGCGACAGCATGGCACCGCGATTACCTTCGGGGTCGCTGATCGTTGCTCGCCCCATCGATGACGCGACGCCCTTGCGCGTCGGCGATGTCGTCGTCGCCCGTCGGCCTGATCGCCCCGATCTCGAGATCGTCAAGCGGATCCAGGCGATCGACCCCGGCGGCGCCATTTTCCTGGCCGGTGACAACCCCGCCGCCAGCACCGACTCGAGGCAGTTTGGGGCGGTGATGCGTCACCACATCCTGGCGCGGGTTGGCTGGCGCTACTGGCCTCTGCCGCCGATCCGGCCTTAGCCAGGCGCCGGTTCGGCTACGGCCCGGCCGGCGCGTTCCAGCCGCGCCAGGACGGTCTCCTTGCTCAAACGGCTGATCGATTCGATCAGCGGCGGCGTCACCGTGCGGCCGGTGATCGCCACCCGCAACGCCATGAACAGGTCGCGAGAGGACCAACCCAGCCGCTCAGCCAGTCCGCGCAGCGCCGGCTCGATCGATTCCGGGGTCCAACTGGGCAATGCCCGCAAGGTGGTGGCGGTATCGGTGAGGGCTTTGGTGGTGCCAGCGGCGTCCCGCCCTTTGGGGACGAGTTGCTCGGGCCGATAGGTGTTGGGTTCCTCGAAGAAGAATCGGAGCATGTCGGGGGCCTCGTTCAAGCTGCGCAGCCGCTCCTGCACCAGCGGCATCAAGGGCTTGAGCGAATCGACCGGCACTTCGGGCATGCGGGGCGCCAGCCGTGCGGCCAGCTCATCCGCGGTCAGGCGTCGGATGAACTGGCCGTTGAGCCAGTCCAGCCGCTCCAGGTTGGCCATCGCGGGGCTGGCCTGAATCTTCTCGATCGAGAACTTCTCGATCAGCTGATCCATGGTGAGGATGTCTTCTTCGGTTCCGGGCGACCAGCCGAGGAAGGCGATGAAATTGTCCACGGCCTCGGGAAGATAGCCGGCCTCGCGGTACTCGAGCACGTCTTTCGCGCCATGCCGCTTGGCGAGGGGTTTTTTGTCGGGCCCCAGTACCAGGGGGAGGTGGGCGAAGGCCGGTGGCAACCAGGTGAAGGCCTGGAACAGCAGCAGGTGCTTCGGTGCGGAGGGCAGCCAGCCGTCGCCCCGAATGATGTGGCTGATCTGCATCTCGTGGTCGTCGACGGCGAAGGCGAGGTGATAGGTGGGGAAGCCATCCGATTTCAGCAGGACGTGGTCGTCGAGCGTGTCATTACGAAACGTGACCGTGCCCATCACCAGGTCTTGCAGGGTGGTCGTGCCCTCGGTGGGCATGGCCTGGCGCACCACGAAGCGCTCGCCGGCCGCCGCGCGTCGCTCTGACTCGTCCGCGGGGATCGCCCGGCACCGACGGTCGTACCGCTCGGGTTCGTGTCGGGCGCGCTGCTCAGCGCGCATCTGCTCGAGCCGCTGCGGTGTACAGAAGCAGCGATAGGCGGCACCGCTGGCGATCAAGCCGGCGGCCGCCTTCTCGTAGATGGCTTTTCGTTCTGACTGGACGAGTGGTTTTTCGTCCCAGTTCATGCCCAACCAGCGCAGGCCCTCTTCGATCTGCTCCTGGCTGCCGGGCTTGAAACGCACCCGGTCAGTGTCCTCGATCCGCAGCAGGAACTGCCCACCCTGGCGACGGGCGAACAGGTAGTTGAAGAGCGCGGTTCGTGCCCCGCCCAGGTGCAGGGCGCCGGTTGGGCTCGGCGCGTAGCGCACACGGACTGGCGAATTCACCTGGGCCATCCGACCATCGTACCCAGCGGGAAATCGCAGCCCGTTCGTCACACTCTCGATGCCTCGATACGCGCTCGGCTGCATCAAGGACCCCTACGACCACCGCGATTACAGCATCACGCCCTTCCTGAAGGCGGCGCCGCTCGCCGAACAGGTGGA
>DATNMN010000272.1:0-2612 GCA_035602295.1 Candidatus Dormiibacterota bacterium | reverse complement strand
GTGATTGCCGTCCTGATTGGCGGAGATGTCCGGCGACTCAGCCAGATCAAGATCCATCACCTGGAGTTGCTGCTGGCGGCCTTTGCCGTCAAAGCGGCGGTTGCCATCCTCGGGACGACGCATTCACAGACCGCCGTCACGGTGGCCAGGCCCTTGAACGTCATCGGCGCCGTCCTGCTCCTCGCCGTCGTTTGGTTCAACCGCCGGATCCCGGGCGCGCTGCTTTTCGGTACTGGCCTCACCTTGAACCTCATCGTAATCGTGGTCTTCGGCGGCCGGATGCCAGTGCTGCTGCCGCATGACGTCGACCCCAATTCGACGGCGCTCGCTCTTCTCAAGGGCGGACTTGACCCGCTTCATGTCGCGCTGTCGCATCCGCAGGGGCTCTGGTTCATCGGCGACATCTTCACCATCCCGGGCCTCGGTGGCCATTCGTCCCTGGTCAGCATCGGTGACTTGTTGATGGCGGCCGGGGTCGCCTGGCTCATCATCCGCTGCAGTCAGCGAGCGCCGACCTTGAAGCCCGTCTACGGGTCCAGTCCGTCACAATAACCCGATGCCCGCCCTCTGGCGCGCATGTCGCGCCGCCCTCCGGTCGTTTCTCCTATACGTGAGGCCACAATGATCCAGCGCCGCCGGGTCGACGAGCTGTGGCGGAGCCGCGACTTCCGCGCCCTGATCTTCCTCGGGGTGCTAACAACCCTCACCCTGATCCTGGCCATTGCGATCCGCGGCATCCTCGGCCCGTTCATCGTCGCCGGCATTCTGGCGCTCATGCTCAACCCGGTTGTCAATGCCGCCGAGCGGCGTCGCGCGCCCCGGGTCGTGGCCGTCCTGGTGCTCTACGCGGTGCTTGGCGCGGCGCTCGCCTTGGGCATTCTCTTCCTGGTCCCGCTGATCCGGCAGGAGTTCATCTCGCTCGTCGCCCAGGGTCCCGCGATCGCCAGCTACTTTCAGGACCTCGCCGTCAAGGAGCACGTCGTCTCGGTACTCGGGATCCCGATCGACCTACGCCAGGCCTACAACGACTCGGTCCACAACTTGCCCGCCCTTCTCGCCGGTCACCTGTCATCGGTGGTGGAGAACGTCTTCATGCTCCTCAACTGGATCTTCGAGACCCTCCTCGTGCTGCTCGTCGCCTTCTTCCTCGTCAAGGACGCGCACGCCATTCGGCGATTTTTCAAGGAGCTGGTGCCGCACGGCTACCGCACCGACGTCCACGAGGTCGCGGCCGAGATCTACCGCATGCTCGGGGCATACATGCGCGGCGAGCTGGCGATCTGCGCCCTGGTGGGATTGGTGACTGGCATTGCGATGTGGATCGTGGGCGTTCCCTATGCGCTAGCCCTGGGTATCGTGGCCGGCGTGACCGCCTTCATTCCCTTCATTGGACCGTTCCTCGGCGCCTTGCCAGCGGTGGCGATCGCTGCGTTCGTCTCGCAGTCTTCGGGCAAGGTGATCCTGGTTCTCGTCATCTACTTCGTGATCTCGAACGTGATCTACAACTTCATCTCGCCCAAGGTGTTCGGTGACGCCGTTCATCTGAGCCCGATGCTCATCATCTTTGCCTTCGTCGTGGGCGGCTATCTCGGGGGGATCCTCGGGCTCTTCGTGGCGGTCCCGGTCGCTGCCACGTTGCGCATCCTATTCACCTACGCCCACGAACGCGTCTACGCCTGAGCCTGGCGGCGGGCCGACCCTCGCGCTACTCTCTGATATTCACAGCAATCTCGAGGCGCTGGACGCCGTTCTCGCCGCGATCCCGCCCGTCGACCGCATCCTGGTGCTCGGCGACACTGTCGGCTACGGGCCCGACCCGAACGCGGTGATCGATCGCCTGCGGTCGGTGCGTGCCCGAGCCGTGCTCGGGAATCACGACCAGGCCATGCTGGACCCTTCCGTGCTCGAGTGGTTCAATCCGCACGCGGCCGCCGCCGCCCGCTGGACCCAGAGCATCCTCACTCCGGGAAGTCGGCACTTCCTCGCCTCCTTGCCGAAATACGGCCGGATCGGCCGGCACCGCTTCGTCCACGGCAGCCCGCGCAAGCCGTATCTCTGGGAGTACATCCTGGAGGAGCTCCAGGCGCTCGAGCTTCTGCTTCGGTTGGGGGCGCGGTGGTGCTTCTTTGGCCACACGCATCTGCCCCGGATTTTCACGGAGGAGGGGGAACAGGTTCCGGAAGCCGACGAGTGGATTCCGCTGCCGGCATCGGCGCTGGTGAACCCGGGCAGCGTCGGCCAGCCCCGAGACGGGAACCCGGATGCCGCCTTCGCGGTGGTCGATCTGGGCAGGTCAACGGTCCGTTTCGGGCGGGTGCCCTACGACGTTGCGACGACCCAGGCGAAGATCCGCGACGCCGGTCTTCCCGAGGTGGAGGCGGCCCGTCTGGGCCACGGCCGGTAGACATAGAATGGGTCTTCCATTCATGAAGCTGGTGATCGTGGGTTGCGGACGGGTTGGCGCGATGGCCGCGCTAGCCCTCTCCAAGGCAGGGCATCAAGTCACCGTGATCGATAGCAACCGGCGAGCCTTTGACCGGCTCGGCACTGACTTCCCGGGTGAGATGGTGCTCGGTAACGGGATCGACGAAGACGTCCTGCGCCAGGCGGGG
>DATNMN010000271.1:0-15112 GCA_035602295.1 Candidatus Dormiibacterota bacterium | reverse complement strand
TAACTATTTGTTGCGGGACGCCATCTTCGCGCCAGCGTCCGCGATCTTCTTGCGTAACTCTTGCGGCGCGATGACTTCGACCGCATCGCCCCATCCAAGGATCCAGGGCGTGATCTCGACGGTCCCGGTGACGGTGACGGTCATGTTCACCGAACCCTTGGGCCCGTCACTGAGCTTCTGCGATGGATGCCAGGTCGATTCCCTGACCCTGGCGGCCGCCGGAGGGAAAAATCGCATCCGGACTTCAACCGGCTCGCCGGAGTGATAGATCCCCCACGCCCCCGACAGGTAGCGGTTGATATCGAACTCAGCCGGGATCGCATAGGTCTCGGTCATCGGCTCTGCCCGCGTGATGCGTTCCAGCTTGAAGGTCCGCATCTCGCCCACACCGCGATCGCGGGCGACGACGTAGCTACTGTGTCCAATCAGCGAGGGTTCGAGGAAATAAGGCTCGATCAGCCGAGGCTTGACGGCGTGATCCGCGGAGGGATACCAGATGCGCACCACCTTGCGGCCGGCCCAGCCGAGCGCGACGGTTTGGAGCACTCTGGAATAGACGGGGTTGGGCGGTCGCGCCGCCATCTGGCGCACCGTGGCATGTACGTACTCGGCGACCGGAGCGGGGAGCACGGCGGCCAGTTTCGTAAAGGCGTCGGCAACGTCTGGGTCCGCTTCGTCGCTGTGCCGGGACATGAGGCGGACGCCCATCAGCAGCGCCATCGCTTCGCGCAGCGTGAACTTGACCGGCGCAATGAAGTAGTTCGGGTCGATGGCGATCCGTCCCGCCTCTTCGTAGACGGGGACGTTCATCGACTCCAGGGCCTTGATGTCGCGGTAGGTGGTGCGGGGGTTGACGCCCGTCCGACGCGCGATCTCGCCGGTCGTCAAACCGCGCGGATTGCCCTGAAGGAGCGTCTGGATTTTGAGGATGCGCGCACCCCGATCCCCCTTCTCGAACGAGCCCACTTCGTCGCTCAGTTTAGGCGCTGCACTCGCTAAGCCGGCTAATTCGGAATAAATTCAGCCCTCGTTCTATAATGGGCGCTGATTTCGCGCTCGCATATGCCATCGCGCCAGGCACAATTCGCGTGGTTACGGGGGATTTGTGGCCCTTCGCCTGCTCCATTTCGCTGACCTGCATCTCGACCGGTCCTTCGCGAGCGAGCGCCTCTACGGCGTTGGCGCGCAGCGCCGTCGCGGCGACCTGCGAGCCGCCCTCCAGCGGATCGTAGAGCGCGCCCGCCAGGCCCAGGTCGATCTAATCACCTGCGCCGGCGATCTCTTCGAGCAGGATCACGTCACCCGCGATACCGCCAGCTTCCTCACGCAAACCCTGGGCGGCGCGGGCCTGCCGGTGCTGATCGCCCCCGGCAACGCGGATCCGGCGGTGCCGAGCTCTCCGTATCGATATCTCCGCTGGCCGGAGAACGTGACGATCGCGGCGCATGACGATTTGCGGCCCTATCGCTACGGTAATGTCCAGGTCTGGGCCGCTGGTTTCATGCGCCCCGAGGTCTCGGAGGCGCCTCTCCGTGATTTCGCCAGGCAGGAAGAGGGCACGCATCTCCTCTTGCTGCACGCCTCGGACATGAGCCACGTGCCCGAGGGCGTGACGCCCTACAAGCCGATCCTGCCGAGCCAGGTGGAGCAGGCCGGGTTCCGTCACGCGCTCCTCGGTCACTATCACGAGGCAAGCACGAGCGGGCCGATGACCTATCCGGGGAGTCCGGAACCGTTGGGGTGGAATGAAACCGGGCGGCATTGCACCGCGCTGGTCACCATCGAGGATGATGGCACGGTGCATGTTCTCCTCGAGGACATCAATCAGCGCCAGTTCGCCCAGGAGACGATCGACATCACCGGCATGACCAGCCCCGAGCACGTGCGCGACGCCGTCTGGGCCATTCGCGATGGCAAGCACCTCGAGGGCGGCGTGATTCGGGCCACGCTGGTCGGTGAACGGGCCCGTTCCCTGACAATTGATCCGCTGGCACTATCGACCGAGTGCAGCGATGGATTCGCCTACCTAGAGTTCCGCGACCAGTCTCGAGTTTCGCACGACCTCGAGGCGGCGACCCAGGAGTTCACCAGCCGCGGAGAAATGGTCCGCAAGCTCGTCGATCACAAGCAGGGATCGCGCCAGGAGGAAGAGACGGTTCGTCGGGCGCTGCAGCATGCGCTCGATGCCTTCGACGAATGACGGTTAGCCTGTACGTGGTGGTGAGTCGCCCATGCGCCTGACCCGCATCGAGATCGAAGGCTTCGGCGCGCTTCAGGGCATGGACCTCCGCTTCGGTCCGTCCATGAATCTCGTCGTTGGCCCGAATGAAGCCGGTAAGTCGACGCTGCAGGAAGCAATCGTGACCGGCCTCTATGGTCTCGAGACCGGCGACCGAAGATCAGCGATCGTCGAGCGCACCGATCGGTGGCGGCCATGGGAAGGCGGCGGCTTCGGCCTTGCCCTCGAATTCGAGCTGGACGACGGCTCGAGGCTACGGGTCGAGCGCGACCTGGACGGCGACTCGGTTCGCGTCATCGACCTCGCCAACGGTGCGGCGCTCAACGACCGGTTCGAGCGCGACCCATGGGGTGGGCTCCAGGTGGGACGGCAGTTGCTCGGCATCAGCCGCGACATTTACACCAACACGGCATGCATCTCGCGCAGCGAGGTGCTGCGCCTCGAGGACGCCGGCAGCATCAAGGAAGCGATCGTCGCCCTGGCGGACTCGGCGCATCCGGACCGGACCGCACAAGCCGTGCTCGATCGGCTGCGCAACGAACGAGCCCAGCGCATCGGAAAGCCGCGCGGCCGCACCGGCCCGCTGCACGACCTCGAAAGCCGGCTCGCCGACCTGGAGCGGCAACTCACCGCGGCCCAGCAGGCGCGTAGCGCCGTCGACGAACTGGCGCAGAAGCGGGAGACGGTGTCGGCCCTCACCGAAGCGGAGCTGGCGGTCGTCCAGCTGCTCGACGCTGCCGTGCTCGCTTCGCGCCTGGACGAGGCGCGTCACCGCCTGGAGCGCGTCGAGACGCTAGAGAAGGCGATCAGTGACGAGCGAGCGCGCCAGGAGGACCACACGAGGTTTGCGATGTTCCCCCTCGACCGCCAGTCCGAGGTCCAGGAGCTGCGCAGCCATTTGCGCGCCAACCGCGAGGCGCAGGAGGACTTCGAGCGCCGGGCCGGGGAGAACGCCGTGCAGGTGCAGCAGCTCGAGGCCGAGCGCGCCAAGCTCGAGTCGGAGGCGCAAGGTCACCAAACCCGCGCCCGTGGCATCGACGCCGCCGCGCTCGAACAGGAACCCGTCGTCCGTGAACTGCTGACGTCGCTCAACGTTGTCGATGCCCAGGCCCCCGAGGTCCACTTGCGAGCCCTGACCGCTGCCGAAGAGGCGCGTCGGATCGCCGAGCGGCACCCGGGGTTGATCGGCCACAACCTCGATTGGCCCGCCCGCCAGATGGAGTTCCAACGCGTCTACTCGGAATGGCGCGAGCGCCACAACGTCGCCGGCGAGGCGCGCGGCCGCGCAGGCGCCGAGCTCCCCCCGCGGCTGGAGCAGCTCAAGCACGACATCGCGCGCTACAAAGAGGTTCCGGACGTCATCAAGGCCGGCCAGCAGGCCGAGGAGTCCATGCGCCGTGAGGAGGCCATGGCCGAACGCGCCCGCAGCCGGCAGCGAACCTTCCTCGGCGCCATGCTCGGCGGCCTGCTGCTCACGGCGATGGCGATCCTGGTCGCTTTCCTCGCGCTTCAGGGTGGGATGCCTCTGCCGCTGAGCGGTGCGGCGTTCTTCCTGCTCGGCATGGGCGTGCTCTCCACGGGCATCGGGATCTGGGTCCGCGGCGCCGCCGTCCGAGAAGTCGATCGCCGCCTCCGGGCCAAAGACGAGGCTCGCGTCA
Source organism: Candidatus Dormiibacterota bacterium (assembly GCA_035602295.1). GTDB lineage: Bacteria > Chloroflexota > Dormibacteria > CF-121 > CF-121 > CF-13. The sequence continues at coordinate 11,215 of DATNMN010000271.1, read as the reverse complement.
AGCGCCGGGAGATCCTGCAGCCCTGGGGTGTCCGAAGCTCAGGGGAGCTGCAACAGGCGCTCGTCGAGCACCTCCAGAAGGTCCGCTACGACGCGACTCGGCTCGAGCTGGATCGCCAGGCCACTGACCTGGAAGAGCGGGCGCAGAACGCCGGTCGAACCCTGCGCGAGCTGGTGGGTTCCTGGGGACTCTCTCAGCCGGCCCCCACGGAAGAGGCGGTCGAGGAGACTTCCAGGGACGTGGAATCGCTGGCCCAGGACAGCCTCGCATGGAACGCCGCCAGCCAGCGCTCGCAGGAGGCAACGCGGGCCGAAACCGAGATGGACCAGCGCCGGGAGTCGCTACGGCAGCAACTCCACAGCCTGCTCGACCGGCTCGGGTTCGACCGGCGCGAGGCGCTGGGCGCGGCGCGCGACTTCATCGCCAGTTGCGAAGCCGAGCGCCAGGCACAGCAGGTTCGAACTCGGATTGAGCAGCTTGACGCGCAGCTGGCGCAGCTTCGCGCCCCGGGCGAGCGCTCAATGGCCGAGCGCGCCAAGGCGGACGACTACGCCCGGCAGCTGGCGGCGATCTACACGCGGGCCGGCATCACCGATCCCGATATGGAGACCGCGACCGAAGCATGGGAAGCCAGCGTCAGGCACGCCGAGGCCTACCGCACGTCGAGCGTGCGACTGGCCGAGCTAGAGTCGCAGCGCGGCGGCGTGACGGCCGACGAGGCGGGATCGCTGCGCCAGCTGGTGGAGGACCTCACCCGCCAACTGAGCGAAGTTGGCACCAGCGTCGACGCAGCGCGCGCGGCCGAGTTCGCGGCACTGCCCCTGGCGGAGCTCGAACGGCAGCGCGATCAACACCGCGGCGTCAAGGAGCGAGCCCAGGAGGAACGGGCTCGCGCCGAGGAGCTCTTGAACGATCGGTTGACCCAGATCGGCGATGTCGCCGCGCTCGAAGAAGAGATCGCCACCGTCCGCGAACAAGTGCAGGAGCTCGAGGCCGAGGCCCATGCATACGACCTCGCGATCGAAACCCTGGAGGCGGCGGCCAAGTCCGTTCGCAGGGCGGTCATCCCGCGCCTCAAGTCGCAATTGCAGGGCCAGCTCTCCCCCATTACGAACGGCCGCTACCGGGACGTGCGGATCGGCGAAGACCTCGCACTGTCCGTCAAGACCCAGGACCAGCGGGCATATAAAGATGTCGACAACCTGAGCCTTGGTACCCGGTCGTTGATCTATTTGCTCGAGCGCCTGGCGCTGGCGCGCATCATCGGCGGAAACGCCGAGCCACCGCCGTTGCTGCTCGACGAGGCGCTGGTGCATGCGGATCGCCGCCGGCTACGGGCCGCGATGGACGAGCTGGGCCGGCTCGATCACCAGGTCATCCTTTTCTCGAAGGATGAGGCGCTCGCCGACCGCGCCGAGAAGAACGACGACTGGACCATCATCCGGCTGCCCGGGCCAGCGCTCGTCCCGGCGTCCGCCGAGGAAACGACGGCGAACGGGTCCAGCCGCGACCAAGTCGAAGAGGAAATCCCGAGCGCCTAAGACTCCTCCGGGAACAGGGACATGACCGTCGAGTTTTGCGACTGGCTCTTGCGCGCCGGACGCCTAGCACTCGAACGTCCGGCCCCGCCCGGGAGGACCAACAGCGTCGGCTCGTCTTTGCGACGCGCCCGGTAGCCGCTAGCGACGCGGGCTGCCGCGGCCTGGACGGCCCCGATCATCTCCTGCGCCGCCACCTCGGGACTGCGTAGCGACTGCTCCTCGAACGGCACCAGTTCGCTGATGCAGATCTGACGCTGCGGATCGACGATCACGACGGCGACAAAGGGCTCCTCGGACCTAATGCTTGGATGGATCTGTGACCACGGAATGACATTGCCCATGTCGCGAGCCTAAACCCCCGTTTTGACAGCTGTCTGTCGCAAAATCCCCTGCTAACACAGTGACTTAAGCGGCCGGTTGCGTCGTCGCCGGTGTCCTCCAACGTGCCCGGCGCGGCGACAGGAGTCGCACGCGCCAGTTGCACTTTTCCGGACGCGACGCCGCCCAGCCGACGCTAAAGATGCGGCCTCTGGCCGCGTGCCGGCCTGCGCCAAAGCGCCGTCCGGCAATTTCTTAAAGGTTGAGCCGCTCGATACGCTGCTCGAGTCGCGACTTGACGGTCGGCCACTCGCGGTCCGTGATGGAAAAGATCACTGTGTCGCGGTAGCTCCCGTCGCGACGGATCCGCTGGTTGCGGAGCAATCCTTCGTACTTCGCGCCCAGCTTCTTGATGGCGGCCTGCGAATGCACGTTGCGGATGTCGGTCTTGAGGGCCACCCGGATGGCGCCCCAGTCCTCAAAGGCATGACGCATCAACAAATACTTCGCCTCGGGGTTGACGATGCTGCCCCATGTGTCCGGCGCGTACCATGTCCAGCCGATCTCGACTCCTCGGTCATCCTCCTGGACGTCCAGGTAGCGGGTGCTGCCGACCAGGCGGCTGCCTTGGACGAGGATGACGACGAAGGGATACTCAAGTCCCTGCGATTCCGCTTCCATGGCTCTTTTCAGCCAGCCCTCCATCGTTGCCTCGTTGACGGGGCGGGTTGGCATCCACTCCCAGATTTCGCTGCGACGCCCGGCTTCGAGCAACGAGGGTGCATGCGCCTGACGCATCGGCTCGAGCCGGATATGCTTCCCGGTCAACGTGACTGGTCCTAGCGACGCCATCGAGGGTAATCGCCCTAGAAGGGCCGCGCCACCATGAGAAAGACGACGACCACGAGCAGTAGCCAGGCCACCAGCTGGATGGTCATGGCGGCGCCAGCGACCGCACTCGATCCTTCACCCGCTGCCGTGCGCGCCCGCCGCAGGTTAGGCGCTAGGAAAGCCCCGTCGAGACCCGCCACGGCCACGTAGAGCAACACCGCGAGCAGGAGCCATCCCGTCAACAATTTGAAATGCCCGATCCATAACAGGAGGCCCGTGATCAACACCAGGCCCGACCCGACATACACCATGGCAAGCTGCACGCGCCAGGCGAACTGGTAGAGCGCCTGTTGCGCCACGTCGGCGGCGCGAGCCGCCATCGGCCGGAGCAATGCATGCGCGGTAACGCCACCGAGAAGGAAGATCGCGCCGAACACGTGCAGCGTTTTCAGCACCGACACGTGAGCAGCATAACTGTACGCCGCCTTTTCCACGCCGGAGGCGGCTACGTTACCACCGCCTCCCGTTTATAGTTGCTCCGTGCCAGACGACGCGCGCGGGCAGGCCGAGGTCCTCATCCCCAGCGCATGGCTCCTCCCGAACCTCAGCCTCGATGCGGTTCGTGCCCTGCAGCGCGGCGACACGACCTCCGACCTGGAGAAGGGAGACCTTCGACTCGCGGGCGTCGAGGTGCTCATCGCCCGCAACTGGGTGAAGGAAGAGTTTTGGCCGCGCATCCAGGACGCGGTACAAAAGGGGTATGCCGCGGAAAAGACCTACACCTTCATGCGCGCGCACGCCGACCGGCGAGGAAGCCGGCGCCCAAAGAAGTAGGCGCTACGGTCCTCGACGCCGGCGGTGAGGCCGGTGCATGAACCCGATTGGCTCGATCGCCAGCCTGAGCGGCGATCTCTTGATTGGCGTGATCGCCGGATTGGTTTTCATCGAAGAGTCGGGGATCCCCGTCCCCTTCGCGCCCGGCGACCTGCTTCTGATCATCGCTGGGATCGCGATCGCCAGCGACACGGTGGAGCCGGTGCCGATGGTTGCCGCGCTCCTTACGGCGAGCGTGCTGGGCGCGATGATCGGGCGCGAAGTCTTCGCCGCGGTCGGCCGGCCAGCGTTGATCAAGGCGGCGGACGCACTGGGATTCCGGCCGGCGTTGGAACGAGCGACTCGTTTGCTCAGGAGTCGCGGGGCGCCGGCGGTGTTCATCGGCCGGCTGATTCCCGGGCTTCGCATCAGCACCACGCAGGTTGCGGGCGTCAGCAAAATGCCGCGCTTGACCTTTGCCGTCGGCCTGATCCCGTCGGTGGTCGTCTACATCGCCTTCTTTGTCGGGCTCGGGGCGCTGGCCGGTCAGCCCGCGGTTCGGCTCTTCCACCGGGCGGAGCATCGATTCTTTGTCATCGCGGTGACGATGCTCGCCGCGCTGGCCGTCATCCTCTCCGTGCGCTGGCTGGCGCGCCGAGGCGCCCTCTCAGCCCTCGAGCCGATCGTGTTGGGCGTGCGCCGTGAACTGGCGGACACGATCGACGCGGCGATTTTCCCCACCAGCGAATGGCGGCAGTTTCCGCTCGTGCGCCGGCTATGGGCCGGCCTGATCGATCTGGCCATTGTGTTCAGCGTCGCCATCTTGATCCTGACCGCGGTATCCGGGCTGGACACCACCGAGATCGTCCTCGACCCCGAAGGTCTCCTGCTCCTGGCGATCATTGCAATGGCGTATCGCGTCCCCATCGAGGCCCGCACCGGGCAGACGATCGGCAAGACGCTGATGGGAATCTCGGTGTACGGACCCGATGGCGGCGTGCCGAGCTGGTGGCGGGCGGCCATACGAAACCTGATCGGCGTCCTGGTCCCCCTCTGGCCGATCGATGCCGTCTTGCTGTTTCGCACTCGCCGGCGCCAGCGCCTCGGTGACCACCTCACTGCAACATCCGTTCGTCGGGTGGCTCACTGACGGCCGTCCTGCTAGCGCTCGCCGCCAGCCTGAGCTGGGGCGTCGGTGACTTCATTGGCGGCTTCAAGACCCGGCGCCTTGGCGCGTTCGCCGTCCTGTTCATCTCGCAACCGCCGACGCTCCTGCTGATCGCTGCCATCGTCATCATCCGGGGCGTCTGGATCGTTCCGGGCCCATGGATCGTGGCCGGCGTGGTCGCGGGTCTGGTCGGCCTGGTCGGCCTGTCGGCCGCCTACCGCGGGATGGCCATCGGAGTGGTCAGCGTGGTGTCGACCATCGCCGCGACCGGTCCCGTGGTCCCGATCCTGGTTGGTCTGGTCCTGGGCGAACGACCGAGCCTTCTACAGTTCGGAGGCATCGTCCTGACGCTCGCCGGGATCGGGCTGCTGGCCTTCGATCGACGGCCGCAGGCAGGTGGGAAGCTGGTTCCCGGCGTGGGCCTGGCGCTCCTGGCGGCGCTGGCATTCGGGATATTCCTGGTGGCGATCCGCTATGCGAGCCGCCCCGATCCGCTATGGGGTGTGCTGGCAACACGAAGTGGGAGCGTGTTGGCGCTACTGTTGCTCGGATTCGCGTTCCGATCGCGCGTCAAGGTTGCGCGCGCGGATGTGCCCTCGCTGTTCGCCGTCGGCGTCCTTGACGTATCCGCCGATGTCTTCTTCGCCTTTGCCACCACGGTCGGCCTGCTGAGTATCGTCTCGATCCTCTCCTCGCTCTACCCGGTGGCCACGGTCATCCTGGCTCGGATCGTGCTCAAGGAACGAATGGCCCGGCTGCAGCAGGCCGGCATCGGCCTGGCGCTTGCCGGCGTGCTCTTGATCAGCGTCTGATCGGCCTACGGACGGTAACCGGCGAGCAACTCCAGCACGAGGTCGACTTCGCTGGCGGTGTTGTAGTGGGCGGCACCGATGCGCAGCGTGCCGCCCTGCTCGGCGAGACCGAGCCGATTCATCAGCTCGGTCGCATAGTGATCGCTATGCGTGGTGAAGACCTGGTGGCTTCCGAGCCAGCGGGCCAGCGCTTCGGGGCGATGCGGCGACCAGGTCAACGAGACCGTCGGCGCGCGCCGATTCAGCTGCTCGGCGTCGGTGATGCCGTAGATCTGGACACCATCGATCTGCTCGAGACCGTCGATCAGCCGCGCGGCGAGCGCCCGCTCGTGGGCCTGGATGCGGTCCATGGCGGCTTCGAGCGCAGGGCGGACCATCCGCTCCGATCCACCGAGCTCCGCCAGATATTCGAAGGCGCCGAGCATCCCGGCGAGGCACTCGTGATTCTGCGTGCCGGTCTCCCAACGGCTCGGCCCTTCGTCGCTCGCGGGACGGACCTTGTACGGACGGAGTCGCTCGAGCAGTTCGCGCCGGCCATACAGGATGCCCTGGTGCGGCCCATAGAACTTGTAGCTCGAGCAAACGAGGAAGTCGCAGTCGATGGCGCGCACGTCGATCGGGCCGTGCGGGCCGTAGTGGACGGCGTCCACCCAGACCCACGCTCCGGCGACGTGTGCGGCGCGCGCGATTGCCGCCAGGTCCGGAATGGTACCGACGGCATTGGAGGCGTGGGTGACCGCGACCAGCCTTGTCCGCGGGCCGAGCTGGCGCTGGAAGTCTTCCATGTCCAGCGTGCATTGCGGAACCGCGATGTCGACGAAGCGCACGATGACGCCTTGCTCTTGGAGCGCCAGCCAGGGCGACACGTTGGCGTCGTGCTCGAGTCGCGTCACCAGGATCTCGTCGCCCGGGCGCAACTCGCGACCGATGGCTCGGCTCACCGCAAAGGTCAGCGTCGTCATGTTGGGACCGAAGACGATCTCGTCGGCCGACGCCGCGTTGAGGAAGACCGCGGCCGCCCCCCGGACTTCGGCGAGCAGGGCGTCGGTCGCCTCGCTGGTGGCGAACGTCCCTCCACGGTTGGCATTCATCGTGCGCCAGTACTCCGCGGTACGGTCGATGACCCGCTGCGGCACCTGCGTGCCGGCCGGATTGTCGAGGTAAACAACTGGCTGGCCCTCGACCCTCCGTGAAAGAGCCGGGAAATGGCGACGAACCGACTGAAGGTCGAGGTCGATCACGGTCGCTGCGGCCATCAGGCCCGCCTGGCCCGGGTCTTGACGATGACGCGAACGGTGAGGAGGGCGGCGATCGCCACCACCTGGGCCATCAAGATCGCGCGGTTCACGTCGATCGCCGGGACCCAGCGGACGTCACCATCTTTGATCACGAAGGCGCCGACCGGCCGCGACGACACTCCAAATCCGGCACCACCCGCCTGCGGATTCTGCTGGTCCCCGCCGCCACCGGCGCCTCCCGCGATTCTCGCGGCGGGAATGATGGTGATGCCGTTCTTTTCGTAGGGCGTGCCGAAGACTTCGCTCACCCGCATCGCGCCCTTCGCCTCATTGATGACATCCATGACACGCATCGCAGTCCTCCCTGGGATTGGCCTGTCTGCCGAAAGCAATCGCCGACGCTGCTTCAGGCTAACGGTTGCGGCCTCGGATTGAGCGGCTGATCGTCAGCCATCGGGCAGACGAAGGAACCGCGACTCGATGCCGACCTGATCGAAACCGAGCCGCCGATAAAAGTCCTGCGGCCAGTCATTGGCGTCGGCGACCAGGAAGACGAAGTCGTAGGCGCTGGCTGCCTCGAGCGCCGCGCTGACGACCGCCCGAGAGAGCCCTCGGCGGCGGAAGGCTTCGAGCGTTTCCACCGTCTCGATCTGAGCTACATCGCCCTCGGTTCGAAGCTCGCACGACGAGACGACGTTGCCATCGACCAGCGCCCCGAAGTAGCGCGTGTTGATGCGGCTCGCGGTGAGCTCATGTTTGGCAAGGATCTGTGCGACCAGGCCCGGCGCGGCCGCCCACGGTTGCTGCCGCAACTCGAGCTCGCGTGCTGGGCGCAACTGGCTCCAGTCGACTTCGCGCACACCGCTGGTATCGACCTGCCGGCCGGGAGCCCGTCGATGGACCATCACGACGAACCGCTCCGCCTTGTAGCCGGCAGCGGAAAACGATGGCGCGAGGCGATCGGCGGCGGCCTGGTCGTCGACGTTGACACGCCGGTGCCAGAGCCCGGCCCCGCCCTGGATCCGATCCGCCTCGGCGGCCAGGACCCGGGCATCCGCATCGGCGACCCGGTCCACGATCAAGAAGTTGAGATCATGCACCAGCTTGAGCCGCCGGTTGATGAGCGCACGGCCCCACTGAAAAGGAACCACCTGCTCGGCACCGCGCTCATCGACCGCACGAATGAAGGCAATCGCCCGCCGCCATGGATCCACGCTTGTGAGCGCGAGTCTAACCGGAGGTTGTCTTCAGGCGCCCGAAGACCATACGCGCCAGGCTCGTGATCGCGATAAAGGCGACAATGCCGGCTGCCGGGGCGAGCACGATGGGCCGGGCGAAGTCGGTTCCCGCCAGCAGGGCGTGCAGTAGAAAGACCGCGAACATCACGTACGAGAGGCGGTGCAGCCATCGCCAGGCGGCCGGGTCGAGGTGAACTCGCAAGTAGCCGGTGACCGTGACGATCAGCAGCAGGTCGAAGCCGATCGTCCCAAGCCCGATCGGCAGTGCCGCGTAGGGGACCCGAAAGGGAATCACGAGGTCGAGCGGGCCGATACGTGCCACGGCGTCGAGCGTCATCGCCAGCACGTGGAGCGCCACGAACGGCACCCAGCAGACGGTCAGGAAACGGTGCAGGTTCGAGAGGTCGCGATTGCGCACGGCACCTTCGAACATGGCGCTGCGCAGCGCCTGGCCCGTGAGCAGTGCCGCGGCCAGGACAAAGAAAGCCGTGAGCGCCGCCGCGCGCGAGGTCAGCCAAAGCAGCTGGTCGAGGCTCACGCGGCAGCCGGAAGGAGACCGTCGCCGTTGCCGGCCACCGGGACGACTGCGTAGCGGACGCCGCGCGACTCGAGAAAGGCGAGACCCTCGGCTGCGCCGAGCAACATCGCGCATTTCGCATACACTTCGCCGCGCAAGGCGTAATCGGTGATCACGGAGACCTCAGCCAGGTCGGTTTTGACCGGCATTCCCGTTTTCGGATCGATCAGGTGGTGCATCGACTGGCCCCACCGCCGGCGGGTGGTGCCGCTGGTGCACACCGCGCCGTCTCGCACCGCCACGGCCGAGCGATCGCACAGCCCGATATGCCAGCCGTCGCCGTCCGGTCCGTTGCCACGTACCCGCACGTCGCCGCCGAGGTTGCAGACGGCGTCGTCACCGAGCTCATCGATAAGGATGTCGGCGAGCGCCCCCTTGGCGATCCCGCCCAGGTCCAGTGCCGCCCCTGGGGCCAGCGCGACGGAGCGCGTGGTCCCATCGAGGATCAGCACCTCTGCCAGTCCAGGAACGTGCATCGGCTCGCTCGATCCGGGATGCGTGAGGCCTTGACGGAAAGGGCGGTCGTAGCCGGCCGCCGTCAGCGCGGGAAGGATGGCGGCGTTGACCAGTCCCCCACTCTCCTGAAATGCCCAGAGCGCAGCCTCGAGCATGGCGAACATCTCCGGGGTGACCGGAACGTATCGGCCGTCGCCGGCGTTCAGCCGCGCGAGCTCGCTGTCCTTGACGAATCGGGTGAAGCGCGCCTCTTCCTCACGCACCCGCTGCTCGCATCGCTCGAGCGCTGCCTGCCCAACGCCGAGAGCCAGCAGCTCGCAGGTCGAGCCCAGGGCACTGAACCGTCGGGACGCGAGTTCACGAGACATAGCTCTTACTCTGGACCGTGGCATCGTTCGGCAGCAGCGTGACCGAAGGATGGAGCGGTGCCTGGGAGGGTTTGGGGGAGGTGGCGACCACGCCGCCAGCGAGCAACGCCAGCAGCAGCGTGCCCAAGGTCGACGCCCACCTCAGCGTCGCGATCGAGGACATATTCCTCTCCCTGCCTGGTACAACGTGGTGGTTCATGTCTTTCCAGCGCCCTCGAACCTTACGGTAGAGGCCGGCTCGCGAATCTAACTGAAACGGTTCTGAGAGGCGGCTGAGACCGGCTAGGCGAGATCGAGCGTAATGCTGTGGTAGCCGTCAGCCCCGTTTGGAAGCGTGCCGGACGTCTTCGACGTTTGTAAGGTTCCCTCACCGTCGCGGGCTCGCACGCTGACCCCGTAGTGTCCCGCCGGCAGGCTGGTGGTCAGCTGCCAGAAGCGCCAGGCGTTGGGAGCGAACTCGGCGTGCAGCTCGGCCGCTTGCCAGGCACGACCATTGTCCCAGCTCAGCTCAACGGCACCGATCCGGCGCGAGCCGGCGAAGGCGATGCCGCCGAACTGGATCGACCCCGCGGCCAGTGCAGTGCCGTCCGCGGGCCGATCGATGCGCGACATGGTCTTCACGATCGCGAGTTCGTCCCAGCCGTTGTTTTCCCAGTAACCAGGCTGGTCGGAGGCGGAAAAGCGGATCCGCGTTACCCATTTGGGCTGCTTCATCCCGTAGTGACCGGGAAAGAGGAAGCGGGCTGGAAAGCCATGCTGCGAGGTCAGGGGCGCTCCATTGAGATGGGTCGCGAGCAGGTGGTCCGGGGTGAGCTCGCGCAAGCGAAAACTTTCCGTGTAGCCGTCGGCACTCTCCATCAGCATCCAGACCGCGTCCGATGGCACGGTGGTCAGTGCGAGCACGTCCGTAACGCGCGGGCCTTTCCAGATTCCGTTGCTGATCAGCGTCCCACCCACATCGTTGCTGATGCATTCGAGCGTCAGTTCCTGCTGTTGCGACGGGACTGCTAGCAGCTCCGCATAGGTCAGCGATCGGGTTGGGAGATTGAGGCGCCAGGTCGACGCATTGACCACCGGGTCGCCGGCAATGTTCTTGGAGACCACGTAGAAGTCGTTGACATCGGTGACCTCACTGGCGGCGCGGTTCCCCTCGGTGATGGCGAGCGCCGTCGTGAACCGGCGCACGTTCGCGTACCCGATGCCAAGAACGGCGATCCCGACCGCGCCATAAAAGAGGTTGCGCAGCAAGATGCGGCGGTCTTCGTTGACCGTGCCGGCTGACGCGAGCGAATCAAGGATGCGATCGACCAGCGGGACGGTGACCGCGAGCAGCACCACCTCGACCGCGACGCCAATCGTCGAATCGCCGGGCGAGAAGGCCAGGATCGCAACGATGGTGCTGACCAGCGCGGCGAGGCCGGTGACGATCGGCACGTAAACGCGTGGGAAGAGCCGGGCGGACAGCAGGGTCGCCGCGCCATAAATGGCAATGATCACCACCGTCGCCGCCAGGAGCAAGAGCGGCCGGGCGAGCACGCCCAACACCTTGAGCATGCTCTCGAACGCGGACAGCGGCAGAACCTTGAGCAGCAAGAAGCCGGCCTGCTCGGGGAGCAAGGGTACGGCAAATAGTGCGTGGGCGAGGTAATCGGCCCCCAGGGCCAGCACCCCGGCCCCGATGCCGGTGATTAGCGGGCGGTGACCGGGCACGCGGTTAGGGCTTGACGGGCCTGCGGATTCCGTTGTAGGCGAGCGCCAATCCCACGAGCCCGACAATGATGCCGATGATGAGCCACATCCGTTGGCCCGTCATAAAACTGCCCGGTAGCACGCCCGAGCCTTGCAGGATCCAGAC
>DATNMN010000270.1:0-8516 GCA_035602295.1 Candidatus Dormiibacterota bacterium | reverse complement strand
GGCGCAGACGCCCGGCAAGCGGTTGCAGCCGCTCACCCTGCTGTCGGGCGGCGAGCGAGCGCTGACCGCGCTGGCCTTCCTTTTCGCCCTGCAGGCCGTCAACCCGAGCCCCTTCTATGTGCTGGATGAGGTCGACGCGGCACTCGACGACGCGAATGTCGTCCGATTCAACCGCGTGTTGAAGCGGCTCTCCAGCGACCAGCAGTTCCTGATCGTCACTCACAACCACTCGACCATGGCGCAGGCAGAAGTGCTGTACGGCGTCACACTGGCAGAGCACGGGATCTCGCGCATCGTGTCGGTCCGCCTGCATCAGGACGCCCTGATCCCGGTAGGTGAACGCTCCGCCTGAGCCGGATGACAGGGCGCCGACCGAGCGCCAGGGATTCTGGAAACGGTTTTCGAAGAGCCTTGACGCGGGTCGCCAGGCCTATGTCGCCGACCTCAAAGAGGTCTTCGGGCGTCCGGCCCTCGATGCCGCATTCTGGGACGATCTCGAAGCGACCTTAATCGCGGCCGACGTCGGCGTGCCCACCACGGATCGGGTGGTCACGGACCTGCGTCAGCAGGCGGCCGGCGCCCACCTCCGCTCGCCCGCTGATGCGCTCCGCTTCCTCAAAGCCGACCTGGTGACCCAGATGGGCGGACGCTCGCGCGACCTCAACCTCGACGGCGCGCCGGCGGTCGTGCTGGTCGTCGGCGTCAATGGTTCGGGCAAGACGACGACGATTGGAAAGCTGGCACACCTGCTACGTCGGGAGGGCCGCCGCCCGCTGCTGGCCGCTGCCGACACCTATCGTGCCGCGGCGATCGAGCAGCTGCGCCTCTGGGGACAGCGAGCCGAGGTCGAGGTTGTCGCCCATCAACCGGGGTCCGACCCTGGGGCCGTCGCCTTTGATGCGGTGCAGGCCGCGCGTGCGCGCGGCGCGAGTCCCGTCATCATCGACACCGCCGGCCGGCTGCACACTCGCACCGATTTGATGGAGGAACTGCGGAAAGTCCGACGGGTCTTGCAGCGCCTCGATCCGCAGTCGCCGCAGGAGGTTCTCGCCGTCCTCGACGCGCACGTCGGGCAGAATTCCGCGCAACAAGTCAAGGTGTTCCAGGGGGCGATCGGGCTCACCGGGCTCGCGGTGACGAAAATGGACGGCAGCGCCCGGGCAGGCGTTGTGCTTAGTATCGAAGCTGAGCTTTCGGTGCCGGTGAAGCTCGTCGGAATTGGCGAGGGCCTCGATGACCTCAATCGATTCGATCCCGGACAATACCTTGATGCGCTGTTGCGTATGGAGGAGGGGACATGAGCCCATCTGATAAATCCGACACCTTCGTCCGGCTCGTGACGGCCACCAGTCTGGTGGAGGCGGATCTTTGGAAGGCCGTCCTCGAGGCGTCTGGCATCCAGGTCTACTACCGGCAGGAAGGGTTTGCCGCGGTCTCGGGCATTATGGTTGGGGAGCTGGCCGCCGTAGACCTCTGGGTCCCGCGGGAGCAAGCGGCGGAGGCACTCCGGATCCTCCAGGACGAACGGGTCGAGCCCGCGGACGAGGACGAACCGGTCTGACGGTCTTTATCCTCGCCGTCGTGGTCGGTGCGATTGGGCTGCTGGCCCTGGGCGCCGCGGTGGTCGGAATTCTCTGGTTGCTGCAGTTCGTGCTACGCAACGAGGAGAAGCGGAGCTAACCCTATACTGTCAAGGCTAAATGCTTGACAGTGCCCGACGCCGCCACCGCCAGCTTCGCCTGCTGGATCTCTATGGCTCGCTGCTGACCGAGCACCAGCGCCGCATCCTCCACCTATGCTGGGAGCTCGACTGGTCCTACGGCGAGATCGCCAAGCGGGAAGGGGTGACGCGGACGGCGGTCTACGACGTGGTCCGGCGGACCACCGTGAATCTCGACGACTACGAGCGCAAGCTCGGACTGGAGCGGACCCAGCGTGTTTGAGTCCCTGACCGAGCGCCTCGATGCGGCGCTCAAGAAGCTGACCGGGCGGGGCAAGCTGAGCGAGGCCGACGTCGATGCCGGGCTACGCGAGGTCCGACTCGCGCTGCTCGAGGCCGACGTCAACTACAAGGTGGTCAAGGACTTCGTTGCGAGCATTCGCACACGAGCAGTGGGCGCCGAGGTGATGGACAGCCTGAACCCGGGACAGCAGCTGGTCAAGATCGTCGACGAGGAGATGGTGCACTTGCTCGGCGAGCGGGCGCCGCTGACGTACGCTGCAACGCCGCCCACGGTGATCGTGCTCGCCGGCCTGCAGGGCTCGGGCAAGACGACGACCGCCGGCAAGCTGGCCCTGTTCGTCCGTCGCGAAGGCCATCGCCCATTGCTGGTATCGACCGACGTCCGTCGCCCCGCAGCGATGGAACAGCTGGAGGTGTTGGCGAAGAGCATCAACGCGCCGTCCTTTGCGCCACGTGGCACGGATCCGGTCACGATCGCCCGCGAGTCGCTCGCGGAGGCGCGGCGGGTGAACGCCGACGTGGTCCTCGTCGATACCGCGGGTCGCCTGCAGGTCGATCAGGATCTGCTCGTCGAGTTGAAGGCCATCACCGATGCCGTCCCGTCACAACACCGGCTCCTGGTGCTCGATGCCATGACTGGGCAGCAGGCGGTCAACGTCACGACCGCCTTCCAGCAGACGATCGCCCTGAGCGGCGCCATCCTGACCAAGATGGACGGCGACGCCCGCGGCGGCGCAGCGCTCTCGCTGCGCGCCGTGACCCAGACGCCCATCCAATTCGTCGGCGTGGGTGAAAAGCTGACTGACTTCGAGGTCTTCTATCCGGATCGGATGGCGTCGAGGATTCTCGGCATGGGCGACGTGCTGACGCTGATCGAGAAGGCCCAGGATCACGTCGACGCCTCGCAGGCGCAGGCAATGGAAAAGAAGCTACGGGCTGGGCGGCTCACGCTCACGGACTTCATGGAGCAGCTAAAGCAGGTAAAGAAGATGGGCCCACTGGAGGGGATCATCGGCATGTTGCCGGGTGCCGGAAAGATCAAAAACCTCGCCGGTGCGCTCCCCGGTGATGACCAACTGAAGGAGATGGAGGCGATCATCCTGTCGATGACGCCGAAGGAGCGCGAGCGACCCGAGACGATCGACGGCAGCCGCCGGCGCCGCATTGCGCGCGGCGCGGGCACCGATATCGCGGCCGTCAACCGGCTGCTCAAGGGCTTTCAGCAGATGCAGCAGATGATGAAACAGATGGGGAAGGGAAGAGGCATCAAGGGATTACCCTTCGATCCCGCTCAACTTTTGAAAGGCTAGGAGGTCATAGTTTGTCGGTAAAAATTCGACTGCGGCGCATCGGCGCAAAGAAACACCCGTTCTATCGCCTGGTGGTGGCGGACAGCCGCTCGCCACGAGACGGCAAGTTCATCGAGATCCTCGGCACCTACGATCCAATGACGGAGCCGGTGAAGCTCAACCTGGACCTTGACAAGATCAAGGTCTGGCTGCAGAAGGGCGCGCGGCCCTCTGATACAGCCCGCGCGTTCTTGATCGACCAGGGACTCCTGCCAAAGGAATCGGCCAGGAAGCGGCCCACCAAGCCGCCCAAACCCGCTGCCGCGCCCGCTGCTGCCGCGCCCGCTGCTGCCGCGCCTGCCGCTGCGGCACCCGCGGAGCCGAGCGCACCCGAACCGGCCGCGGCCGCCGCCGCTGAGGAGGCCTGACCATGCACGACTACACCGACCTGGTCGGCTACATCATCAAGGCGATGGTGTCCAAGCCTGAAGACGTACGGGTCGCGATGGTCGAAGGGGAGCGCACCAACCGGGTCGAGGTGACGCTGGCGAACGAGGATGTCGGCAAAGTGATCGGCCGGGGCGGGCGAAACATCGACGCCATCCGCGCCGTGGTGCGGGCCGCCGCGTTGAAGAACCACGATCGGGTGATGGTCGAGATCGTTTGACGACGCAACCAGAAACCAATCTTCGGATTGGTCTGGTCCGGAGCGCCCACGGCCTCAAGGGCGCGCTGCGGGTCGAACTCCTGACCGACTTTCCCGATCGGTTCGCGCCTGGCCGCGATGTGAACGTCGCCGGCCGCCACCTGCGGGTTGCTCGGTCCGCCGAACAGCCCGATGGTTTACTAGTCACGTTCGACGGCATCGATGATCGCACCGCCGCGGAGCAGCTCATCGGCGCCTACTGCACTGTGCCCCTCGAAGAAGCGCGGGCCCTACCGTCCGATCGCTACTACCACTTCCAGCTGGTGGGCTTGAAGGTGTTCGACCTGGGTAGCACTCGCCAGCTGGGCGAGGTAGCGGAGGTCCTAACTTACCCGGCGAACGACGTGTTGCGGGTCACGGATGGAAGCCGCGAGGTCTTGATCCCGATGGTCCGCAGCGTCATCCGCGCAATCGCGCCGTCCGAGGGCCGGATCACGGTCGAGTTGCCGAAGGAGACGCAGGCGTGAATATCGAGATCCTGACCCTTTTCCCTGAGCTGTTCCCCGGTCCACTGAGCTCAGGCGTGACGGGCCGCGGCCTGGCCGCCGGACTGGTCAGCCTGAACATCCACAACCTGCGCGATTACACCCACGACCGGCACCGTCAGGTCGACGACATTCCATACGGTGGTGGCGCGGGGATGGTGCTCAAGCCCGAGCCCATCTTCGAAGCGGTCAGAGCACGCGCCGGCACCGGCCCCGTGATCCTGCTGAGCCCGCAGGGTGAGCGGCTCAACCAGGCACTGGTGCGAGAACTAGCCGGTCACCCGGACTTCTATCTGATCTGCGGCCGCTACGAGGGCGTCGACGAGCGGGTCAGTACCCACCTGGTCGACCGGGAGGTCTCGATCGGTGATTACGTGCTCACCGGCGGCGAGCTCCCGGCCATTGTGCTGATCGACGCCGTGAGCCGGCTCGTCACCGGTGTCCTCGGTTCGGAGGAGTCGCCCAAAGACGAGTCGTTTGCCGAGCAGCTGCTCGAGTACCCGCACTACACGCGGCCCGCGGTCTTCGAGGGACACCAGGTTCCTGAGGTGTTGCTCTCCGGCCATCATGCCGAGATCGAGCGCTGGCGCCGAGCCCAGGCCGCCGAGCGGACGCGCCGTCGCCGTCCCGATTTGCTCGACCCTCAGCCCACGCCGTAGCTGGGTGTTATCCTTGTACGCCGTGTCTAACGTCATTGACCTGCTCGGGGCTGAGGCCCAGCGCAAGAACGTGCCCACTTTGATCCCCGGCGATACGGTCAAGGTGCACGCGAAGGTGGTCGAGGGTACGCGCGAGCGGATCCAGATCTTCGAAGGCATCGTGATCGGCTGCCGCGGCAGCGGTTCGAAGGAAATCTTCACTGTTCGCCGCATCGCTCACGGCGTCGGGGTGGAGCGGAGCTTCCTGCTGCACTCACCGCGGATCGAGAAGATCGACGTAGTTCGGCACGGCAAAGTGCGCCGGGCCAAACTGTATTACCTGCGAGGAAGAGTCGGGAAGAGCGCCCGCATTCGGGAGAAGCGCCAAGCCGTTGCCACCACAGCCGTCCCCGCCGACAGCGAAACCGACGCCGGCACCGAAACGCCAGAAACGGCCGAAAGCTGACCGAGACCTCTGGGTTTTCGAGCGCCAGGCCTTCGGGCTGGGTTACGCGACGGTCGCGGGCGTCGATGAGGCAGGCCGTGGGCCATGGGCTGGTCCAGTGGTCGCGGGCGCTGCGATCATGCGGCCCTATTTCCACTGTGAGGGGATCGACGACTCCAAGCTCCTGACCGCCGAAGAGCGCGACCACTATTACGACTGCATCCTCGAAGGTGCGGAGGCCTGGGGCGTCGGCATCATGGAGGTTGACGAGATCGATCGGGTCGGCGTGTCGCGCGCCAACCGATGGGCGATGGGTATAGCGCTCCAACAGCTTGGCCGGCCGATCGACTACCTACTGGTCGATGGGTTCTTGCTACCCGAGGCGCTCACCCCGCAGCTGCCGATCGTCAAGGGCGACCGCCGCTCGATTTCGATCATGTGCGGTGGGATTCTCGCGAAGGTGACCCGCGACCGGCTGATGATGCGGATGGCTGAGAAGTTCCCCGGCTACGGCTTCGAAATGCACAAGGGTTACCCGACGCCCGACCATCTCGCGGCCATGGACCGGCACGGCCTGAGCCCGTTGCACCGGCGGTCGTTCATCTCGATCCGGACCCGCGCCGAGCTGGAAGCGGCCGCCTTTGCCACTGAATCCGCTCGGGGTTAGCGGCGAAGCGCTGGCTGAGGACCACCTCCGTGGCCTCGGCTACCAGATCGTTGAGAAGGATGTGCGGACGCCGCTCGGCCAGCTGGACCTGGTGGCCATGGACGGGAAAACGCTGGTATTCGTCGAGGTCAAGACCCGGGCCGGCCACGGCTTTGGCCTGCCACAGGAGGCGGTCGACGCAAAGAAAATCCGGAAGTTGCGGCAGCTGGGCTTGTACTACTTAAAGATACGGCCACATCGCGGGTCCGTCCGCTTCGACGTCGTGGGCCTGACCGTGACCGACGGCCGACTGGTCAGGGTCGATCACATCAAAAACGCGATCGACTAAGGGGCGCCCCAATGGCAGGGACCATCGAGGCTGCCGGCTGATTTAGAGAATGAATTTGGATTGAGCGGCGGCGTAGCGGCCAACCTTGCGGAAGCTGTCCGCGTCGACGTCCAGGTGCCGGGATGCCTCGAGCGCGAGCCACTGCAACGGCAAGACGTTAACGATCGGCGCCAGGAGTTCGTCGATCGCCGGAGTCTGGAGCTGGACCGTCGCGGTCATGGTGCCGGCCGAGGGACCGACCGCGAAGGTGGCGGCGCCAATCTCATGGAGGGCCGCCGCCAGCTCACTGGTCCTCTCCAGCGACACGCCGGGTTGGGCCACCATCACCACAGAGTCCTCCGCCTGCACGCTGATCAGCGGACCGTGGAAAATGCTCTCCAACTCGTGCCCCTCGGCACTGACGTAGGCTGCCTCGCGGAGCTTCAGCGCGCCCTCGAGCGCGGTCGCGTAGGCGGGTCCGCCGCCGACGAAGTGGACGACCCGTCCGAGTTGCAACCGAGCCAGCGCCTGCTTGATCGGCGCGCGTAGCCCGAGCGCGCTCCGGATGGCGTCGGGTACACGGGCGAGCTCAGCCTTCCAGGGCGGCGACCCGAGAGCGTCTGCGAGCTGAGCGAGCCGGATCATCGCCCCCGTATGGCTAGCCGTGTGCACCGGGGAGCGTTCCTGCGGAACGGTATACACGACGCCTGGGCCCTGGAGGGGAGCGTCCTCGCCGGTGATGGCCAGCCAGTGGTCCTTGTTGAAGTCCTCCAGCGCCGCCTGACTGAAGCGCTTGGTGCCTCGATGGCTCAGCAGCACGAGGCCGTCGTTCGCCCTGAAGGACGGAGGATAGTTGGCGAACTCGAACGCCCGGATCGCCCATGCCTCGACGCCCGCGCTGCGCAGCAGATACTGGCCGACCAGCGCGCCGTGGTAGCTGGTCCCTGTCCCGACTAGAAAGATGCGGGAGCATCCGGATAGTCGGGATACGGCGGACGCTGGAGGCGCGTCCCGCAGCAGTCTCTCGACCGCGTCCGGTTGTGACCCGATGGTCTCTTCGAGAAACGAGCCTGGGACTTTCAGCCGGCTTCTTCCCAGGCTTTGAGGAACTGGTAGACGATCCGCCCCGTCGCACCCCAGATGACGTCGTCGCCGATGGTGTAGTAGTGGATGCGGTACAGCTGCTCGCCGACGCTCCTGGTCTCGGTGGTGTGCACGTCGGAGTCGAGCAGACGGTTGACGGGGACCATCAGCACGCTTTTCACCTCATCGGGCGCGAGTCGTAATTCATCGATGCCGCCCTCCACCAGGCCCACGACGGGCGTGATCACGAAGCTGCTGACCGCGGTGAAGACGTCGTCGAGCTCGCCCAGCACCGTGACCCGCGATGGCTCGAGGCCGATCTCCTCGTAGCTTTCACGCAGCGCGGTCTCGACCGTTTCGGCGTCGGAGTCTTCCCGCTGACCGCCAGGAAACGAGATCTGACCCTTATGCGTCAGGACCGTGTCGGTACGGCGGGTGAAGAGCATTTCGAGGGTGGTGCCCTGCGTTACCAGGGGGATCAGCACGCCGGCTCGGATCAGAGGGGGCGCGATGTCGATGCTGCGTCGGACACGCTGCTCGAGCACATTCCGCAGTCGCTCGAGACGCGTGGCGGCGGCCGTCGTCAGGTCCACGCCTCGAACGAAACCGGCACCTGGTGCCCGCAATGGGTACACACCCAGACCTGCCCGCGCCGCACGACCTGGCGCCCATCTTCGAGGCGCACCGATTGATCGGGACCACTGATGTGTTCCCAACGTGGAAGGTGCTTGCACTGATCGCAGATCGCTGGCGGCGGGTTGAGCTTCACTGCCCTCGATTATCCCCGCTGACGGTTAAATCAAGCTGGCGAAGCACGCGGGCCGGGTTCCCACCGACGATGACGCCCGGTGGGACGTCGTCGAAGAGGACGGCGTGGATGCCCACCACGGAGTCGCGACCGATCCGCACGCCGGGCAGCACGGACACCTGTCC
>DATNMN010000269.1:0-4420 GCA_035602295.1 Candidatus Dormiibacterota bacterium | reverse complement strand
CAGATCCCCGATGAGCAGATCCGTGTCGGGCAACACCTGAAGGTCCTCCTCCTCGAGGAACGCAAGCGCAGCCGAGGCGCGCAGGTGCTCGTCTCTCGCGCCCACAAGGCGCTCGTCCGCCGCCTGCTCGAGTTCGAGATCCCGGAACTTGCTTCGGGGGCGGTTATCATCCGAGCGCTTGCCCGCGAACCGGGGGTGCGAACCAAGGTGGCGGTGTCCGCCAACCAGGAGGGCATCGACCCGGTGGGCGCCTGCGTCGGTCCCCGCGGCGTGCGGATCCGCAGCGTCGTCGGCGAGCTCGGGTCGGAGCGGGTCGACATCATCCCCTGGTCGGACGATGCGTCCCAGCTGGTCGCCAATGCGCTGAGTCCGGCCCAGGTCCTGAGCGTGGAGATCGATCGGGAGTCGCGCACGGCCACCGCCCAGGTGCCCGAAAACCAGCTCTCGCTGGCGATCGGCAAGGATGGGCAAAATGCCCGGTTGGCGGCGAAGCTGACCGGGTGGCGCATCGACATCAAGCCGACGGTCGAGGCGGTCAGCCCCCTCCCCGACCCTCCCCCGCAAGCGGGGGAGGGAGATGTTGCGCACTGAGCCGGAGCGCACCTGCGTCGGCTGCCGCCAGGTCAAGCCGCGCTCGGCGCTCCACCGGCTGGCGGTGGTCGAGGGCCGGGTGGTCGTCGACCCAAAACGGGTGGCCGGCCGGAGCGCCTATCTCTGTCAGGATCCGGCCTGCTGGGCCCTGGCGGAGAAGCGTCGGGCGCTCGATCGCGCGCTCGAACTCCACACCACCGCCCAAGATTGGGAGCGGCTTCGTCAGGGAATACTGATCTAGGCGCGTTCGCTGGCGACGCGCAGGTTATGATTGCCAGTTGAATTGCGGAGGATAGACCACAGATAGCTACTACAACTCGCGGTATCAAGGTTCAACAGCTCGCCCGTGACCTCAACGTCGAGGCCCGGCAGATCCTGGATTTCCTGCGCCCGATGCGGCACGCACCCCGCCACGCGATGGCGGTGCTGACGCCGGAGCAGGAGGCGTCCGTGCGCACCCAGTTCGCGCCCGGCGGCCAGTCAGCCGACGCCGCACCGAAGGTTACTGAGGGCAAGGTTGAGCTGCCGCCCACTCTCTCCGTGAAGGAGCTTGCCGAGTACCTCGACGTCAAGACCGTCGACATCATCAAAGAACTGATGAAGAACGGCGTGATGGCGAACATCAACCAGCAGATCGACTTCGACACGGCCTACATCGTCGCCGGCAGCTTCGGCATCACGGCCACCCCGATGGCCATGGATTCCGCCATCGCGGAAGAGGTCGTTGGCGAGGGCGAGGGCACCCAGGTCAAGCTGACCACCCGCTCGGAGCTCTTCAGCGTCGACGGCGAATCGCCGGAGAACCTGAAGACGCGCCCGCCGGTGGTCGCCGTCATGGGTCATGTCGACCACGGCAAGACCTCGTTGCTCGACGCTGTCCGGCAGACCAAGGTCGCGGTGGGCGAGGCTGGTGGCATCACCCAGAGCATCGGCGCCTACGTCGTCGAGGAGAAGGGACGGCGCATCGTCTTCCTCGATACCCCGGGCCACGAGGCGTTCACAGCGATGCGTGCTCGCGGCGCCCAGGTGACCGACGTTGCGGTGCTCGTCGTTGCCGCCGACGACGGCGTCATGCCGCAAACGATCGAGGCGATTTCCCACGTGAAGGCCGCCCAGGTGCCGATCGTGGTCGCCATCAACAAGATCGACAAGGAGGGTGCCAACCCGGACCGGGTCAAGCAGGGTCTCTCCGAGCAGGGCCTGGTTCCCGAGGACTGGGGTGGGCAGACGGTCATGGTGCCCGTGTCCGCCAAGATGAAGACGGGGATCTCGGAGTTGCTCGAAATGATCCTGCTGGTCGCCGACCTCCAGGACCTCAAGGCCAACCCGGCCAAGCTCGCAGCCGGCACCGTGATCGATGCCCACCTCGAGAAGGGTCGTGGCGCGGTCGCGACGGTGCTGGTGCAGAGTGGCACGCTCCGCATCGGCGACAACCTCGTGGTCGGTCACATTTTCGGCAAGGTGCGAGCGCTTCTCGATGACCGAGGCCGCAAGATGAAGGACGCAGGACCTGCCACCCCGGCCGTCGTCACCGGCCTGCCCGACGTGCCAACCGCGGGTGACATCTTCCAGGTGGTCTCCAGCGAGAAGGTGGCGCGCACGATCGCCGGCCAGCGGGCCGAGCAGTATCGCGTCGCCACCCTGGCTCAGACCCGGCGTGTCACGCTGGCCGACCTCTCATCCCAGGTGGGGAAGGGGGTCGTCAAGGACCTCAACCTCGTGCTCAAGGCCGACAGCAATGGCTCGGTGGAAGCCCTCAAAGGCTCCCTGCTGAAGATCCAGGACCCTCAGGTCCAGATCAAGATCGTCTTCGAGGGCGTCGGCCCGGTGACCGAGTCGGACATCTTGCTGGCCGCCGTGTCGAACGCGCTCGTCATCGCCTTCAACGTCAAGCCGGATGCGTTGGGCCAGAAAGCCGCCGAGCGGGAGAAGGTCGACATCCGCAGCTACGACGTCGTCTACAACGTCACCAACGACATCGAACGCGCGATCAAGGGCTTATACGAGCCGACCTTCGTCCAGATCTGGGAGGGCCGCGCCGAGGTTCTGACCCCGATCAAGATCCCGAAGCTCGGAATCATCGCCGGGTCCAGGGTGCAGGACGGCAAGATCACGAGCGGCTCGACCGCGAAACTGCTGCGCGACAACAAGACGATCCACGAGGCTCAGATCACCGGTTTGAAGCGCTTCAAGGACGACGTCAAGGAAGTCATCGCCGGATTGGAGTGCGGCATCCGCATCGAGGGGTACCAGGACTTCCAGGAAGGCGACGTCATCGAGTCCTACCAGGTCAAACAGGCTTAGCCCGACGCGCCCACTCAAAGTCGGCTTCCAGCTGCCCGAGGTGGAGCGCGAAGTCCACTGGCCGGAAATCGTCGCCATGGCCCGACTGGGCGAGCAGGTTGGTTTCGACTCGGTATGGGTGGGCGACCACCTTCTTTATCGTGATGAGGTCAACGGTGCCAGGGGCCCGTGGGAGGCGTGGACGATGCTGGCGGCCATCGGCGCCGCGACCAGCCGCATCGCGATCGGCCCGCTGGTCGCCTGCACCAGCTTTCACAATCCGGCGATGCTCGCCAAGATGGCCGGAACGGTCGATGAGATCAGCGGCGGACGCCTGGTCTTGGGTCTTGGGGCAGGCTGGAACGAAACCGAATATCGTGCCTACGGCTTCTCGTTCGACCGGCGCGTGGCACGATTCGCCGAAGCCTTCACCATCATTCGAACGCTGCTGCGGGAGGGCAAGATCGACTTCGCCGGAGAGTTCTATTCGGCCCGCGATTGCGAGCTGGTGCCGCGGCCGCGTCCCGGCGGACCTCCATTGATGGTGGGGTCCATCGGTGAGCGGATGCTGGCACTGACCGTGCCCTACATCGACAGCTGGAACGCCTGGTATAGCTGGACCGGCAACCGATCGGATGGGGTTGCGCCGCTGCGGGACAAGGTCGATGCCGCCTGCATGGCGGCCGGACGCAAGCCGTTTGACGTGGAGCGCACGGTCGCCGTGCTCGTTCGCCTACCCGGAGCCAGCGGTAGCCGGGAGGCCGATCCCTCAGAGCAGGTGACGCCGCTCGAAGGGAGCGCTGACGAAGTGACTGAGGCCTTGCGGGGCTACGCGCGCGAGGGAGTCGGGCACGTGCAGCTCGTCATCGATCCGATCAACCAGGCGTCGATCGAAGCCCTGGCCCCGGTCCTGGAGAAGCTCGACGGCCGAACCTGAGATCGATCCGAAGAGGATCGTTCGCGATGGCTACGACCACATTTCGTACGAGTATCGAGACGACGCCGGTTGGGGAGCGTCCCACGAGAACCCAGGCGAACGGAAGCCGAGCGCAGGGTACGCGGCTTGGCTTGAAGAGCTGATCCCATTGCTCGACGCCGGTGATCCGGTCCTTGACCTTGGCTGCGGCTGTGGAGTCCCGGCCACCGCGGTGCTGGCGGAGCGATTCGCCGTAACGGGCGTCGATATCTCGCCTGTCCAGATCGAACGAGCGAGGCGATTGGTGCCCGCAGCAAAGTTCCTCTGCGAGGACATGTCGGAGGTCGACTTCCCGCCCGAAGGCTTCAGGGCAATCGTGTCGTTCTTTGCGATCATCCACGTCCCGGTCGACGAGCAAGCCGCGCTCTTTCGGAAGCTAAGTCGGTGGCTCAGCCCGAGTGGATACCTGCTGGCGACAGTGGGAACCAGGGCTTGGACGGGAACAGAAGCGAACTGGCACGGGGCACCGATGTACTGGAGTCATTCGGACCGAGAGACGTACCTCGCCTGGCTCAGTGAAGCCGGATTCGAGGTTCTTTGGACGCGATTCATCCCCGAAGGAGACAGTGG
>DATNMN010000268.1:0-4443 GCA_035602295.1 Candidatus Dormiibacterota bacterium | reverse complement strand
CCTGATGAATGATGAGGAGGCGGTGCAGTTCTCGGGCGAGCGGTTTCTGCCATCGGCGGCGCGCGCCGTCATGTCCTACGGGCCGCGCGCGGTCATCATCAAGCGCGGCGAGAACGGTTCGCTGCTCTTCACCAAGGACCGTGTCTTTCTGGCGCCCGCTCATCCGCTGGAGATAGTGCGCGATCCAACTGGCGCCGGCGATGCCTTTGCCGGCGGCTTGATGGGCGCGATCGCCCGCTCCGATGACGGGCAGGACGTGCTGCGGCGCGGCATGTTATACGGCAGCGTGCTGGGGTCGCTCGCGGTCGAAGACTTCAGCGTCCGCCGTATCGTCAAGGCGGACCTGCACGAGATCGAGGGGCGGTTGAGTACGCTTGTGGACATGATTTCTCTCAACGGATCACGGGCGCACTAACCAATGGCCACCATTCCTGCGCAGCGCCACGACATCAAGGACCTGAAACTCGCCGACGACGGCCGGCGCATGATCGAGTGGGCCGCACAGGAGATGCCCGTCCTCCAGATCATCCGCGAACGGTTCAAACGCGAGCAGCCGCTCAAGGGCCAGCGGCTGGCCGCTTGCCTGCACGTCACCACGGAAACTGCCAATCTCGCGATCACCCTGAAGGCAGGCGGCGCCGACCTCGTGCTGTGTGCCTCCAACCCGCTGTCGACCACGGACGCCGCGGCGGCCTCACTGGTGGCGCATCACGGGATCAGCGTCTTCGCTATCAAGGGCGAGGACAACGAGACCTACTACCGTCACATCGCCTCGGCGCTGGACCACCGGCCGACGATGACCATGGATGACGGCGCCGATCTGGTCGCGGCCCTCCACAAGGATCGCACCGAGCTGATCGGCGACGTGATCGGCGGCACCGAGGAGACGACCACCGGCGTGATCCGGCTCCGGAGCATGGCGGAGCAGAAGGTGTTGCGCTATCCCATCGTGGCCGTCAACGAGGCCATGACCAAGCATTTCTTCGACAACCGGTACGGCACCGGCCAGAGCACGATCGACGGCATCATCCGGGCGACTAACGTCCTGCTCGCCGGCAAGGTCTTCGTCATCGCCGGCTACGGCTGGTGCGGTCGCGGCCTCGCGATGCGGGCGCGCGGCATGGGCGCGCACGTCATCGTCACCGAAGTTGAGCCGGTGCGCGCGCTGGAAGCCGTCATGGACGGGTACCGGGTCATGCCGATGAAGGACGCAGTCAAAGAGGGCGACCTCTTCGTCACCGTCACGGGCGATATCAACGTGGTCGATGAGCCCCATCTCAGGGCGATGAAGGACGGCGCGATTCTCGCCAACTCCGGGCACTTCAACGACGAGATCAACCTGAGCGCGCTCGACGGGATGGCGGAGAGCGTCCGCAGCATCCGGCCTTCTCTCGAGGAGTACCGGCTGCGGGACGGCCGCAAGCTCTTCGTGCTGGGCGAGGGCCGCCTGGTCAACCTGGCGGCGGCGGAGGGACACCCGGCGGCAGTTATGGACATGAGTTTTGCCAACCAGGCGCTAAGCGCGGAGTACCTGGTGTCCCACGCTCGCGAGCTGCAACCAAAGGTCTATCCCGTTCCAGACGACATCGATCGCGAGATTGCTCGGCTAAAATTGGCGGCGATGCACATCGCTATCGACTCGTTGACCGCCGAACAGGCGCAGTACCTGGGCGGTTGGGAGTCGGGCACCCGATGAACCGCCGCAACCACCTCTTTACCTCGGAGTCAGTCACCGAGGGCCACCCCGACAAGATCGCGGACCAGATCTCGGACGCGATCCTCGACGCCATCATGACCAAGGACCCCTTAGGTCGCGTAGCCTGCGAGACCGCCGTCACCACCGGGCTGGCCTTCGTCATCGGCGAGATCACGACCGACACCTACGTCGAGATGCGCGACATCATTCGCGACACCATCGAGCAGGCCGGTTATGACCACCCGGGCTTCGGCTTCGATGCCGAAACCTGTGGCGTGATCGTGTCGATTCAGAAGCAGTCACCGGACATCGCCCAGGGCGTCGACACCGGCGGGGCTGGCGACCAGGGGATGATGTTCGGCTTTGCCTGTGACGAAACGCCGGAGCTGATGCCGATGCCGATCCAGCTCGCCCACCTGCTGGCGCGCCAGCTCGCCCGGGTGCGGAAGGACAAGACGCTGCCCTACCTGGGCCCGGACGGCAAGACCCAGGTCACTATCGAATACGTCGACGGCCGCCCGCAGCGCATCGACACCGTGGTGCTCTCGGCGCAGCACACAGAGGATGTCAGCCTGGAACGGATCCGCGAGGACCTGCAGGAGCTCGTTCTCGAACAGGTCATCCCGGCGAAGATGCTCGACCAGCGCTCCACAATCCACGTGAATCCGACCGGGCGCTTCGTGCTCGGCGGCCCGCGTGCGGACGCGGGTGTCACCGGCCGGAAGATCATCGTCGACAGCTACGGCGGCTACGCGCGGCACGGCGGCGGCTGCTTTAGCGGCAAGGATCCCTCCAAGGTGGACCGGTCGGGCGCCTACGCGGCGCGCTACGTGGCTAAGAACGTCGTAGCCGCGGGCCTTGCCAGCCATTGCGAGATCCAGGTCGCCTATGCGATCGGCGTACGCAAGCCGGTCTCGGTTTTTGTCGAGACCTTCGGCACCGAGCGGGTGCCGGTCGCCAAAATCGAGCAACTGGTCCAGAAGCATTTCGACCTCAGCCCGCTGGAGATCATCCGGCAGCTGGAACTCCGCCGGCCCATCTACAAGCAGACGGCGGCCTACGGCCACTTCGGCCGCGCTGACCTCGACCTGCCGTGGGAGCGAACCGACAAGGCGGACCTGCTGGCCGCCGAGGCGGGCGTCCAGCGGCTCCAGGTGGTGGAGTCGCAGGACGGCTAAGACCGTCCTTGTCACGGGGATCGACGGCTTCGCGGGTAGTCACCTCTCCGACCTTCTGATTCGGCGCCGCCACACGGTCCATGGCACTATTCGTCGCGCCGAACCGGATGCAAGGGCGGAGTTGGCGCCGACGGTGACGACGCACCAGGTCGACCTCCTCGAACGGACGCGGGTGGACGAGTTGATGCGGGCGATCAAACCGCAGTGGGTGTTCCACCTGGCCGCGTTGAGCAGCCCGGCGGCGTCCTGGCAAGATCCGGCGGGAACAATCGCCACCAACGCCGGCCTCGAGGCCAACCTGCTGGCGGCGGCGGTGCAGCTCGATCCCATGCCGCGCGTGATCGTCGTCGGGTCCAGCGATGAGTACGGGCGGCCGCCGGGCCGGGCCCGCCGGCTCAATGAAGCCACGCCGCTGCAGCCGGTCACCCCCTACGGGGTCAGTAAGGTGACGCAGGACCTGCTCGCATTGCAATATCACCTTAGCCATGGCTTGCCCACCATCCGGCTGCGGCCCTTCAACCATGCGGGACCTCGGCAGGCCCCGGACTTCGTGATCGCCAGCTTCGCTCAGCAGATTGCCAGGATCGAACTCGGTGCTCAACCGCCGGTCCTGAAAGTGGGCAACCTCGATGCCCGACGCGATTTCACGGATGTGCGCGACGTTGTCCGCGCCTACCTCCTGGCGGCCGAGAAGGGCACGCCAGGCGAGGTTTACAACATCGGTTCGGGCACGGCGCCTCGGCTGCGCGACCTGGTCGCGCGCCTCCTGACGATGACGCGGACCAGGATCAAGCTTGAAGTGGATCCCAGCCGCAAGCATGCGGTCGAGGCCGACGTCTATCTCTGCGACTCGCTCCGTTTCCGGCGGCTCACCGGCTGGCAGCCGCAGATCTCGCTGGATCGCACGCTCCGCGACACGCTTGAGTACTGGCGCGGTTGCGAGCGACGCGCCGCCTGATGGGCCGGCACGTCGTCATCCTCGCGGGCGGGAGCGGGACGCGGCTGTGGCCACGCTCTCGCGAGAAGTCGCCGAAGCACCTGCTCGCCCTCGCCGGTCGTCTATCGCTCCTGCAGTCGACCTACGAGCGCGTCCGCCGGGTGACCGAGAACGTGTACGTCGTGACCGAACGATCGCAGGTCGAAAGCATCCGCGCGCAGCTGCCCGAGCTCGAGGACGACCACTTCATCATCGAGCCGGCGCGACGCGGGACCGCCTCGGCGCTGGGGCTGGCAGCCCTTCGGATCGCCGAGCGCGACTCGACAGCGACCATGCTTTCGGTCCATGCCGATCACTACCTTGGGCACGACGAAGACGCCTACCTGAAAACGCTCGAGGCGGAAGCGCGATGGGCCGAGGAGAAACGCTCGCTCGTCACCGTCGGGTTGAATCCACCCTATGCCTCGACCGCCTTCGGCTACATCCAGACGGGTCCGCGGGTCGACGGCGATCACGGGGCGCCGGTCTTCCGGGTCAAGGCCTTCGTCGAGAAACCGGATCTCAAGACCGCCGAGCGATACGTCAAGGGTGGTGGGTACCTCTGGAACCTCGGGCTCTTCAGCTGGCCGGTG
>DATNMN010000267.1:0-7208 GCA_035602295.1 Candidatus Dormiibacterota bacterium | reverse complement strand
TGGCCGCCGTCATTTCTCCCGGATCACGCCGAACGTCAGCCCGGCCACCATGTACTTGCGTGCGATGACCATCAGGACGAGCGGCACGGACATGGCAATGACACCCGACGCCGCCATGTCGTTCCAGATGATCTCGAACTGGGTGACCAGTCCATTGACGCCGACCGGAAATGTCTGCGAATTCGGGGTCGCGGTCAGGATCAGGGCAAAGAGAAACTCGCTCCAGGCAAAGGTGAAGACGATGGTCGCCGCGGCCATCAGGCCCGGGGCGGCCAGCGGCAGCAGCACGCGACGGAAGGAGGTCCACCGGTTGGCTCCATCGACCAGGGCAGCCTCTTCGAGCTCGATCGGGATCTCCGTCAGGAAGCCCTTGAGCATCCAGATGGCAAACGGCAAATTGAACAGTGAGTAAATGCCGATCAGCGCGATCGGTTGGTTGTAGATCTGCAGCGTACGGACGATCGCGAAATACGGGACGACCACGGCGACCGGTGGAAGAAAGCGAAGCGACAGCGCCCAGTTGAGGACACCGACGCGTAGCCGCGGCGGCACGGTCAGTCGTGTGATCGGGTAGGTGATCACCAGGCCCACGGCCAGCGTGACCAGGACGGTTGCGGCGCAGACGATCACGCTGTTCTTGAGCAGCACCCAGAAGCCACGATCGACGAGCACGCTGTAATAGGACGCCAGCGTTGGGTGTTGCGGGACGAGCGTGATCGCCTGATAGAGCTCCGCCTTGCTTTTCAGCGAGGTTGCAATCAGCCAGTAGAGCGGGAAGGCGTAGAGGAAGGCGGCCACACCAAGACCCGCAACAATCAGGATGAGACGAACCCCAATGGCGGCTCGGCGGCCGCGCATCAGGCTCGCTCCAACGGGAGGGCTCGCGTCACGAGCGAGTAGAGGACGCTGATCGCGACCAGAACCATGACGGCGAGCGCTGCGGCCTGCCCTCCATCGAAAAATTTGAACTCGATCCGATAGATATAGAGGCTGAGCAATTGCGTGGCCGTCCCCGGGCCGCCTCCGGTGAGGATGTAGACGTGGTCGAAGACCCTGAGCACGTCGGCCATGCGAAAGAACAGGATCAAAAGAAACAGCGGTCGAAGGTAATGGAGCTCGATGTATCTGAACTGCGTCCACCAGGTCGCCCCGTCCACCTGCGCCGCCTCGATCGACTCCCTGGGGACGGTCTGCAGCCCGGCAAAGAGCACGAGGTAGACGAACGGCGTCCACTGCCAGATGTCGACACTCGCGACCGCGCCCATGGCCAGGGCCGAGACCCCGAGCCACTGGATCTCGGTGTGCGTGATGCCGATCGTTTGCAACACGTAATTCAGCACGCCGTAGCCGGGGGCGTAGATCAAGCGGGCGACCACGCCCACCGCGACCGGCGGCACCACCAGCGGCAGCACCGCCAGCACGTAGAGCGTCGCCCGCAGCCCGGCTCGCTTGACGGCGCGATGAACCAGCAGGGCGAAGCCGAGACCAAGGAGGATCTCGGTAGGGAGGACGATCAACGCGTAAAGGGCGGTGGCGCGGAGGGCATCGAAAAAGAGTGGATTGCCCAGGGCCCTCGCGTAGTTGCGGAAGCCGATCAGCGTCCCGTCGTCCGAGGTGATCGACTGCCAGACGGCGATCACGAACGGGATCGTGACGATGACGAACACCGTGCCGAGCGCGGGCACGAGGATCGTATAGGCGAGTCGCTCCTGCCGGCTCCACCGGGGCCGCCCGGCCCCCACCGGTTTCGAACCGGTCGGGACCGGGAGTTCGGCGACCACGCGGCTCACATCGTCAAATGTAGGACGGTTCGCTTACGACGGGTAGTTGGCGGCCTTCATCAGCGTGCGGATTTCGCCGGCCGCCTTCTGCATGGCGGCCTGCGGGGTCAGCTGTCCGGCGACCGCGGCGTTCATCGCGGTCCCGTACGAGGTTTCGACGGCGCCCCACTGGTCGGTCCGTGGCCGCCAGTTCGGCACGGCCGCGAACGAGGCTGCCAGCGCCTTGAAGTAGGGGTTCGCCGTCGCCAGCGAGGCATCGTTAAGGATGCTGTTGCGGATCGGGATGCCGCCCTGCGCCACGTAGTTGCGCATGTTCGCGGGCTGGAGCATCCACTTGATGAAGTCGGCCGCGGCTGAACCGTTCTTCGAGCCCTTGGGGATGCCGAGCAGCCAGTTGCCCATCATCCCGAGACCCTTGCCGCTGGGGCCCTGCGGGATCGGGATATAGGCAACCTTGCCCCTGACCTGCGACACGGTCGGGTCCTCGACGATGCCCGTGATCTCGCCGGGCCAGACGGTTGACTGGTACGCCTTCCCGGTGGCCATCGCCTGCGAGCGCTCGGCGGCGTCGAAGCTCGCCGCGCCGGGCTCGGCGTACTGCTTCAGCTTCCTGGTGAGGAAGTCCACCGCCGTAATGGAGGCGCTCGAGTCGAGCTGGACTTTCCAGGTGTCATCGAAGATGTTGCCACCGAACGACCAGAGGATGGGGAGCGAGTCGCTGCTCACCGGGTTGGTGGCCTTGCCGCGGATGACGTAGCCGTAGAAATTCGCGGCATTGTACTTGGCCGCGTTGGCCAGCACGTCATCCCAGCTGGTCGGCGCCGAGGACTTGTCGCTCCGATACATGAACATCTCGACGTTGCCGACGATGGTGATGCCGTAGAGGTGCGCCGTCTTGCCCTGCTCGCTGGGCGGAACCGGACCATGCGGCGGCGGCCAGGTGCCGACGTCATAGACCACGGTCGGAATGTCCGGGTCGCGCGTGAAGCCAAAGTTGTCGAGCGGCTGGAGCGCGCCCATGGTGCCGAACTTCGGCATCCACGGGTCGTCCATCATGCAGAGGTCATACGACGAGTCGTTCGCCTGGAACGTAGTGACCAGTTTCGAATAGAGCGAGTCGTAGGGGAATTCAACAACCTGGACCTCGATGCCGGTCTGGCTCTTGTAATTCCCGACCACCTTCTTCAGCGGCCCGTCCTCGTTGCCTTGCACGGCGGCGACGACGAGTTTCGATGGCTTGGTACTGGTGCTGGTGCTCGTTCCGCAGGCGGCGAGGAACGCCGGGAGCGAGGTGAAGGCGGCACCTGTGACCGCCGTTCGTTTGACGAATTCCCGCCGGCTAATTCGCTGCATTCCCTTCTCCTCCTATGAGGTTGTCGAAACCCACTCTTGCGCCGAACCCCTCTATAGTATTGAGGTTAGGTTGTCATGACAACTGTTTCTGTGGCGCGCGGCCGCAGTTGGTGAGGGACATGGGGGCTCGGAGGGGACAGACCGACACCGTGCTCGACCGCGCCAGCCCCGTGCCGCTGTATTTCCAGCTGGCCCAGAACATGGAAACGGCGATCCGTTCGGGTCGCCTGTCCTCCGGCTCGCACCTCGACAACGAACTCGAGCTCGCTCGGCAACTCGGAGTGAGCCGGCCCACGGTGCGTCGCGCGATTGGACTGCTCGCGAACAAGGGTTTGGTGATCCGCCGGCACGGGATCGGCACGTTGGTGGTGCCGGTGCGAGTGCGACGGCCGGTGCGGCTGAGCAGCCTCTACGACGACCTGAAGGAGTCAGGACAGGCACCGGCCACGCGGCTGCTGGCCATC
Source organism: Candidatus Dormiibacterota bacterium (assembly GCA_035602295.1). Taxonomy (GTDB): domain Bacteria; phylum Chloroflexota; class Dormibacteria; order CF-121; family CF-121; genus CF-13. The sequence goes on along the minus strand of DATNMN010000267.1, from coordinate 3,610 downwards.
GAAACCGTGCCGGCGCCCGGCGAGGTGGCCAGCGCCCTCCAGTTAAACAGGGGAACACGCGTCCTGCATTTCGAGCGGTTGCGGCTGGCGACGGATCAGCCGATCGCGCTGATGGTCAACTTCCTGCCGATCGCGCTCGAGGAGCTGGTGACCGAAGACGCCCTGAAGACCACCGGGCTCTACCGCCTCCTGCGCCAGGGTGGCATTCATCTGCGGCTCGCCTCCCAGTCGATCGGCGCCCGCAGCGCGCGGCCACGCGAGGCGCGGTTGTTGAAAGTGCCCACCGGGGCGCCGCTGCTGACCATGCAGCGGATCAGCTACGACGACGCCGGCCAGCCCGTCGAATATGGGTCGCACGTCTATCCGGCCGAGCGCTACTCATTCGAAATGAGCGTCGTGGCAGACTCTCGTACGTGACCGTCGCCGCCACCGAGCTGTTGGCCCGCCTCACCGAGATCCGCGCGACCGATCCGGCAGCGGTGCAGAAGGCGCTGGCCAAGCGCCGGCGCCGGCCCCTGCTGCAGCGAGGCTCACTCTTCCTGGTGGCGGCCGATCACCCGGCGCGCGGGGTGCTCAAGGTAGGGGCGGACCCGATGGCGATGGCGGACCGCGGGGAGCTCCTCCATCGGCTGCTCACCGCGCTCGAGAGGCCAGGCGTCGACGGCCTCCTGGGAACGGCAGACATCGTCGACGACCTGGCGCTGCTCGGTGCGCTCGACGGCAAGGTCGTCTTCGGCTCGATGAACCGCGGTGGCTTGACCGGCTATCGCTTCGAGCTGGATGACCGGTTCACCGCGTACAGCGCCGAGGGCATCGCCGACGGCGGACTCGACGGCGGCAAGATGATGGTGCGCGTCGCCGACGAGCCGGAGACGCTGCGCACGCTGGCCGCCTGCGCCCAGGCCATCGACGAGCTATCGGCGCGCAAGCTGCCGGCGATGATCGAAGTCTTCGCCAGTCACGTCGAGGATGGACGCGTGCGCAACCACGATGACGCCGACTCGTTGATCCGCGCCATCACAATCGTCTCCGGACTCGGCACGACGTCCGCCTACCTGTGGCTCAAGCTGCCCGTGGTCGACGACCTGGAGCGGGTGATGCGGGCGACCAGCCTCCCGACGCTGCTCCTCGGTGGAGATCCGGGCGACGATCCGGCGGGGACCTTTGCCAGCTGGAAGCGCGCGATGGCCATCCCGCAGGTGCGCGGCCTGGTGGCAGGGCGTACGCTGCTCTATCCGCGTGACGGCGACGTCGCCCGCGCGGTCGACCAGGCGGCTGCCATCGTTGCCGAGAAGCGATGACAGTGCGCCTGACGATGGCGCAGGCGCTGGTGCGATTCCTTGCGGCGCAGTACGCCGAGCGCGACGGCGTCGAGCACCGCTTCATCAGCGGCTGCTTCGGTATCTTCGGCCACGGCAACGTCGCTGGCATCGGTGAGGCACTCTTCGAACGGCCCGACTTGTTGACCTATTACCAGGCGCGCAATGAGCAGGCGATGGTGCACGCCGCCGTGGGCTACGCGCGAATGAACAACCGCCTCAGGGTGCTGGCCTGCACCAGCTCGATCGGGCCGGGAGCGACCAACATGGTGACCGGCGCGGCGCTTGCCACCGTCAATCGGCTGCCGGTGCTCTTGCTTCCCGGTGATGTCTTTGCCTCGCGGCCGGTCGACCCGGTGCTGCAACAGCTCGAGGTGCCATGGCGCGGCGATGCCTCGGTCAACGACTGCTTTCAGCCCGTCTCCCGTTACTGGGACCGGATCGTCCGGCCGGAGCAGTTGATGCCGGCAGCACTCGAGGCGATGCGCGTCCTGACGAACCCGGCGGAGACGGGGGCCGTCACCCTCGCGCTGCCGCAGGACGTGCAGGCGGAGGCGTTCGACTATCCGGAGGCGTTCTTCGAGAAGCGGACCTGGAGCGTGCCGCGTGCGGAGCCCGACTCCAGCGCACTCGACCGCGCGGCCGCCCTGATTCGCGCCGCGGACCGCCCCATCATCGTGGCCGGCGGCGGCGTGATCTATTCGGAGGCCACGGAGGCCCTGCGCACCCTGGTCGAGGCGACCGGCATCCCGGTGGGGGAGACCCAGGCGGGCAAGGGATCCCTGCCTTACGATCATCCCTCGAGCCTGGGCGCGATCGGTGCCAGCGGCACGCTCGCCGCGAACCGGCTCGCGCGTGACGCCGATGTCGTGATCGGGATCGGCACCCGGTGGAGCGACTTCACCACCGCCTCACATACGGCCTTCGGCAACGCACACGCGCACTTCATCAACCTGAACGTGCTCGACTTCGACGCCCACAAGAACAGCGGCCACGCGCTGGTCGGAGATGCCCGCGCCGGCATCGATGGGTTGCGCGGCAGGCTGCGCGGCTACGCCGTTAACGCCTCGTACCGCGACCTCGCCGCGCGCCTCAACAAAGAGTGGGACCGCGAGGTCGAGCGGCTCTACCACCTAAACCATCAACCGATCCCGGCGCAAAGCGAGGTCATCGGGGCGGTGAATGACGCCGCGGGCCCGCGCGACGTCGTCGTCTGTGCCGCCGGCTCGATGCCGGGCGACCTGCACAAGCTGTGGCGGGCGCACGATCCCAAGCAGTACCACGTGGAGTACGGCTACTCGTGCATGGGCTATGAGATCGCGGGCGCGCTCGGCGTCAAGATGGCAGCGCCTGACCGCGAGGTCTTTTCGATGGTCGGCGACGGTTCCTACCTGATGATGAGCAGCGAGATCGTCACCGCGGTCCAGGAAGGCATCAAGCTGATCGTCGTGCTGGTCGACAACCACGGCTTCAAGTCCATCGGGGGACTGTCGCGTTCCCTAGGCACGGACGGTTTTGGCACCCAATACCGGTTCCGCAAAAATGGGTCGCTCGGTCTTGACAGCGAGCGGGCGCCGGCCCCGGTCTTACCGATCGACCTGACGGCGAATGCGGCCAGCCTCGGGGCGGAGGCGGTGCGGGTGGCCAACGTCGATGCGCTGCGCGAGGCTCTGCAGAACGCGAAGCGCGCGACTCGAACGTCGGTCATCTGTATCGAGGCCGATCGCTACGAGTCGGTGCCCGACAACGAAAGCTGGTGGGATGTCCCGGTCGCCGAGGTGTCGACCGTCGAGGCCGTCGACGCGGCCCGCCGGGACTACGAGAAATCGAAAAAGAAGCAACGACGGTACCTGTAGGAGGAGCCGATGGCCACCAACTATCCGGACGTCATTCCGATGATTGCCTATGAGTACGGCCCCAAAGCGATGGACTGGCTATCGTCCGCCTTCGGCTTCAAGGAGCGTGCGCGAATGCTGGATAAGGACGGCCGCCTGAGCCATGGCGAAATGCAGGCCGGTGACGGGGTGATCATGCTGGCGACACCGACCCCGGAGTACCAGGGTCCGAGGCATCATCGTGAGACCTGCGAGCCGGCGCAAAAGTGGTCCGCAGTGCCCTACATCGTGGACGGGGTGCTGGTCTACGTTGATGACGTCGAAGCCCACTATGCGAAGGCGAAGCAGTTGGGCGCCACCATCATCACGGACGTCGAAGCGGATCAGTACGGCAAACGCTACCGCGCCGAGGACCTCGAAGGCCATCGCTGGATGTTCATGCAGCGGTCCTGAAAG
>DATNMN010000266.1:0-16073 GCA_035602295.1 Candidatus Dormiibacterota bacterium | reverse complement strand
GTACCGCCGGATCCAGCATTGGAGGTTCAGATGGGTATCTTCGGCGAAGTCCGGCGCGAGTTCATCGCACGCCCGGATTCGGCAAAGGGCCAGATTCTCTTCAAGTGGCCTGATACGAACATCCGGAAACTGACCCAGCTCACCGTTGAGCAGGACGAGCTGGCGGTCTTCTTTCGCGACGGCCGCGTCCAGGGCACGATCCAGCCAGGGCGGGTGACCCTCGATTCCTCTGAGATCCCCTTCCTCGGCATCCTGGTCGACGCCGCCAGCGGCGGGAACCTGTTCCGCACGGAGCTCTATTTCATTTCGACTCGCGAGTTCCCCAACCTGCCCTTCGGCGGAGCGATCGACAACGTCGTCGATCCGCAAACCAACTTCGGTGTCGGGCTCCGCGTCTTTGGCGAGTACTCGCTGAAGGTCGTCGAGCCGCAGTCGTTGATCGTCAACCTGGTCGGGACGCAGAATCTCTCGACCAATGACGAGATCACGGACTGGATGCGGGAGCAGCTGCTCAAGACCTTGCGGACCGACGTCGTCGCACACGTTGTCACCAATGGCTGGCCGCTGCTCGGCATCGCGGCCCACACCGATGAGATCGAATCCGAGACCATCGCCCAGGTCCAGCGCAACATCAACAGCTACGGTCTCCAGATCGTCCGGCTTGGAAATTTCACGATCACGCTCAAGCCCGAGGACGAAGACAAGCTCAAGACCTTCCTCAAGGACGTCCAGTACACCAAGCTGGCGGGTGGCTTCCAGCAATACGCGGCCGGCGCGGCGATGATCGGCGCCGGGCAGGGTCTGGCACAGGGTCCGGGGCAGGGTGGCGGCGTCAACCCGGCATTTCTCGGGGTCGGCCTCGGGGTGGGGGGCCAGGTCGCCGGCCAACTCGGTCAGACGCTGGCTGCCGGCGGCCAGATCCAGGTCCGCTGCCCGAATTGTCATGCGCTAAATGCTGAGAACGCCAAATTCTGCAACAGTTGCGGCCAGGCGCTCTCGCCGGCACCGGCGCCGACCGGCGCCACGGTAGCCTGCCCAAAGTGCGGCACTCAGAATTCAGCGACCGCGAAGTTCTGCACCAATTGCGGCCAGACACTCACCGGCGGAGGCACACCGGCACCAGCCCAGTGAAACTGCGGCGACGTCTCGGCCTGGCGGCGGGGCTGGCGCTGTCCGTCATGCTGACGAGCCCGCTGCTGGCCTTTGCCCGGGCCGGCGGCGGCAGCCACTTCAGCGGCGGCGGGGGTGGATTTGGCGGCGGGGGCGGCAGCTTCGGCGGTGGCGGCGGCTTCGGCGGAGGCGGACTGCTCCTGCCCTTTCTCTTCTTCGGCGGCGGTGGGGGTGGGTTCTTCTTCTTCCTCTTCATCCTCTTCGGCCTCTGGCAGGTGTACCGCCGGATGAGCTTGCGCACTCCGGTGCAGGCGTCGAACTGGGGCCCGGGCTATGCCCCGATGGCCCAGATGCACTCGACGCTGACCGAAGACCTGGCGGCATTGCAGGCCAAGGACCCGAACTTCAACCAGCAAATGTTCCTCGACCGGGCGCAGGCCGCCTTCTTCGCGCTGCAGAAGGCCTGGATGGATCGCAACCTCGAGCCCGCCCGGGTGTATATGTCCGATGGCATCTACCATCGTTGGAAGACACAGATCGATGCGATGATCGCCGCCCACAAGAAGAACCTGCTCGACAACCTGGTGATCGGCGGGGTGCAGATCGTCAAGGTGCAGACGGATCCGAACTTCGATTCCATCACGGTTCGCATCGACGCCAGCGCCGCGGATTACGAGGTGGACGACACCACCGCCAACAAGGTCATCTATGGCTCGCGCCAGGATCAACCCTTCACCGAATACTGGACCTTCACACGTAGTGGTTCCGCTCGCACCAAGGCGGGCGAAGCGGCAGAGGTGACCCAGTGCCCCAACTGCGGCGCGCCGCTGTCAATCAACGAGTCGGGCGTGTGCAGCTACTGCAAAGCGACCGTCACCAGCGGACAGTTCGGTTGGGTCCTCGACAACATCACACAAGCATCGGAGTGGCAAGGATGAGCCCGAACGACGACCCCTCGAGCGAACGACTCGCGCCCGACCCGGCCGCGCCCGGCGAGGGAGATGGCAGCGGTTGGTCGCAGCCACCCGCGCCGCAATCCCCGGGTCCGCCCGGCGCTTTTGTCGATCGCCCCGCTGCGCGACCTGGAGCGCCGTTGCCACCAGGCGCTGGCTCACCCATCCAACCCGGACCGCCAATGTCGGTCAACGCGCCCATCAGCGACACGACCATCAACCGAACGGCGTTGATGGTGGGCGCGGTCATCGCCGTCCTGGTCGTGATCGTCGTCGTCGTGATCCTGATCGCGGTCTTCAGCCACCGATAAGGATAAGTTTCGACATATACACAGATATGTAGTATAATCGGCCGGTGGCTGCGCCGGACGAGCCAGCTCTGCTGGCTGCGCTGCTCGGGCAGCGCGCTGACCTCACCGGGGTGAAGGCCTTGCTGGACGAGGGAGGCATCGTCGAGCGCCAGCCGGGTGATCTGCGGGATGCGGCCCGACGGCACGGTTTTCGACCGGCACAGGTCCGCCGGCTTCTGATGGTGCGGGAGCTGGCCAGACGCTGGCACATTCCGGCCGACAGCGCCGCTCCCGCGGTCACCTCGCCCAAGGAGGCCCTGCTCCAGTTCCAGGACCTCCGGAGCAGCCCGAAGGAGTGCTTCTCCGTGCTCTACCTGAATACGCGCAACCAGCCGGTCGGCTGCGAGAAGGTGGCGGTCGGCGGTCTCAACGTGGCGGCCCTCCAGCCGCGCGAGGTCTTCGGGCCGGCGTTGACCATGGGTGCCGCTGCCGTCATCCTGGCGCACAATCATCCCTCCGGGGATCCCACGCCCAGTCCCGAGGACCTGGCCGTAACCCGCCATCTCCTCGAGGCCGGCCGGTTACTCGGTGTGGAAGTCCTGGATCACCTGGTGGTATCGGCGGAGCGGTTCCGGAGCCTACGCGAGGCGGGCGCCCTTTAGGGCCGAATTATCGTTAGTAGATTATGTGATATCTCGGGCGCTCATTTCGGACTCGGGATGCAAATAAATCCGGAAATCCCCGTCCAAAAGGCCCTCGGCGGTGAGAGAATAGACCCGCTCGCCTGCCGGCGGGCACGGCCCAAGACGGGGCAGGAAAACCGACCACTGAGCGATGGTCGGTTTTCTGTTTTTAAGCCCGAGAAGGGCTTCGAAACTCTTGAACTACACGCGGTCGATGCGCGTGAGCAACCAACCGAACTTGCCGCTGATCACCGCCGCATCGCAGAAGGAACAGATGCTGGTGATGTCGACATTGACCGACGCGCCACAGTTCGGGCAGGTCTGCGACGTGATTGTCCCCGGCTGACCGGTCGTCATGGTCGACGGACGCTGGAAAATCCAGTCTTCGGTCCAATCCCAGGGATTGGTGTCGCCCCGGATGACTCGTGATCCCGCGTCGAGGTCGTAGTCGGCGGAGTTCGCATTGAGGCGAACGGTCACCGTATCGAAGCCGACATTGGCGAAGGCGCCGGCCACCACCGCGCTGGTGAAGCTGAGCCCGTCGAGCATGTTGCGCCAGCCCTTCGCGCGATAGGCACTGATCTGCGCCTTCTGCTGTTCCCAGATCACCGAGGCCATCACGCCCTGGCTCAACGCCGGCTTGAGCGCGGTCCAGGCTTCCAGCACCGCGAAGAACAGTCGCTGCACCTGGGCGAGGAAGACGTTCTCGTCGAACGCGGGGTCATGCTGGTGGATGGCCGCGATGCCGGCGAGCTTTCCGTCGACCCCATCGGCATCGATGTTTGGCGCCCACGATCCCGGCATCACCTGCCCGTACCATTCGCGGCTGGGACGGTGCAACGGGCCGCTCTCCGACGTGAGGTAGCCCTGGCTGGCGCTCGCCTCGCCCTGGGCCAGCCAGTCCGCCATGTCTTTGAAGCGATCGACCAGGCCGATACTGATTGCGACGGCCTCAGCGCCTCAGTTCTTTCCCTTAGCTGGTGCGGAAGATCTCGACGATCTGCCCGGTGCCGTAGTCGCCTACCAGCAGACCGCCATCGGGCGCGACGGTAATGGCCAGCGGATGCGAGAACCCGGTGGCAAAATCGCTGACCTGGCCATGCTCGCCCGCACCCGACCCTGAGAGGACGACTCGCATCACCCGCCGGCCGATGGGACCGCCGGCGTTCGCGCCCCACTCCGTGACGAAGGCGTTGTCGGCGTAATCGCCGCCGAACTCGCCACCGCCGTAGATGACGATGCCGTCCGCCGAGCTATGGGGCGTGAACACCGCCACCGGCGGCGCGACGCCGCCACAATTGCCGTGAAGGCTGCCATCGGGATAAGCTGGCCAGCAACGCGGCCAGCCGGCGTCTTCACCATCGACCACTCGCAACAGGTGATCGGCAGGCTGAGCCCCGAGGTTGTCCTGGCCGTTGATCATCACGTACGCATCGCCGGTGCTGGCCCGCAATGCGAGTCCGTACGGATTGCGGGCTCCCCGCACCGCGAACCCGGCAAAGCTCCAGTCGGAATGGAAGCGAAGGACGGTAGCGTTGCGCGAGTCGGGCTCGTTGCAGACGTCGCACGTCGAGCCGAGGCCCAGCAGGACGTCGCCATTCGGCATCGGAAGAACCGCGTCATTCTGATGACGGCCGGTTGGCAGGCCAGCGACTACGACATGACCGCCGCTCAGGCCGCCGTTGCTGAGCTGGTAGCTGCGCAAGCTGCCCCGAACGGACACGATGAGCTCGTTGCCCCGCCAGGCCAGGCCCAGCGCAATTGGCAGGCCCGACACCAACGTCTGTGGTGCGGCACCGGGCGAGGCCACGACCTCGATCGCGCCGCCCTCGGTCGCCACGTATAGCCGGCCGTCCGGTCCAAACGCCATCGCGGTGGTGGCGCCCGCTCCTCGCGCATAGACGAAGGCGGAAAAGCCGGCCACCACGCTGATCCCGCCGGCGGCGGGCAGAGCCGGCGGTGGGGGAAGGGGGGTAGGCGTCGGCACCGGTGTTGGCTTGGGGGTCGCAGTCGGCGTGTGGCGCGGCGACGCCGTCGCCGTCGCGCCGGACTTTGACGTAGGCTGGCCGCAGGCAACGAGCGTCAGCGCCAGCAGGGTGATCAGCGCCCGCCGTCTCATGACAGCGGAGCGATGCTGAGCACGATCTTGCCGAACTGGCCCTGGTCCTCCATCAGCGACTGCGCCTGCGCCGCCTGCTCGAGGGGAAAGATCCTGTCGACGATTGGGCGCAGGGTCTTGGCGGCCAGCAGCCGGTTCAGCTGCTCCCAGTCGTGGCGCGTGCCCATCGTCGATCCGTAGATCGTCACCTGCTTGACGAAGAGACGGCGAAGGTCCTCATCCGGCTTCGGCCCGCTGGTCGCCCCGCAGGTCACCAAGCGGCCACCTTTGGCGAGCGCCCGGATGCTGCGATCCCAGGTTGCCGCCCCAACGTTATCGACGATCACGTCGATCCCGCGCTTCTCGGTGATCCTCCAGACCTCCCGCGAGAAATCGGTCTCCTGGTGGTTGATGAGGACGTCGGCGCCGAGCGCCTGCGCCCGCTTCAGCTTCTCGGCGCTGCCGGAGGTGACAAAGACCCGGGCGCCTACATGCTTGGCAATCTGCAAGGCGGCGAGCGCGACACCGCCGCCAATGCCCAGGATCAGGACGCTCTCGCCTGGCGTCACCCGCGCCTTGGTCATGAGCATTCGCCAAGCGGTCAAAAAAACCAGCGGAAAGGCGGCGGCCTCCTCGAAGCTGAGTTCACCGGGGATCGGTCGGACGTTGATTTCGGGCATGACGACCGCCTGGGCAAAGGTGCCGTCCCGGTGTTCGCCCAGGATCTCCCAGCGATCGCAGAGGCTGTGCTCGCCGCGGGCGCAGTAGTCACAGATCCCGTCGCTGAGGCCGGGGTCGAAGAATACCCGGGTGCCCACGGGATAGCGGGCCGCGCCCGGGCCACTCGCCACCACCACCCCGGCCCCGTCGGCGCCTCCGATGTGGGGGAGGGGGACGCCCGGGGTTTGGCCGGTGCGGACGAAGAGGTCGAGGTGGTTGAGCGCCGCGGCCCGCAGCCCGATCAGAACCTCGTGAGGCCCGGGCGCCGGCGTCGGCACCTCTTCATAGCGCAGGACCTCGGGCCCTCCGTGCTGGTGAAACCGAACCGCTTTCACAGCGACTCAGCTTACCCGGGGCCGGTTGCGTCATACGACGTTGCCGGCTCGGAATCTGGTGGTCGATGGAGAAAGGAAGTCACGGAGGGTGACGTTGCAGTATCGAAAGCCCACAACCGCAGTTGCCGTTGTGTCAAAAAACATGACTTATAATGTGGCCCACGTGACTGCCGACCCCGAGATTCAATTGCTGAACCGGCTCGGGGGTCTCTTCACCGGCTCCCTGTCGCTGAACGACAACATCGACGCGATGTTGCGCGCGACCTCCCAGATGGTGCAGTTCGACGCGGCCACCGTCTTTTTACTCAACGAAGGCAGCCGCGAGCTGACCGCCACCGCCACTTATCCGCACCGCGACATGGTGCCGCACATCGCCCGCTTCGTCCTCGGCGATGGCATCCTCGGCTACGCGGTGGAACAGCTCGAGACGCTCAACATCGCCGACGCCACCCGGGACCCGCGCTTCAAGATCCTCGACCAGAGCCGCTCCCCGCGCTCGCTGATGGTGCAGCCGCTGGCGACCACGCAGCGGGTGGTGGGCGCCATGACCATCTCACGCCAGCGGGTCGATCCGTTCACCGAGCTGGACGCCGCCATCCTCAAAGTCATCACCAACCAGGCCGCGATCGCCATCGAGAACGGCCGGCTCTACGAGCAGTTGCAGGCCCACCTCGGGGAGCTCGAGACCGCCAACGCCCAGATCGCCGAGGTGAGCCGGCTCAAGTCGGAGTTTCTGGCCAACATGTCCCACGAATTGCGCACGCCACTGAACGCCATCCTGGGGTTTTCGGAACTGCTCCGGGACGATCTGGCCGGAAAAATCACCGAGAAGCAGCGCCGGGATTGCCTCGACAACATCTATAACAGCGGCCGCCATCTGCTGTCGTTGATCAACGACGTCCTCGATCTGACCAAGGTCGAGGCCGGCCGGATGGACCTGGTCTACGAGGAGTTTGGCGTCGACTCCGCCGTCCGGGAGGTGCTCAACGTCGTGCGCTCGCTGGCGATGAAGAAGGACATCGAGATCGCCTCCAGCGTCGAGCCGCTTGACGCGCTCTTGATTGCGGACAAGAACAAGTTCAAGCAGGTCCTTTACAACCTCCTCTCCAATGCCATCAAGTTCACCCCGCCCTCGGGAAAGGTCGGCCTCCAGGCGGTCGTCCAGGAGCAGATCCTGCGGATCACGGTCCAGGACAGCGGCATCGGCATCCCCAAGGAGCTGCAGCACAAGATCTTCGGCGCCTTCTACCAGGTGCAGAGTTCCAGCAACCGGGAGTATCCCGGCACGGGGCTGGGGCTGGCCCTGACCAAGAAGCTGGTCGAGCTGCACGGCGGCTCGATCGCGTTCGATAGCGAAGCCGAGAAGGGGACCGCCTTCACCGTGGAGTTCCCGCTTCGGCCCGGGCCGAGCAAGCGGAACCGGGTGCTGGTGGTCGAGGACAACCCGTCCAACCTGGACCTCGCCCGGATGGTCCTCGAGGGAAATGGCTTCACCGTGGACACCGCCTCGAACGGCCAGGAGGGCCTGGAGAAGGCTCGCCACCTCCGGCCCGACCTAATACTGATGGATATGCAGCTTCCCGGCGTTGATGGATTAGCGGTCACTCGCCAACTCAAAGCTGACCCGGCCACCGCGGGTATCAAGGTGGTCGCCCTGACAGCCAACGCGCTGAAGGGGAGCGAGGAGCAGGCGCTGGCCGCAGGGTGCTCCGGCTACATCTCGAAACCGATCGAACTGAAGAAATTCATGCTGCAAGTGACGAACTTTTTGGAGAAGGAGTAGGACCCGACCAAATGCCGTTCCCGAAGACAATCCTGATGATCGAGGACGACGCCCCGACCCGAGAGGTCGTCCGGATGGCATTCGTGGGTCAAAACCTGACTCTCCTCGAGGCGGATACCGGCGAGAAGGGCATGGAGATCATCGAGAAGTCCGAGCCCGACCTCGTCATTCTCGACCTCAACCTACCGGGAGTCTCCGGGATGGATGTCTGCCGCCAGTTGCGCGCCGACGGCACCCAGGTGCCGGTCATCATGCTGACCGCGAAGAACGACACAATCGACGTCGTCGTTGGGCTCGAGGTGGGGGCCGACGACTATCTGACCAAGCCGTTTGAGGTACGGGAACTCTTAGCCCGGGTGGGCGCGCACCTGCGCAGAAGCGAGCAGGCGGTCGCGCAGGCATTGCCCAAGACGCGCTTCGAGTTCCCAGGCCTCATCATCGATATGAACAGCCGCCAGGTCTGGCGCGAGGGTAAGGAAGTCGCCTTGACGCTGACCGAGTTCAACCTCCTGTCGCTGCTCGCCTCGCAGGCCGGCCAGGTGGTGAGTCGCGGCGAGCTGCTGCGCAAAGTCTGGGGCTACGAGGTCGAGATCGAAACCCGCACCGTGGACGCGCACGTCTACCGCCTGCGGAAGAAGATCGAGCGCGACTCGGAGAAGCCGCATTACATTCATTCGGTCCCGGGCATCGGCTATCGCTTCGTAGCCGAGTAATCGCGGCAGCGCGAGCCCAACCGCAGCGGCCTCGGCAATTTCGCCGATAGCGCATGCCGACGAGTATGCCGGAGCCCTGATTCAGGTTGGCTGGGACGCCGTCTTCGGTTTCCGCAAATCCGATCGATTCGCGCGAGCGGCCTCGGCCTCACGCCAGGCTGAATTGCGAGCCCGCTTCGTTGAGCTGCGGGCCGGCCTGCCCCACGAGAGTGCCAAAGACCGCCACCGACCACCCCCACTCACCTCCCCGCGTGACGAGCAGGATCAGCCGTTAATCGAAGGCGACGACCTTCCCGTCGCGCGTCACGATAAGCCGAAGCTGCACATCTCGCGCACCGAAGAAGCCGGGTAGCGGCGAGACGCGCCCGCGAAGCGCGACGTGCAACGTTCCATCGGCGTCGATCTGGCCGGTGCAGTGCTCGACGACGTTCCCGAAGTCCGTATCAGTCGGCAGTGGCGCGCAACTCGTCAAGCCAGGGAAAGCCATCGCGAACTCTTCAGCCGGGAGGCTTGCCGGTCGGGGCAAGCTCGGGTCTCCATAGGTGAAAGCCTGCTGCCCGTTCCAACAGACCTCGGCCTCAAGCCGAATGGCGCCGCCGAAACCTGAAGCCACGCGTTTCACTGCGCCGAAATGCCCGCACTTGGCGGCACTCATGGTGAAAGAGTTGTCGGGAACGGTGGCCAGAAGCGTTGTCTCCACCGGCGCGACGAGGACGGCGACGATCCAGGCGAGTGCAATCACGGGGACGGCAATCAGGGGTATCCAGCGAGTGGCAGGGCCGTTGGCTGGCTCGCTGTCGGACGGTAGCAGCCAGGCAATAACTACGGTCGGGGCAATCGCGAGGAGCTCCAGAATGGCAACCACCGTGCGAGGGTTGAGACCGTCCGACGTCGATCGCGATTGCGGACCAAGCACGATGGCCGACAGGATGGAGCCGATGACATACAGAGCGAACAACAACAACACGCCGGCGCCGACCAGACGGAAGCCGATCCGGTACGCGCGGTCGCGAAGCGCCGCCTGGCGCTCGTCGAGCTGGGACGTCGGCTGAAAGGACAGCCATCCCGTCATTACGCCGAGAACGATATCGAGGGCGACGAGGGCAAGCACGATGAGGATCCCAGTGCCCTGCAGTGAATATGGGAACTGCGCCGCGGCGACGAGCCAGCAGAGGGCAAGAAGGAAAACGCAGACTCGGATGGTCGAAGGCCTGGTCGTTGTTGCATTCGCGATTCTCTGCGGGGCGCTCATGGGAACTGCACCACCTTGCCGTCTTTTGTGAGATTCAGCGTCATCACGACTTCGCGCGAGACAAAGGGGAGGATCGCGGAACGGACGACGGTGCGATGGGTGAAGCGAAGGCTTCCATCAGATCCCATGGTTCGCCGGCACTCGATCGTGGTGGCGCTGACGAACTCGGCCCGGTACGGGTAACAGTCGCTGCTATTTAGGCCCCACTCCTCGAACGCGCTTCGGCCATCCCAGCACGCGACCGCGGCGATGCGGGTAGTTGCACCGAAACCGATGCCGGCCTGCGTCCGTGCATCGAAGTAGCTGCAGTGGGCGGCGCCATTCGGGGTTGCGAAATCCGGTTCCGGTCTGGTAAAGGCGGACACGCGGGACGGAGCGACCGCCAGCGATAGGGACATCAGCACCGGCAGCACAACCGCGAATGTCACCATGCCGTAAGCGATCCGAGCGCGGAGGTTCCGGCGCATCCGCGAGCCATCCTCATCAGCGATTCGGTCCGGCTCAAGCCACGCAATGACCATTGCCGGCGAGAAGAACAGCAACTGGATAAAGCTGACGACGCCCCCGCCGCCGAGCGACTCGGCAAGCCAGCGACGCAGCCCCGGGGTGGCAACCTCGGCGATGAGCAGCACCAGCCCGACGGAAATTGCCAGGATCGCATAAGCGATTCGGTGCGCGCGGTTACGCAGCGCTTCCTGCCGCTCGTCGATGCGATCCTCGTCAGCGCTGGCGATCCGTCGGGTGGCCCGTCCGAGCGCCACGTCACCAAGGATCAGCAGGAACAAGAGCGCGATGCCGACCTGGTTGAAGTCCATCGCACGTATGGTCAGGAAATCCAGCGTGATCAGGGCGATCACAAGCACCAGGCCGCGACGGACCGCGCGCAAACCGAGCCAGGCGCCCGGCTCGACCTCGACGCTGCGAACGACGAAGGCCGTGACGAGGACGAACAGCACGTAGAGGAGGCCCGCGTCGAAGACCTCGAACCACGCCAACAGGCCGAAGCCGATGAGAAGGACGATGAGCGCCGCGACGACTCGCTCGATGGTGATCAACGGACGCGAGGGACGAAGCGACCGGGTGGTCATCTGAGCCTTACTCCTTGGGCGGCCGCGGATAGAGCTCTTCGCTCAATGGCCGCAGGGGCTGTCGCGAGAAGATCGCCTCGATCGGAAGCCCGAAGACTTCGGCAAATCGAAAGGCCAGCTCGAGACTGGGGTTGTATTCGCCGCGTTCGATGTAGCCGATCGTTTGGTAGTTGACGCCGACGGCCTCCGCGAGTTGCTGCCGCGAAAGCTGCCGTTCGGTGCGGAGGACCGCGATCCGGTTGAACAGCGGCCGCTGCCCATCTACCGTCGAACTCTTTTCATCTTCCTTCCTACGCACAGACAGAATGTTGCATAACTACAACAGTATGTCAAGTCACTTCACAGACTTGTTCAGGTTGACCACCCAATCCCTAATGTGCTAGTGTGCTAGCACAATGGCGCTGATTTCGTTCCATCTCGATGCGAACTCCGGGGTTTCGTATTACGTCCAGCTCATGCAGCAAGTCCGCCAGGCGCTGCTCTTCGGCCTCCTGAAGGCTGGCGACCAGTTGCCGACCGTGAAGGAAGTAGTCGCTCAGGTCGCGCTCAACCCGAACACCGTTCTGCGCGCGTACCGTGACCTCGAGCATGAAGGCCTTGTCCTAAGTCGACCGGGACTCGGTACCTTCGTCGCCAGCAACGTGCCGCCGGCCGTCGCCCAATCGAGCTATCGCCTACTCAGAACGGAGCTCGAGCGCTGGATTCGTAAGGCACATGAGGCTGGACTCGACGACGACACACTCGCCGCACTCGTGGCGCACGTGCTTCACGCACGAGCACAGGACGTGGTTGCATGATCGCGCCCATCGAGGCCACCGGCTTGGGTAAGCGCTTTGGTCGAACCTGGGCGCTCGACGACTGCTCGATCCGCGTGCCTGCCGGAAAGATCGCGGGGTTGGTCGGTCCCAACGGCGCCGGCAAGACGACCTTCCTCCATCTCGCGGCCGGCCTGCTGCGGCCGACGGCGGGAGAGATCACCGTCTTTGGGCGGTCGCCGCAGGGGCAGCTGCTGTTGCTTCTCGACCGGGTTGGCTTCGTCGCCCAGGACACGCCGCTCTACTCCGGATTTTCCGTTGGGGACATGCTGCGGTTCGGGCGCGAGCTCAATCGCCGTTGGGATCAGGCCGATGTCGAGGAGCGGCTGCGGTCGCTCGACATTCCGTTCGACAAACGCGTCGGCCAGCTTTCCGGTGGCCAGCGATCGCAGGTCGCGCTGGCGCTCGCCCTGGGCAAGCATCCGGAATTGCTCCTCCTCGATGAACCGGTCGCGAGGCTTGACCCACTGGCTCGCCGGGAGTTCATGCAGCGGCTCACCGAGGCCGTAGCGGAGGAGGGGAGTACGGTCTTGTTGTCCTCGCACGTGATGGCCGACCTTGAACGCGTTTGCGACTACCTGATCATCATCGCGGCCGGACGGGTGCAGGTCGCCGGCGAGATCGAGGCGCTGCTCGCCTCGCACCACCTCATCGTCGGGCCGCGGCTTAACGCCAATGCGCGTCTGAGCGGCGTCGAGCTGGTCAAGGCCCAACACACCGAGCGGCAGTCGTCGCTGTGGATTCGTGGACCCGTTCCGGAACTCGGGGCCGGGTGGCGGGAAGAACCGCTGCCGCTCGAAGAGCTGGTGATCACCTATCTCTCAGCGCCCAGGGCCGTCACGTTGCCGAGACCCCAGCTCGAGGAGGCGGCATCGTGACCTGGGTTACCTGGCGGCAGCATCGGCTCGAAGCGCTCTGGGCGCTTGTCCTTGCGGTGCTGCTCGGCGGCTCCGTTGGTTATGTCGCGCTGCAGCTCTCGATCGCGTCCGGCAGCTGCCCACGAACCATTGGCTTCAGCACCTGCTTGTCCAGCGACCCGTTCGGGCAGATCGCCCAAGCGATTCTCCGATTCAACCTCGCTCAGTACGGTCTCGTCGTGTTCCCCGCACTGGCCGGCGCCTTCATCGGCGCTCCGTTCGTCGCGCGCGAAATCGAGAATGGCACGCAGCACCTCGCTTGGACCCAAGGGGTGACGAGGATGCGCTGGCTCCTGGTGAAGCTCGCCCTCGTCTTCGTTCCACTGATCGCGGCCGCCGCGCTCGTTGGCTACCTCGAGGTTGTGTTTCTCAACGTCCAGGGGCCACAGGTCAATCGCTGGGACATCTTCGATCAGCAGGCTCCCGTTGTTCCGGCGGCGACGTTCTTCGCCCTGGCGCTGGGCGTCGCGTTCGGCGCCGTCATCGGTCGGTCGATCCCGGCCATGGCCGCCACGCTGCTCGCCTTCGTGGGCGCACGGATCGGCATTGCAGAGCTGGTGCGTAGCCACTACATCGCTCCGCTTATGAAAACCACACATGACCTATCCGCGGTTGGCAATCAGGCCGACCCGACGGCGTGGTGGCTGGGTTTCCCCGATTACTACGACTCTACCGGACACCTCCTCGGTAATCTCCTCGGGCCAAGCGCTGGCCAGCCGAGCTATGTGACTCAGTCCTTCCAGCCGGGCGATCGGTTCTGGGCCTTCCAGACGATCGAAGCCGCGATCTTGTGCGGCCTCGCGTTACTGATCGTCGGCTGCGCCGTGTACTGGGTCACGCGGCGCGCGACGTAAAGCTCTAGGCGCCGATCCCGGCGATCTCTTCCCAGAGCCGCGCCGCGGCTTTTCGACCCGCGTAGAAGCTCTCGAGATCAAGGCGCTCGTTCGGCGCGTGCGCGAAGCAGTCCGGGAGCACGAAGCCGACGAGCAGGCAGGGTGCGTCGAGCAGCCGCCCCATGACCTCGACGGCGCCGATCGATCCACCGGACCGGACCATGGCCGGGTCCTTGCCGTAGACGCGCTGCAGTGCCCGGCGACCGGCCTGGATCAACGGGTGATCCATCGGCGTAATCCACGGTTCGCTGTGGCTCTCCAGCTCGGTGAGGGTGAGCCTCACCGTCTTTGGTCGGATGTCGTTGATGTAGTCGCGTAACGCCTGCGCCACCGCCTTCGGATCCTGATCCGGGACAAGCCGGCAGCTGAGCTTGGCCGCAGCCCAGGCCGGGATGATCGTCTTCGCGCCCGGCCCCTGATAGCCGCCCCAGATGCCGTTAACGTCGAGCGTCGGACGGGCCCAGTTGCGCTCGGTCGGCGTAAAGCCGGCCTCGCCCTGCAGGGCCTCGAGCCCATAGGTCTGCTTCAGCGCGGCCTCGTCGAAGGGGACGCGTGCGAACTGGCGATGCTCGTCTTCGCTCAACGGTCGAACGCCGTCGTAGAAGCCTGGCACCAGGATGTGCCCGGCGGGATCCTTGAGGCGGGTGAGTATCTCGGCGAGCGCGTGGGCCGGGTTGGGTACCATCCCGCCCAGCAGCCCCGAGTGCATGTCGACGGTGGCGGCCTCGACCCGTAGCTCAAAGTAGACCAAGCCTCGGAGCGCGTACGTGATGGCGGGGAAGCCCCTCGCCACCATGGTCGTGTCGCTGACCACGCAGTAATCGGTCTTGAGCCGGTCCCGGTTAGCCCGGACGAACTCTTCGAAATGAAGGCTGGAGATCTCCTCTTCACCCTCGGCGATCACCTTGATGTTCAGCGGCAGCTCGCCGGTGGTGCTGAGCCACGCGTGCATCGCCTGCCAGTGCAAGGCAATCTGCCCTTTGTCGTCGGACGATCCGCGGCCGAGCAACTGACCGTCCTGCCGAATGGGCTCGAAGGGCGGCGATGTCCAGAGGTCGAGCGGATCCACCGGCTGGACATCGTAGTGACCGTAAAGCAGCACCGTCGGCTTGCCCGGGGCCTTTAGCCAGTCGGCATAGACGACCGGATGTCCAGCGGTGTCGATGACCTGCGCGTGCTGCAGCCCGATGCGCTCGTACTGCTCGGCGAGGTGGCCCGCGGCACGGCGCACGTCGTCGGCGTGTTCAGGCTGGCTCGAGATGCTCGGGATGCGGAGAAAATCCTCGAGCTCGCGGAGCCCTTGCTCACGCGTCTCGTCGAGGAATTCCTCGGGGGTCGGCATCGAACGCAATCTTAGACGGCCGGGGGCGAGAACTCTTAGTAGATGAACCCCAAAAGATCCAGACCGGCCGTTGACTTGATCGTCCGGTAATCCACGCGGCCCCAGCCGCCGTAGTTCATCTCGGACACCGTGAAGGACCCGTCGGCGTTGACCGACTCGACGTAAGAGACGTGCCCCACCGGCGAGGTCCAGCTGATGCCCTGCACCATGATCGCTCCCGCCATGGGCACCTGGCCTTCGGCAAAGCCGAACAGCCGCGCGTTCGACCACCATTCGTAGGCATTGCCATTCCACGGGACATTGCGCCGGTGCGCCACCCACCAGGTGCAATAGCCGTACGGGAACTTCCCGCCGGAGCCGGTCACCGGGGTGTTGCTGTAGGTGACTGTGTAGTTCGTCACCTGCCGGCCGAGGCGGTTCCAGGTCACCGACTTCACGGTCTTCTTGCCGACGCCGGTATCGAGGGCCGGCCCGACGCCATCCGGGAGCATCAGCATCGAGCCCGCCTTGAGGTGCTCGGGGTCGCGGAGCAGGTTGAAATCGACGATGTCCTGGACGTTCACGTGGTACTGGATGGCGAGCGCGTGAAGCTGGGTGTCCGACTGGACTTTGACGAGGATGCCGTTGACAGGGGGAACGACCACCCGCTCCCCGGCGATGACGCTCGTGATGTCGGAAATGTTGTTCGCCCAGCGGAGGGTATCAACGGTCAGACCGAAGCGGCCGGCCACATCCTGGACGGTATCGCCCGCCTTGATCGTGTAGTAGCTGACATCCCGCCGGACCGCGGCGTCCACACTCGACGTGCTCATCTTCATGATGAACCCACCCTGGCTGAGCACCACATCGTCGACGTGCGTGGTCCGCAGTGAAACCGAAGGGGTGGGATTCGCGCCGTAGGCGGTGTCGGTGTGGAGTCGGTCGAAGGCTGTCAGTACCGGGATCACGGCCGCCGCTAACAAAACAAGCGTGTGCGTTAAAAACCGGCTCTGTGCCAGATCACTTCCCCCGTGATAGCTCAGTTGGTTTTTTTGGATGGTAGCACAGCTTAGGTCCGGACAAGTGTCCAAAACCGCTTCCG
>DATNMN010000265.1:0-2394 GCA_035602295.1 Candidatus Dormiibacterota bacterium | reverse complement strand
CGATCGCAATCCGAGCCGGCGGCCGTCGGAGCGCAAGGTCGCCATCATCCTCTTCGCCCTCTACACCACGATCGTGGTCGCGCTGGTGATCATCGGCGTCTTCTTCCGTGGCCATGAGTTCGTCTGGGACTGGGGCTGGGTCCTCGGCAATCCGCAAACCTGCGGGGGCGCGGCGTGCTAGGGCGGGCCTTCCTGGTGGTGAGCGTTGCCTTCCTTGTGCTGCTCGGCTACGCCTTTTACCAGGACCTGAGCCGACCCTGGGTCCCGATCCAGCAAAAGTACGCGGCCCAATACGGCCAGGACTTTCCGATCCAGGTTCAGCAGCTGTTCCCCAAAGTCCAGGTCAACGGCCAGTTCATGGTCGAGCGCTGCATCACTTGCCACGTGCCCGACATCCAGAAGATCGGCCCTCAGGAAGCCGCCAAGCGGCTCGGCCCCAACCATCCCTCGGTGATCAGTGACACGGTCTTCGCCAAGTACGGCCAGGAAACGCTGATCTGCCGGCCGACGACGGCCGTGGCCAGTCCGTCAGCGAGCCCCTCGGCGTCGGCCTCTGCGTCGCCATCGCCAAAGGCGTCCCCGTCCGCGAGCGCGTCGCCGTCAGCGAGCGCATCGCCCGCCGCTTCACCATCAACGGCCGCGGCAACCACCACCAGCTGCCTGGATCCGAAGGCGACCCCGTACTACGTGCTTGATGCCAACGGTAAAGTCGTGACCGACCCCACGACGAACAAGCCGGTGGTCGCGCAGCTGACGGGGTTCATTCCTAACGCGTACAAGGGCCTGGGCATCGACGAAAGCGGCTGCATCGTCTGCCACAACGGCAACCGGCAGGCCACCGACCAGGCCGGCGCGCACCAGAACCTGGTGGCGAACCCGTTTGGCGTGTTCGCGACGGCGCCGAAGCTCTACGAGAACAACTGCGCCCAGTGCCACGGCGTGACGGGTGAAGGCGGAAAGGGCCCGCCCCTCAACGACCAGAACCGCCTTGGCTTCTTCAACAACGACTACTACTACCGCTGCATCTACCTGGGCAACACCGGCGAGGAACACAAAGGCACGATCATGCCGGCGTGGGGCGTGAACAAGCTGCTGCCCGCGCCGATCAATGACAACATCAACCTGCTGGTCCACTGGATCCGCATGTGGCAGCAGTACGCGGGCCGCCCATGAGACGTCAGCAGATCAAGAACATCATCGGGACGGTCCTCGCCTTCGCCGTCCTGTTCGGTTTCACCGCGCTGGTGATCATTGCGGAGAACCTGCTGGACGTCACCAAGGCTCACAAGGCGGGCGGCTGATGGCGCCGGCGCTGGTCGAGCTGATCAATCTCACGCGTGACCCGGGCGCCGGAGACTTCTTCTTCGTCCTCATCTGGGCGCTGGGCACACTGCTTCTCGTCGCCTACTACTTCTACCGCATGTTCCAGCGTTAACGGACCCACGCCAATGGTTGAGCCCCATCCCGTCCCGGTCCTGACGGCGTCTCGACGCCGAGCCAGCGTGCGGTTGGCGACCTGGCTCTCCGCCGTTCCCGGGCTGGGCCAGCTCTACAACCGGCAGCCGAAGAAGGCCGCGATCTTCTTGCTGGGTGTGGTGGGGCTTTTCCTGATCACGCTGAACATCCCCGGCGCCACCGCTGAACTACTCGCCTTCTGGAAGCCTCGCGGCAGCACCATGGTGGTGCTCTCGCTGTTCGTGGAGATCCTTTCCTTGCTTCTCTTCATGAGTGTCTTCTTCCTGGCGCTGACGTTTTGGTACGACGCGATGCACGACGCGCGCCGGACGGCCCAGGAACGCAACGGTGAGCGCGAGCCGGGCGGTCGGTGGTGGTGGTTCCACCGATGACGGTGCCGCTGGTCGCTACACTCGTGGGCGTGCCCGCGGTCGACGTCAGCCCCCTCAACTGCGCCGGACCCAATGCCTGCGACATCGTCAGCGTCTACACCAGCATCTTTTGGATCGCGATGGCGGTGCTGGTCATCGTCGGCGGGCTGATCGTCTTTGCTGCCCTTCGCTTCCGTCGGCGGGACGACCGAGAGCCGGCCCAGACTCACGGCAACCCCCGGCTCGAGATTGTATGGACCGCCCTCCCGGTGCTGATCGTTGCCTTCGTGTTCGTCCGCACGGCGCTGCGCATTGACTACGTGCGCAACGGCCCGCCACCGCAGCAGACCATCCAGGTCACCGGGATCCAGTGGGCGTGGTCGTTTAAGTATCCCAACGGCAAGACCAGCTTCAGCACGCTGACCATCCCGGCCGGTCAGGTCGTGCGCCTACAGGTCACGAGTAAGGATGTGCTCCACTCCTTCTGGGTGCCGCGATTGGGCGGACAGATCTACGCCAAGCCGGGCTTTCAGAACAGCGGCTGGATCGAGGCCAGTCAACCAGGGAC
>DATNMN010000264.1:0-2611 GCA_035602295.1 Candidatus Dormiibacterota bacterium | reverse complement strand
CACCTCGTTGTGGACGAGGAACGCCGCCACGCCGGCGGCCAGGAATGCGCCCACCATGTAGACGTCACCGTGCGCGAAGTTGAGCATCTCGAGGATGCCATAGATCAGTGTGTATCCGAGCGCCACGAGCGCGTAGAGACTTCCAAGCTCCAGCCCGTTGATCAGTTGCTGCAGGAAGATGCCCACGGCAATCAAAAAGGGGACGGGATGTGCCCGTCCCCTTTCTTTCTTACTCCTTTAGCCGGAGACTTGCTTGACGACCACCATGTTGGCGCCGGTTGCCTTGTAGACGTAGATGCCGCCGCCCGTGACGTCACCCTTCGCGTTGAACTTCACCGATCCGAAAATGGTCGTGAAGGTATCGCTCGCGAGATGGCTGATAACGTCGGCGCGCGAGATCTTGCCGTTGTTTACAGGCGAGTTCTTGATCGCCTGCAGCAATGCCTGCGCCGCCTCGTAGGCAGAGCCGTAGAACGGCCCGGCCGAGCTGAGCGAATCGGCACCGTACGCCGCCTTGTACTCGGTGACGTACGCGGCAGCCGCACTGCCCGATACACCCGCCGGGTCGGCGGTGATGTTGGTCGCGTAAGCGCCGTCGTAGGCACCCTGCGACTTGGTGATGATCGACGAGTCTTCCTCACCGTCAGTTCCCAGGAAGTTGATGTTGTTGCCGATCGTCAACCCGGCTTGCTTCATCTGGGAAACAAACGGGGCGGCCTCAGGGCCTTCGTCCGCGAAGTAGACCCAGTCGGCATTGAATGACTTGATCTTGGTGATGATGGTGCTGAAGTCGGTCGTCCCGGCTTTGGCCTGGTCGCGCATGGTTGGGATGCTGTGCGCCTTGAGGTACGCTTCGGTCTGATCTGCCAGCGCGGTCGAGTAATCCGACTTGGCGTCCATCACGTAAACCTTCTTTGCGCCCGAGTCGATCATGAACTTCGCATCGGCCGGACCCTGGGCGTCGTCGCGAGCGTTCACCCGGTGGGCGACACTCCATCCGGAATCCGTGACCTTGGTATTCGATGCCGACTCACTGACGAACGGCAGCGGCGGGGTGGCATTTTGCAGTCCCGTAACTGAACCCAAAACGACGCCCGAGTTCATCGGTCCCACGATGCCAAGTACCGTCGTATCGGCGATACCTGCCGCTTGCAGGGTCTGGGCCACTTGCGCGGAGTGCTGGTCGTCCCAGATAACGAGCTGCACCTGCGTGCCATTGACACCGCCGGCCTTGTTGAAATCGTTGACTGCCAGCTGGATCGCCTTGAGGGCGCCAGCCCCGATCGACGCCTGGTCGCCGGTAAACGGTCCCTCGGCAGCGATCTGGACCTTGTCGGGCTTGTTCGCCGCCGCGCCGGGTGTACTGCCCCCACCACACGCCGCCAGCGCCACACCGGCCACGGCGATGAGGGCGAAAATCCTTGGCTGTGCCATCCTTCCTGTCGACCTCCTCTTCCTTCGTCGAAGACCTAAATTCGGTGCGCTCTTTATACACGGTTGCACCACGGAGGGCAACCGCCGACCGGCCGGCTCTAACCCTTTCTAATCGGCGGCGGTGACGAGGAGCTCGGGGTGACGGTCGAGGGCAGTGAGGACCGCGTCCACGTCCTCGGCGGTGTTGTAGTAGTGCAAGGACACCCGAAGTGCGCCGTCGCGGGTCGAACAGAGGATGCCGTCTTTCGCCAGCGCCGCCACGAGTTTCGGAGCATCGCTTGACTTCACCATGGCGAGCGGGCCCCGGTCAGCCGGCTCCTCGGGGGTGAGCAGGACAAGACCACGCTGGCGCGCGCCCGCGATGAAGCGGCTCATCAGCTGCTGGACGTGCTGCTCGATGGTGTCGAGACCGACGCCGGCGATCAATCGGAGCGCGGCCAGAGCCGCATAGACGTTGGGCACCGGTGGCGAACCCGTCTCGAACCGGCGCGCCTCCCGGGCAAACCGAAGGTGGTGGACGTCGTAGGCGAAGACGTTTTCCTGCCCAAACCACCCGGAGTCGGCCGGCTCGAAGCGGTCGATCAACTCGCGCCGTACGTACATGAACGCCACGCCCGGCGAGCCGAGCAGATATTTGAGCGCGCCCGTGACGAGGAAGTCCAGGTCGAGCGCTTTAACATCCATCGGCTGCGTCCCCATGCTCTGGTAGGCGTCGATCAGCAGGTAGGCACCGCGTTCGTGAGCGAGCTCGGCCAGGGCGCTGACATTGTTCTTGTAGCCGTTCTTGTAGCAGACGTGGGTCGTCGACACCAGCGCAGTCTGCTCGTCCACAGTCTCTTCGAATGAGCTGAGCGGTAGGCGGTTGCCGTCCGCCCGGGCAAAGCTGACCCGCGCACCACGGCGCTGCTGCGCCAGCCAGACGTGGCCGACGGTCGGAAAGTCGAAATCGCTGGTGACGACCTTTGGGCGCTCGCGGTAGTCCAGGGCGCTCGCCAGCGAATTGAGGGCCGTCGATACCGAGAAGGTGACGGCGACTTCGTCTGCGCTGGCGTTGATCAGCCGCGCAAATTCCGCCCGCAGCTCCTCCATCCGTGTCACCCAGGTCTCCCAGGGATTGCCGTGGGTGTGCCAGGACTCGATGAACTCCTGGAGACTCGCCTCCACAGGCGTCGACAGG
>DATNMN010000263.1:0-12452 GCA_035602295.1 Candidatus Dormiibacterota bacterium | reverse complement strand
TCGTCGATGATGAGCAGCGTTCCATAGCGGCGGGTCAACTCGCGAAGGCGGGCGTGAAAACCAGGCTGAGGAAGAATGATGCCGATGTTCGTCATCGCCGGTTCTGCCAGGACACAGGCGACATCGCCGGCAGCCAACGCTCGCTCGAGGCCGTTGAGATCGTTGAACTCGACGACACGCGTGGTGACCGATGGGTGCACCGGCGCGCCCAGATTGCCCGCCCGATAGGTCACCTCGCCCCCGTCATCCAGAACCCCGAGCGTCTCATCGACGGTGCCGTGGTAGCAGTAGTTGAAGACCAGGATCTTCGGCCTGGCGGTGACGCCCCGAGCAATGCGGATGGCAAAGCGGTTGGCATCGGTCGCAGTCAGCGTGAATTGCCACTGGGGGAGGCCGAAGCGACGCGTCATCTCCTGCCCCGCCCAGACCGCGTCCTCCGTCGGCAGCATGAAGGTGACGCCCCGACGGGTTTGCTCCGTGACTGCCTGGACAGTCGGCGCCGGGGCATGCCCTGCCATCGCGCCGGTATCGCCGAGGCAAAAGTCCACGTACGTCTTCTGATCAATATCGGTGACCCGAGCCCCCTCGGCCGCCACCACGAACGGAGGGATCCGGCTGGCCCAGCGCACCATCCAGTTCATCGGCACCCCTGCCAGCAGCGATTGCCGAGCGCGGCCGCTCAACGCAACGGATTTGGGGTGTTCGCGCGCGAAGCGTTGCTCTTCCCGCGCCAGCAGGCTGGCGATCCTGGCTTTCTCGGGTGGCGCCATCGTTCTCATCGCATCCCCTCTACGGCTGACTAGTCTCGCATGGAGGCTACAACCGGCGCGAGGCGTACAAGAGAAGAGCCGCCCGACCGGGCGGCTCTCACGGTAGATCGCTCCGTTACTCGACGACGGTCGTGGTCGAACGCGGACGGGACAAGAGCCGGATCAGCGAGACGATGCCCCATCCGATCAAGGCATAGATCGCCATCGCGACCAGCGACTCCGGCTCGAGGATCGACCGGCCTTCCTGTGCGGTGTTGAAGATGCCGTGGAAAGGCGCCACCAGCGGCCAGGTCACGTCGTACATGAAGCGGACAAACGGAGCTGGATTCGCGCCGAACAACTTCAGCAGGAAGCGAATCGCGATCAGGACATCGATGAAACCGACGACCCACCAGATGATCTGGATGGTCCGATTGGTCGAGCTGCCTTCGGTGTGGACCGCGGTCCGCGAGGTCGACGAGGTCGTTACGGGCGTGACCGGCGTGACTGGGGTGACCGGCCGCACCGGCTCGCCCGTCGTCGTCTCCTGTCGGACGACTTCGCGGTCGTATGAATCCGCCATGATGTTCTCCTCATGAGCCCGCAAATGGGTACGACGCGTGGCTCAAACGCTATAGCCATGATAGCAGATGTTATGCAAACGTGCACGCCTACTTCAGAAGGGCTCCGGGAAGAATCCACCGTGGCCTCCCGTTACAGCCGTGCCGATGGACCAGGGCAGGACCGGAGCCACAACTAACCGGGGTGGCCTGGCCTCCCCGGTCTCGAACGACCGCCTCGATGAGGCTGGCGACGGATTCGGTGTGATGCGGATCGCGGCAGCGGTCATGGTCATCTTCGCCCATTCGTTTCCACTGGCCCGTGGCGGTGAGGACCCGACCTGGCAGCGCGGTGACGTCATTATTAGCTTCGGGTCGGCCGCTGTATCGATCTTCTTCGTGATCAGCGGGTACCTGGTCCTCTCCAGCTGGATGCGCGATCCCAACCCGCTTCGGTTCGCGGCTCGTCGGGTAGCGCGGATTTGGCCGGGGCTGCTGGTCATGCTTTTCGTGACAACCTGGATCCTGGGTTCAGCCGTCACCACGCTTCCACTCGCACGGTACCTCAGCGACGCAAGTACGATTCGCTATTTTGCCGGTAGCGCGTTGCTGCTGCCGGTGTGGGACTTGCCCGGCGTGTTTGGGACCAACTCCGGTCCCGGTGTCAACGGGTCGATTTGGACTCTTCCGATCGAGGTGACGGCGTATGCCGGGCTGGCCCTGCTCGGACCGCTGCTGGTGGTCCGCGGGCAGCGCCGCCTCATCTTGGCGGCCGTTTCGGCCGCGGGCATTGTTGCCAGTGTGGTCGTCATGCGGTATGCGCTGCCCCATCCGATGGTAGTCGGGCTCGCGTATTTGATAAGTCGGAGCTTTCTCGTGTTCTTTATTGGCGGCGGCCTTCTGTACTTCGGTCGCCACCGGGTGCCGATGCGATTGCCGTTGTTTGGTCTGGCGACTGTGGGTCTGCTCGTCGCCCTCCTAGCCGGCGTGATGCTTGCCGTATTTGTCTTTATCTCGTACGGCGTCATCTACCTCAGCACACGGCGAGCCGTCGCTTTGCGACGCTTCACCGCCCTGGGCGATCCTTCGTACGGGATTTACATATATGCCTACCCGATCCAGCAGCTGCTCGCACACTTGCGGTTGGCGCCCAATGAGTGGGTCCTTTTTGTCGAGGCCACGGTGGCTTCCATCATCGTCGGCTATCTCTCATGGCACTTGGTGGAACAGCGGGCACTTGAATTCGCCAGACGAAGGCTGCGCCGTCGCGCGGCATCGGCGGTCAGCCGGCCCGAGCCGCTGGCGGCCGCCTGACGCGCGGGTCAATCCGTCAGGATAGGCGGGATGCACGTCGCGGTATTTGGCGCGGGAGCAATCGGCAGTCTGGTGGGAGCGCGCCTCCATGAATCGGGCGTCAGTGTCAGCCTGGTCGGGCGGAGGGCCCATATCGATGCCATTCAGGCGAACGGGCTACTGGTCAAGGGGCCGGATCAGTCTCGTCTGGTGCGGCTGCCGGCAGCGACGGTGCTCGCCGAACCGGCCGACATCATTCTGCTTACGGTCAAGTCCCAGGACGTCCAGGATGCCTGCCGCACCATCGCCCGCCTGGGCTCCGACGCCACGGTCGTCACGATGCAGAATGGCGTGCGGTCCGACCGCGAGGCGGCCGCAATCCTAGGGCGTGATCGGATTGTTGGGTGCGTCCTCAACATCAGCGCCACCTATCTCGAGCCTGGCGTCATCGAACAGAACACCCGGGAATTGCTGCAGCTCGGCGCGCCCTTTCCGGAGTCGGCGTCACGGGTCGACCCGGTGCTCGCTGTGCTGGGCCCGTCATTGAGGACAGAGCACGTGCCCGACATCGCACGCGCTCGCTGGACCAAACTGATGGCGAATCTGAACAACGCGATCATGGCGATCACGGGCCTGCCGATTGGAAGAGCGCTGCGCCACCCAGGGCTTACGCGGCTCTCCATTGCCACAATTCGCGAAGGCGTAAGGACGGCACAGCTTGGTGGGCTCGGGCTCGACCAGAGCCGCCGGGCGCGCACCTTCCGTCTGATGGCGACGCTTCCGATGTCGATGAGCTACCTCGTGTTCGCCGGAAGGCTGGCGGGTAACTTTCCGGCGGACAGCACGTACGGCCCGTCGACGCTTCAAAGCCTCCAGCGTGGATCGAGCAGCGAGCTTGATTACCTCAACGGCGAGATCGTGACGCTCGGTGAGCGGATCGGCCGTCCCACCCCCTACAACAGGGGCCTGCTCGAGGCGGGCCGCCAGGTCTTTGCAACGCACCAGCACCTGACGCCAAAGGAGCTGCTCAAGACGTTCAGGTTTTGACCGGCCCGCGCTGAGCAATAAACTGAAGCCTATGCCCCCTGTTCTGGACCTGTTTTCGCCTGCGGCACGAGCCTGGTTTTCGGGCGCCTTCCCGGCTCCAACCGAGGTCCAGGAGGGCGGCTGGCGCTCGGTCGCGGCCGGCCAGCACACGCTGATGTCGGCGCCCACCGGCAGTGGCAAGACGCTCGCGGCCTTCTTCTGGTGCATCGACCAGCTGGCGAGCGAGCCGGTGCCGGTAGAGGCCGAGCGATGCCGAGTGCTGTATGTGTCGCCGCTGAAAGCCCTCACCGTCGACATCGAGCGCAACCTGCAGGCGCCGTTACGTGGCATCGCGCTCGAGGCTGAGCGGATAGGTCTGAGGCAGTCCCCAATCACGGTCGCAATCCGAACCGGCGATACGCCGCCACGCGAGCGGCGCCAGATCGAACGGCACCCGCCGGACATCCTGATCACGACGCCCGAATCGCTCTTCCTGCTGCTGACGAGCGCAGCGCGCCAGATCCTGCCATCCATCCACTGGGTGATCGTGGACGAGATCCACTCGATGGCCGAGACCAAGCGCGGTGCTCACCTCGCGCTCAGCCTGGAGCGGCTCGCAGCGCTGACGAAGACCGAGCCGCAACGCATTGGTCTCTCGGCGACCCAGCGCCCGCTCAGCGAAACGGCGCGTTTCCTTGGCGGCACGAACCGCGAGGTCAGCATCATCGACGCCGGCCGGGTCAAGCAGCTGGACATCACGGTCGAGGTCCCGGTGGAAGACATGGCCGACCTGGAGCGCGGCACCGAAGTGTATAGCGGGCCGGCGGCGGTGATTGGAAATGGGGAGGAGGGCCCGCGGCGCAGCATCTGGCCGGCGATCCATCCGCGCATCCTCGAACTGGTCCGGCAGCATCGGTCGACCATCATCTTCGTCAACTCTCGGCGGTTGGCTGAGCGGCTGGCCGCGGCCATCAACGAGCTTGCCGGTGAAGCGTTGGTCCGAGCGCATCACGGCTCGATCGCCAAGGAACAGCGCCTTCTGATCGAGGATGCGCTCAAAGCAGGCCGGCTCCCGGGCCTGGTGGCCACCTCGAGCCTCGAGCTCGGCATCGACATGGGCGCCGTGGACCTCGTCATCCAGGTGGAGTCGCCAACGAGCGTGGCCAGCGGCATCCAGCGAATCGGACGGGCCGGGCACTCGGTCGGCGAGCCATCGAAGGGCACCATCTTCCCGAAGTACCGCGGCGATTTGCTCGAGAGCGCCGTGGTGGTGGACCGCATGCTGCGCGGCGAGATCGAGACAACGCGCGTGCCGCGCAACCCGCTCGATGTCCTCGCCCAACAGATCGTGGCGATGACGGCCATGGAAGAGTGGAGCGTATCCGCGCTGTCCGAGCTGGTCCATCGCGCGTATCCCTTCAGCGACCTGGGCCCTCGCGCGCTCGAGTCGACGCTCGACATGCTGAGCGGCCGCTATCCGTCCGACGAGTTCGCCGAGTTGCGTCCTCGCATCGTCTGGGACCGATTGGAGGGGAAGATCCGCGGTCGCGCCGGTGCACAGCGGTTGGCGGTCGTCAGCGGAGGCACGATCCCCGACCGTGGTCTCTTTTCCGTCAACCTCCTGGACGATGGCAAGAAGGTCGGCGAGCTTGACGAGGAAATGGTGTACGAAATGCGGCCTGGCGAAGTGTTCGTCCTGGGCGCCACCAGCTGGCGCGTTGCCGACATCACTCCGTCGCAAGTCATGGTCACCCCTGCGCCAGGGGAGCCGGGGCGCATCGCGTTCTGGCACGGGGATGCGATGGGACGGCCGGTGGAGGTCGGACGGGCGATGGGGCAGGCGATGCGCGAGCTCACGGCGATGGAACCCGACGCGGCGATCGCCCGGCTGCAGGAGCGATCGCGCTTCGACGACCGGGCGGCCTCCAACCTGATGAACTATCTCTCCGATCAAGCCCAGGCCACCGGCACGGTGCCAACCGACCGGACGATCGTCATCGAGCGATTCCGCGACCAGCTCGGTGACTGGCGGTTGTCAGTGCTGACGCCATTCGGCGCCCGCGTGCACGCGCCATGGGCGCTCGCCGCCCGTGCCCGGATGCAGGAGCGCTTGGACCTCGAGATCCAGATGATTTACACCGACGACGGCTTCGCCCTGCGGCTGCCGGAGGCCGACCGCGCACCGGACATCGACGACCTGCTGCTCGATCCGGAAGAGGTGCGCGAGCTAGTGACCTCGCAGCTGCATGGGTCGGCCCTTTTCGCCTCGCGGTTCCGGGAAAACGCTGCCCGCGCGCTGTTGCTACCACGGCGCCGCCCGGGCGAGCGCACGCCGCTGTGGCAGCAACGCCAGCGCAGCCATGACCTGCTGCAGGTGGCCAGCAAGCACGCCGAGTTCCCAATCCTGATCGAGACCTACCGGGAGTGCCTGAGCGACGTCTTCGACATGGATGGCCTGCGCGACCTGATGACTGCCATTCGCGCCCGCCACGTGCGCACCGTCGTGGTCGATACGGAACGCGCCTCGCCCTTCGCGTCGACGCTGGTCTTCGACTACATCGGCCAGTACATGTACGACGGTGATGCGCCGCTGGCGGAGCGCCGGGCGCAGGCGCTGACGCTGGACAAGGAACTGCTCGCCGAGTTGCTCGGCACAGAGGAGCTTCGGGAGCTGCTCGATCCGCGGGCCATTGAGGCCCTCGAGCTGGAGCTGCAGGGTCTGCTCAAGGAACGATGGCCGCGCGACGCCGATGAGGCCGCCGACCTCTTGCGGCGACTCGGGGACCTGACGACCGCGGAGGCCGAAGCGCGCGGCGTCCGAGAAGAGTGGCTCGAGCAGCTGGAACGCGAACGCCGAGCCATTCGGGTGCGCATCGCCGATGAAGCGCGATGGATCGCCGCCGAAGACGCCGCGCGATATCGCGAGGCACTGGGCGTCACGCTGCCGATCGGTCTGCCCGAGACATTCCTGCAGCGCGTCGACGCGCCATTGACATCGATGCTGGTCCGCTGGGCCCGCACGCACGTGCCCTTCTTCAGCGCCGACCCCGCCGCCCGCTGGCGACTGCCTCTGCGCGAGGTCGAGCAGACGCTGCGACAACTCGCCGGGCGGGGCGATATTGTCGCCGGTGAGTTCCGCCCCGGCCAGGCAGGTCGCGAGTACTGCCATCCTGATGTGCTCAGGTCGCTGCGAAGGAAGTCGCTGGCGGCGCTCCGGCGCGAGGTCGAGCCGGTGCCGGTCGAAGCACTCGGTCGATTCCTTCCTGGGTGGCACGGCGTCGGCATCCAGGCCAGCGGATTGGACCGGCTGGCCGAAATTGTCTTCCAACTGCAGGGCTGCGCCATTCCAGCGTCGGTGCTCGAACGGGACGTGCTGGCGGTGCGGATGCGAGACTACCGGCCGCAGCTGCTCGACCAGCTCATCTCGATGGGCGACGTGGTCTGGGCCGGTCGTGGGTCGCTCGGCAGCTCCGACGGACGGGTCGCGCTGTATCTCCGATCCGATGCGCCGCGGCTGATTCGAGAGCCGGACGAACGGCCAACCGGGGAGATCCAGGAGCGCCTGCGCGAGCATCTACAGAATCGCGGCGCCTCGTTCTTCCGCGACCTCTATTACGCAACCGGCTCCGGTGACGAGGATGTCGTGCTCGATGCGCTCTGGGACATGGTGTGGGCCGGTGAGGTCACGAACGACACCTTCCTGCCGCTGCGAATGCTCGGCCCACGGGCTCGCCGCAACCCGCGACGGCCGGTGATGCGACTAGGGCCGCCGGCGGCTGCCGGCCGCTGGTCGCTCGTCTCGGATCTCCTGCATCCGGCGGTGTCGACAACGGAGCACCTTCATGCGATGGCAGGCGCGCTGTTGCAACGATACGGCGTCCTGACCCGCGAGGCGGCGCTGGGCGAAAACATCAACGGCGGCTTCGCCGCCCTCTATCCGATACTCCGCGCGATGGAAGAGGCGGGCAAGATCCGGCGGGGCTACTTCATCGATGGCCTGGGTGGGCTGCAGTTCGCGCTGCCAGGGGCCGTGGACCGGCTGCGCGGCGCACGCGACGAGGACCCGAAAGTCGTGGCACTTGCCGCGACCGACCCGGCGAGCCCGTACGGCACGACCATTCCGTGGCCCGAACACGAGTCGCGAATGGCGCGGGCGGCGGGCGCCTACGTCGTGCTCGACGGCGGCGACCTCCGGCTCTACCTGGAGCGCGGCGGACGGTCGTTGCTCACGGCCGGCGAGGTGCAACCCGCCCACCTGCAGGTGCTGGCCGCGGTCGCGGCGCGAGTGGACAAGCTCGAGATCCAGAGCGTCGACGGCGCGCCGATCAAGGGTTCATCGCTGGAGGCGATGCTGCGAGAAGCCGGGTTCGGCACCACGCCGAAGGGGGTCGTCCTCTGGCCAGAGCGGCGGCCCGTGCTTGCCTGAAGGCGACACGATCTGGCGAACCGCTGCCGCCCTACGGCGCCGCATCGGCGGCAAGGTGGTCAGTGACGCCCGTCCGGAATCGATCCGGCGACTGAAAGGCCGGCGGGTCGAGTCGGTCGAACCGAACGGCAAACACCTCGTGATGCAATTCGAGGGAGGGCTCGCGCTTCATTCGCACATGCGAATGACCGGCGCCTGGCACCTGTACCGAGTAGGCGAACGCTGGCGCCAGCCGGAGCGGCGCGCGACGGCGGTGCTGAGTTTCGATGACGTCGTGGCCGTCTGCTTTGCCGCGCCCGTCATGGAGCTGGTTCGCGACGCCCGGCAACCCGTGGCGCACCTGGGACCGGACATCCTGGTCGATCCTTTCGAGCTCGAGGAGGTCATCCGCCGCGCCCGCCGGTCCGAGGCACCCACCCTTGGAGAGCTGCTGCTGGAACAGCGGGTCTGCGCGGGCATCGGCAACATCTATAAGTGCGAATCGCTCTGGGGCCATCGCCTGGATCCGTGGATGCGCCCTTCCGAGCTGGACGACGATCGCCTTCGCCGGCTCTACGCGACGGCGCGCGAGCTAATGCGCCGCAACCTCGTGACGCCAATCGCCCGACAACGACATGCGGTCCACGGGAGGGGCGGACGACCATGTCCGCGCTGCGGAACCCCGATTCGGATCAAAGCCCAGGGGCACCAGGCCCGCCTCACATATTTCTGCCCGCGATGCCAGGGGCTAACGGCAACGTCACCGGCCGGCTCAGGCCGATTGGATGGACACGACAAATAGACGAGGAGGTGTGGACTGAAGGCGTTACTCAATTTCCTACACAAGCTTGAAGAGCACAAGATTCACTACGGCCTGCTGCATACCCGCGAACACACGATTATGGTGACGGTTACTGTTCCGGGGCAGCGGTGGGAAGTCGAGTTTTTTGAGGATGGAAGAGTCGACGTAGAGAAATTCCTAAGCGATGGAACAATCTCAGACGAGAGGGAGCTCCCGCGACTTTTTGACGAGTTTGGGGCCTAACCGGGCTGTTCGCACGTGAGACTAGCGCTATGTGA
The DNA here is from genome assembly GCA_035602295.1 of Candidatus Dormiibacterota bacterium. Classification (GTDB taxonomy): domain Bacteria; phylum Chloroflexota; class Dormibacteria; order CF-121; family CF-121; genus CF-13. The sequence continues at coordinate 3,339 of DATNMN010000263.1, read as the reverse complement.
ACCCGGCAGCAATTACGTGAATCGCTTCCGCTGGGTTGGGGCCGGCTTCGTTGGCAACATAAAGGGTGGATGGCGCGTAGCCCCGCGGAGAAACTAGAACTTTCCGTAAACGGGCACCGCGACCCCGGTGATCGCGGCGGCCGCATCGCTGCAGAGAAACGCGATGACGGCAGCGATCTCCGCCGGGGCCACGGCTTTCTGCATGACCTTCTCAGGCAGTGATTTCCGGTTCTCCGGCGTGTCGATGACGGCCGGAACCACGACGTTGACCCGAACTCCTGCGGACTTCAGCTCGGCGGCCAGCACCTCGGTCAGTTTGATGACGCCAGCCTTGGCAACGGCATAGGCGGCGGCCCCGGGGTCGGCGACGAGGGCCGAGCGGGAGGAAACGTTGACAATGCCCCCACCCGTCATGCGGCGGGCGGCGGCTCGGCAGGACCACCACGCCGTGCTGAGATTGAGGTCCATCATGGCCGTGAAGTCGTCGGGTGTGCTCTCCGCGACCTTGCCTCCACGATATCCGCCGGTGGCATTCACCACCCATCGCGGGACGCCGGCACGGTCGATCCGCTCCCACAGATCATCAACGTCCTGCCTCGAGGTGATGTCGGCCGTGTCACCAGTGACAACCCCCGGATATTTCACCGCCAGTTCCGAAACGCCGGAGCGGGAGCGAGCCACGGCGACGATGCGGTCGCCGCGCTTCGCGAACGCGTCGACGACGGCCGTTCCCAGCGCCCCGGTCGCTCCCAGGATCACGGTCAGATCCGCCATGGTCAGGCAGCGTCCTCCAACGCGTAGCGCAGAAAGAGATAGGAATCGGCACGACGGACGCTCAGCAGCCGACCGCCTTTGAAGGTCCGACCGAAACCTACTCCCCGGATGAGTCCGAACGACCGATCCTGTTGGCCGACGAGCTTGGGAGAGACGGTCAGGAAGAGCTCATCGACGCGATTGCGGGCGACCAACTGACCGAACAGATGCGGACCTCCTTCGGTGAGGATGGTCCGATAGCCCTCCACCTTCAACGTCGCGAAGATCTCATCGACGCCGATGCTATCTCCGTCGGACACGGCGCGGACTTCGCTAGCCTGCGGCAGGGCCTTTCGGAGCCGCGGGGCGGCGGCCATCGTGGTCAGGACCAGCGCACCGACCTGGAGTGCCCGTTGGGAAGGATCGAGATCCCCGCGCGCAGTGACGATCACGAGCCGCGGCGTTTTCTGTCGCTTGAGCGACTGACGCAGCGCCGCGAACGCCTCAGTTGCCGCCGGAAAGATGGACTCGGGCGTCCAGAGCGCTTTGCCACCTTCGGCGCGGACTGTACCGGCGCCGACCAATACCGCATCGGCGAAGGCACGCAACAGCCCCATCACGAAGCGGTCCATCTCATTGCGTCCGCTGATGATTCCCCCTGAGGCGGCGGTGCCGCCTTCAAGCGCGACGATACCGTCGATCGAGGTGACGAAGTTCGCATAGACGCTGCCATCGGGGATCGCCAGACCACCGTCGTAGATTCGGTCCAACGATGCCGGCAACTCACCGGCGGGCAAGTCATCGGCCTCGAAGAGGCGGTTGAGCCGATTCAGCTGAGATGCCCGCTTCCGCGAGAACGAGCGATGTTCAAGAACTCCTCTCGCAACTGCGGATTCGACTCGTAGTTCCCGCGCCAGAAGGTCGTCCGTGTCGTGGACTCGGACTCGCGAACGCCACGCATCTGGGTGCACAGGTGAGTCGCTTCGAGGTAGACGGCTACCCCGTGGGCCTGCAGGATGCGCGAGAGGGACTCGGTGACCTCGCGGCCGAGTCGCTCCTGAACAGTAAACCGCCGAGCGAAGAGCCGTACCAGCCGGGTGAGCTTGGAGATGCCGATGATGTTTTCGTGGGCGACGTAGCCCAGGTAGGCGTGGCCGAAGAAGGGAAAAGCGTGGTGTTCGCATAGCGAGTAAAAGGGGATCGGACCTTCGACCACCTGGCTGAGCTCACAGTCCGGCCCGCCGGCGCACTCCGTCGGAAATGCGGTCACCAGCTTGGGGTCGCCCTCATAGCCCTCGGTCGAATCGAACATCGCCCGCAGGTGGCGCAGGGGCGTCTTCTGGGTACCCGGGGTGTTGAGAGGCAGGCCCATCGCGGCGAGGATCTCCCTCATGTAACCCTCGAAGCGGAGCCAGTCGGCCTCGCTGATGCGCCGCGGACTGACGCGCTCCAGATCGCCACTTTCGACGTCATCGTCGCGCAAACCGCCAACGCTCGGTCCTGATTTCGCCATCAGTTCGGTTGCAGCGTGTCTTCCGACCGCCGGACCTCTATCTGTCCGTTCTGAATTCGGGTTTCGTAGCGAACCTGGCTGATGGTCGCGGGGCCGCCTCTGACCTGGCCGGTGCACACGTCGAATCTCGAGGCGTGCCACGGGCACTGCACCAGGTTCCCGTCCAGCTCGCCCTCGGAGAGCGGGCCACCGGCGTGTGAGCAGGTCTCGCTGATGGCACAGACGGTATTGCCTTTCTTGTAGAGGAGAATCGGGGTATCGCCGGCCATCGCCTTCACCAGCATGTTGTCGGTGAGCTGCCCTTCGAGCATCACCTTCGTGAACTTGGTGGGCACCTCCTGCCAGGCGTGGTGGTTGACACCGGTCCCGATTGAAAAAACCAGGTCACCGCCGAGGAAGGCCGCCGTGATCATGATGGCATAGCCAATCAGGGCAAGCACGATGGCCAGACCGCGACTTCCATGGCTGACCCGGATGATCAGCGAGGCCAGGTAGACGACGATCGCGGCGGTGTTGAGCAATCCGTGGGTAATGCCGACCCGCCGCTCGTGACCGAAGGTGTCGCTCCAGTCGGTGTAGCCGGTAAGTGCCGACCCCAACGCCCCGAGCAGGCCGACGAAAATCGTCAGGTCGGCGGCCGAGACCCAGCCGTGCGTCCCCCGGACGAGATAGATGATGTCGAAAAGGATGGCTAGCGTCCACGCGCCGATCGGGATGTCTGTCAGGACGGGATGCAAGGGATGCCCCAGCCAGGTGCCGTTGAGAAGAGTCTTGAGGTCTCGACCGGGTTTGCCGAGGAGTTTGTAGGCGATAGCGACAACCTTCTGGAGGAAGTCCGCGACCGGCTCGAGCCAGCGCTGCCGGTCGATGAAACGGTTAACGATGTGATTGAGCATCGGCGTCTCCTATTCGAAATCTCAGGCCCGCCAAAGTAGTATGGGCTTACAGGTCGAGCTCGAGCCAGCCGGACAGCCGCCGCCAGGCGCGGGCTGCTTCAGTCGAGTCGACGATACGAAAGCGGACAGTGTCGCCCGGACGAGCCTGGGCTAACAACGGCAGGTCCGCCGTGATGA
>DATNMN010000262.1:0-18242 GCA_035602295.1 Candidatus Dormiibacterota bacterium | reverse complement strand
CTACGTGCAGATCTTCGCCGCCTGGCAGGGTTCCTTTCGGCGGCAGTGTTTTTGGCGGCTATTTTGGTCGTTCTGACGGCGATGAGGGTCTCCTCGGCTCGCCCGGCGCTTGCAGTTGTCGGCCTTAGTCTCGGGGTAGCCGTTGCCACTGGTTGGAAGCGCCTCTCGAGTTTTAGATAAGTCGTCCTCGAGTTCCACGATTTTTCAGGTTGGGAGGTCTAAGGTGCGCTTCCGCCGGCTACGGAACGACCTATCCGTATCAACTGACCCAAGGACAAGTACAGACTCTGCTCGGTAGCTGAACCGAACCTGGATTGGCTGAGTGGGGGATTGCGCGGAAGACCCTGGACGTCCGCTGAGCGTCCGTCGAGCGTCCGCTGACCGTCCGCTGACGATCTAGTTAGGCTGCCACGGGCAATATGTGCTTTCCTCCCCAGCTTGCGTCCTTCACGAGTCCGAGACTCGTCTCCCGCTGATTTTCCCAACGCGAATGTCGGTGTCGCTAGCCCACTGGTTCGGGCGAATCGACGGATCGCCTTAATCAAGAGCGCCATTGGAGCGGAGCTCGCGACTGCAATCTAGCGAGCCAGCCAGACGTCTACTGGACTCCCCTTGCGGTGCCTAGGGTGGGCGACGAACCCCGCCGTAGACTCCCAGCCGGTGCTCCTTGACAGCCTCCGAACAGAGGTCTAAAACGGTGTCGTCGGTGGCCGCTTGTGATTTGGAGGGATTGCGATGTCCGAAGAGAATAAGGCGCTCGTCCGCCGCGCTACAGATGCCGGAAATGACGAAGGAACGGCTGCGATCGATCGGTTCTATGGTGCGGACTGGATCGGTTGGGACAGCCGGGATGGCTCGAAGAGTAATCGCGAGGATATGAAGAAAGAGTTTGAGGTCGTTCTATCGGGGTTCCCTGATGCGCGCGTCGACATCGAGGACCTCATTGCCGAGGGGGACAAAGTTGCCACGCGCCTAACCCTCAGCGGCACCCACACGAAGGATTCGGCGGCCTACGGTGCACCGACCGGGAAGCGAATCAGCCTCGCGATGATGGGAATCGATCGGATCGCCAACGGAAAAATCGTGGAGAGCTGGTCGGAGAGTAGTGGGCTCGGTTTCCATTACCAGCTAACTGGGAAACCGGCGCCCTCACTGAAACAGCCGGCGTCCAGGTAGGCAACAGCGTTGAGGGTTGCGCCCGGCGCAGCGAGCGCCGGACGCAAACCCATTTCCTGACGGCATGCGGATCGACGGACACGGCCCCACCGGTCAAGCCCGAGGAAGGGCCCGCTTCACTCGATCTCCGTTAGCAGCCTCAGTGAGCCTTTCCGAGTCGCGTTAAAGCGCTCGAAGAAGGCTGCAGCGGCCAAATGATCCGACGCCGAAATGACAAATGATGGGCGTCGAGACGGGGAGAGCCCATTCGAACCCGCGGGCAACCTATGCCTGCTGAGCGAGTATCCGCTTTTCTCTCCAGCTTGCGTCCTTCGCGAGCTCGAGACTCGTCTCCCGCTAATTGCGCTCTCACATCAGTTGGTATTGTTGTGGTATGGGCGGTGACGCGGAGAAGGCCACCATGTATGAGCATGGCAGCGGCCTGTACCTGAAGGTTACCGATGAAGGCGCGCAGTTAGTGCATCAGGAGCATGCTGCCCAAACGCTGGAAGCAGGCACCACGTGGAAGGTGGCCTCAAGCGCCAAGCCGTTTTTCCACCTCGACCCTGACGAGCGTCTGCCCCGCGAGAGAGTTCTGGACCGCGGTCGCGGCGGCCTCCAGCTCAATACAGAGGGGTGGCGCAAGCTGACCCGCGCCGAGCTGGCCGTGGCCATAGCCAGCCCTTTATTGATCCTGCTCGGCTTTGCCCTCGGCGAGACCGGCGCCCCCCTGCCAGTCGTCGTCATCGCCATAACGCTAGTGATCTTGTCCTTAGTCGCCTTCGCCTGCTCCGGCCGCCGCCGCGCCCAGCACTTAAGCTGAGACGCGCTGCGACCAGAATTCGCTTGCCATTCGTTGCCATTCCAGGTTGTGCCCAGCTTGGGTTCGAGTCCTGTTTCCAGCTCTGATGCGCAACACGGCATCGTTCACTGCGGCGAGCGTCCCTGGACGTCGTTCCAAAACCCAACATAGGCGACGTCTGCCAACCGGTACGTAAATCGAACCGGAACTGCGACTGGCTGAGTGGGGATTGCGCAGGAGACCCTTGTCTCCCGCTGATCCTCCCCGAATACCAAATACACCTTGAAGGAGCCGGTTTGACCCCTACCCTGACCCCTACTGGCGCGCGCCATCCTGCAGACACCCACGACCTCATCCGGGTCCAGGGTGCCCGGGTGAATAACCTCAAGGACATCTCCGTCGACCTTCCCAAGCGCCGCCTCACCGTCTTCACCGGCGTCTCCGGCTCGGGCAAGAGCTCGCTGGTGTTCGGCACGATCGCCGCGGAGTCGCAGCGGCTGATCAACGAGACGTACAGCACCTTCGTGCAGGGCTTCATGCCGACGCTGTCGCGTCCGGAGGTCGACGTACTCGAAGGGCTGACGACCGCGATCATCGTCGACCAGGAGCGGATGGGCGCCAACGCCCGCTCCACCGTCGGCACCGCCACCGACGCCAACGCGATGCTGCGGGTCCTCTTTAGCCGGCTCGGGCAGCCGCACATCGGCTCCTCGAACGCGTTCTCCTTCAACGTCCCCTCGGTCCGAGGGAGCGCGGCGGCCACGATAGACCGCGGCGCCGGCAAGACTGTGAAACAATCCTTCACCCTCACCGGCGGCATGTGTCCACGCTGCGAAGGCCGGGGCACGGTCTCCGATCTCGACCTCACCCAGCTATTCGACGACTCCAAGTCGCTCGCCGAAGGCGCGATCACCATCCCCGGCTACAAGACGGACAGCTGGTGGACAGTGGGGATCTTCATCGAGTCGGGCTTCCTCGACAAGAACAAGCCGATCCGCAAGTACACCAAGAAGGAGCTGCACGACTTCCTCTACAAGGAACCGGTCAAGGTGAAGATCAAAGGCGTCAACCTCACCTACGAGGGGCTGGTCCCCAAGGTGCAAAAGTCGTTCCTTTCTAAAGACCCTGACGCGCTGCAGCCGCACATCCGGGCGTTCGTGGACCGGGCGGTCACCTTCACCGCCTGTCCCGATTGCGGCGGCACCCGGCTCAGTGGGGCGGCCCGGTCGTCGCGGATCGGCGGTATCAACATCGCCGATGCGTGCGCGATGCAGATCAGCGACCTGGCCGAATGGGTCCGCGGCCTCGGCGAACGGTCGGTAGCGCCGCTGCTCGCCACGCTGCTTCAGACACTCGACTCGTTCGTGGAGATCGGGCTGGGCTACCTCTCGCTCGACCGGCCGTCGGGCACGCTGTCGGGCGGCGAGGCGCAGCGCGTCAAGATGATCCGCCACCTCGGGTCGAGCCTCACGGACGTGACCTACGTCTTCGATGAGCCGACCGTGGGGCTCCACCCGCACGACATCCAGCGGATGAACGCCCTGGTGCTGCGGCTGCGCGATAAGGGCAACACCGTCCTGGTGGTGGAGCACAAGCCTGAAACGATCGAGATCGCCGACCACGTCGTCGACCTCGGCCCGCGCGCCGGCGTGCACGGCGGTGAGATCTGCTTCACGGGCACGGTCGATGAGCTGCGAGCGTCGGAGACGCTGACTGGCCGCCACTTTGACTACCGGGCACGACTCAAGGACACCGTGCGGACTCCGAAAGGAATGCTGAAGATCCGGGATGCCACCCGGCACAACCTTCAGGGCGTGAACGTGGACGTCCCGCTCGGCGTACTCACCGTCGTGACGGGCGTCGCCGGTTCCGGCAAGAGCTCGCTTATCCACGGCTCGATTCCGCGCAGCGCCAACGTGGTCTCGGTCGACCAGGCAGCCATCCGTGGCTCGCGCCGCAGCAACCCGGCGACCTACACCGGGTTGCTCGATCCTATTCGCGCAGCCTTCGCCAAGGAGAACGGCGTGAAGGCCGCCCTCTTCAGCGCCAACTCGACCGGCGCCTGCCAGAATTGCAACGGAGCCGGCGTCATCTACACCGATCTGGCGATGATGGCGGGCGTCGCGACCGTGTGCGAGGAGTGCGGCGGCAAGCGCTTCCAGGCACAGGTGCTCGAATATCGCCTCCACGGCAAGAACATCGCCGAGGTGCTGGCGATGTCTACCGATGAGGCTGAGGAGTTTTTTGGTTCAGGGCCGGCGCACGCCATCCTGCACAGGATGGTTGAGGTCGGCCTCGGGTATCTCACCCTCGGCCAGCCGCTGACGACGCTCTCCGGCGGAGAGAGGCAGCGGCTCAAGCTCGCCATCCAAATGGCGGAGAAGGGCGGAGTCTATGTCCTCGACGAGCCCACGTCCGGCCTGCATCTCGCCGATGTCGAGCAGCTTCTGCATCTGCTCGACGGCCTCGTCGACTCAGGCAAGTCCGTGATCGTGATCGAGCACCACCAGGCGGTGATGGCTCACGCTGACTGGATCATCGACATGGGCCCCGGCGCAGGACACGACGGAGGCCGTGTCGTCTTCGAGGGGACACCGGCGCAACTTGTCGCTGCCAGGTCGACCCTCACCGGCCAGCACCTGGCCGACTACTGCGCGCCAGCCCGTAGCACGCCTACCGGCCGGCGGGCTGGAACGGCTCGAGCGCTGATTCCTCGTTCCCACTAGGCCAGGTACACGGCCCTCCTGATTACCGCGGAAAGATCGAGGGTTTTCCCAGATTGCCGATCACACGCGACGCCGTAGCGTGAGTCCCACATCAACATCAGGAGGGACGCATGAACATCATGCTTCGCGGCCGGCGCGCCCGCACGCCCGGCAATCTTGGCGCGCAGGTGCAGCCCTGCCAGATATTCCGCGAAAGAATGGCCGGCAGGTCCCGAGTCATCGGCTTTAGTTCATCGCCGCGGATACGGGCTTAGGGGTACGCGTCGGGGGGCAATCGTGAACGTCGGCTCGCGGTCGGCGTGGAGAGCGAAGGAAACGCCGCAGCCTATGCCGGCGGGGGCTCAAACGGATTGCGGCTGGGTCGCCAGGACTTGGCTTGCATACTCGCTGACGGAGGTGAGTTTGACCGGAAACTTTTGCAGCGTCACACGCATCTCGATCTGGTCGCCGCTCGCATAGTCGAGCATGAGCGCAGGGAAGGTCTTCTGGTACTCGTCCGTCGCCGCAGCCTGTTGCGCGCGAAGCGCCTCCTCAGGGATGTGTTGGACGGCGAATTTCTGCCCACCAATCTCCTCGAAGATGCGGACGACGTCCAGTGGACTGAGAGCTTCAGGTCCGCCGAGCTCCAGCACGGCATTGCGGGCCCCCGGGTTGTTCACGGCGTCCACGGCGAAGGCAGCAACATCAAAGGCAGAGACCCAGCTGATCGGCTTCTCGCCTGATCCGTAGATGTTCGCTTTGCGGTTCGGATAGTCGAAGCCGACCCCTGGGCCGAGCCAGGCCTCCATGTAGAAACTTGGCCGGAGGATCGTGTACACAAGGCCACTCTCGCGAAGGTGCCGCTCGACGGTCCGCTTGGCCACCGTCAATGGTCCCTCGTCCTTCATGTTGCCGGAGTAGGCAACGTACACAAAGTGCTTTACTCCTGCGTCTTTTGCAGCGTCTACCAGATTCATCTGACCAGCCTGGTCGACGGCCGCAATGCCATCGCCCGGCTGCGTCGCCGCCGGCATGGTCGTCACTGTGGAAACAACCGTTTCAATGCCGCGGCAGGCTCGGTCGAGTGAAGGGCGATCCTTGAGGTCTCCCTCTACCATTTCGGCCCCCGCTGCCTTGAGGCTTTGCACTTTCCCGGGATCGGAGGTAGTCCGAACCAGTGCTCGCACCTGCTTTCCCTTCTGAGCCAGCCGCCGTGCGATCTCTCCTCCCACAAAGCCGGTGGAGCCGGCAACCAGGATGTTCATTGTCTCCTCCTTCAGGTATTCCTGTCTTCCGATGGGTGCGTCTCAAGGTTGTTTAACCCCATATCCGTGAACCTGTCAATAGCGGGCCGCAGTACCTCGAGGCGCCATGCCCAGGTTCTTATCCCCACTGCATCATCACGACCGGGTGTAACTCCCTCTCCGAGGGTCTCGAACTCGTAGTTGAAGGCGACGCTGTTGTGATGCGAGACATGCGCATCCTCCAGCGCGTGGCCGACAAGTACGCGGCGAAGTACGATGCGCCCTTTCGCTTCACGGTGCGCGACTTCGCTTTCTACGGCGAAGGCGGTGAGGCCCTCGTCTACCAAGTAATTCCAACGAAGGCCTTCGGCTACGGCCGGGGCGAGCGGTTCAGCGCAACCCGCTGGATCTTTTAGCGGGAGCTAGCTCCCGGCGAACTGCGATCCGAGGACGCTGGTCAATAAGTTGATGATTGCGGGGTCCCTCCCAACGTAGATGCCCAGCACCCGGCCCTTTAAGAAGAAGTGGGGCGGCGCCACCCAATCGACGATCGTTGTCGCGGGACTGCCATCGGCTCGGATTTGATGGGCGTCGGCAGCGGCTGCCGCCGCCGAGGCGTATTCAAAGAGCTGCACATCAGCTGGGGTGGCTAGCGTGCCACCGCTCAGTCGGACGGTCGTGCCCGAATCGGGATGTAGAAACGGTTCCATGACCGTGCCGGTGATGTCGACCGTCACGCTTTTGCGGAGCGCATCGATCAGGCTGACCTGATCCTGGACGGGGCCACCATGACTCTGCGGGACCGTCCCGCAAGCCGTGAGGAGAAGCCCAAGGAATAGCAGCAGACGCTTCACGTTCCCTAAGACGAAATATCCCCAGAATAGTTCCGCTTGCTTGGGCGTGGCCCCAGACCGATGATTTTTGTGTCGAGGATCAGTCTGGGAAAATATACGACCAGCGAGGAGGGTTTAATGAAAGACACCGTGCCGATGAAGAGGTCACTCCTGAAGGTGCCTGGCGCGAGCATCTATTACGAGGTTCGCGGATCAGGTCCTGTGCTCCTCATGATGCCCGGCGGACCCGCTGACGCAGGGACGTTCCGCCGAATCGCCGGATACCTCGAGTCCGACTACACCGTCGTGACCTATGATCCGCGTGGCCTCTCGCACAGCCCGCTCGACGGCCCGGTCCGCGATGACCGCATCGTCGAGATTTTCGCGGACGACGCGTACCGCCTGCTGGCAGCGACGGGTAAAGAGCCAGCCTTCGTGTTCGGGAGTAGCGGCGGCGCCGTCATCGCCCTCGAACTGGCTGTTCGGCATCCTGAGCAGATTCGCATCTTGGTTCCGCACGAGCCGCCGGCGCTCGCCCTGCTGCCCGATCCCGCGCGCGAGCGGGCGGCCATGGCAGAGATCGTCCAAACGTACCGGACGGCTGGAATTGGGCCGGCCATGCAGAAGTTCATGGTTCAGACCCGAATCCGGAGCGGTCCGCCGCCACCTCCGCCGGGCGAGCCGACACCGGAGATGCGCGAGGGGATGGCGCAGATGAAGCGAAACATGGACTTTTGGCTGGGGCACTATTTCATGCCCCTTGCTGCTTATGAACCCGACTTCGGCGCGTTGAAGGCGGGTCCGTTTCGGATCGTCCCGGGGGTGGGAGAGGAGTCGCGCGGCGAGCTGGCGAATGAGGGCGGGCTCGCATTAGCAAAGCGGCTTGGCACCGAGGCGGTCGTGTTTCCGGGCGCGCACGGTGGCTTCGAGAGCCATGCCCCTGAGTTCGCGGTGCGGCTCCGCGAGGTCTTCGCGGGCTAGATCGCATTCAGATGTCGGCTGCCGGATCGTTCAAGACGGTTGACATCGACGCGTAGTAGCGTCGGCAGCATGCGCCTTGGTTCGATCGGGCCGCTCGTACTCACCTCACTGGCAATCATGGGCAGCCCCGGCCCAGCGACGATCAGCCTGGTCGCGGCGAGCTCCGTCTACGGTGTGCAGCGTTCGATGCCCTACCTGGTCGGGATCATTCTCGGCACCACCATCGTTCTCCTCGCGGTCGCGGCGGGGATCACGGCCGCACTCCTGGCCGTCCCTGCGATCGGCTCCATCGTGATCGCGATCTCAGTGGTTTACATCCTCTGGCTCGCCTATCACATCGCGACCGCGTCTCCGCTCTCGGAGAGCTTCGCCAGGCACGCTCCCTCGTTCGGCGGCGGGGCACTCCTCGGCGTCGCCAACCCGAAGGCCTGGGTCGCGATCGCCGCCGTCTTCGCCAGTGCCCACCTCGCTAGCGCGGCCACGACGGACGCCGCAGCCAAGGTTGGGGTGCTGACGGGGATGATCATCGTGATCAACGCAACCTGGCTGATCGCTGGCAGATCACTCGCCCCGTTGCTCCGGGACCCGCGCCGAGCCCGCGTTCTCTATGTCTCGCTCGCGGTGGCCCTCATCCTGGCGACCGCGCTGGCCGTGCTTCACTAGACTCAGGAGGCACAAAGGAGAGGAACCATGTTCAAGGCAAAGGCAGCATTCAGCGGGTTTTCGGTGGACGACCTGACGAAGGCGAAGGCGTTCTACTCGGAAAAGCTGGGTCTACAGGTAGATTCCGACGGGGTCGGGGTGAGGCTGCATCTTCCCGGCGGCGGAACGGTGTTCGCTTATCCGAAAGGTGATCATCAGCCGGCAACCTTCACCATTTTGAACTTCGTGGTGGACAACATCGATGCGGCGGTCGACGAGCTGACCGGCCGGGGCGTGCAGTTCGAGCACTACGACAGCGGTCCAACGACCGACAAGAAAGGCATCCTGCGTGGCAGGGCGCAGAATCGCGGCCCGGATATCGCCTGGTTCAAGGACCCCGCCGGCAACTTCCTGTCCGTGATCCAAAACGGTAATTGAGGGAAAGCAACATGAGGGACGACATCCGCGGGTTCAAAGGCCAGATTGTGACGTTGCAGCTCTTGCCCGATGCGCCGGGTGCGCCGGTCGTGACCGGGCGCGTCCTCGGGACGATCGAGGCAGCCGACGGCCTCGTGGTGACCGTCGAGCCGAACGGCGCCCCGGGCAAGCGGCTCACGGTCCACGAGCACCACATCGTCTCGGCGACGCCCGCATAAGCGAGGAGTAAGAGACCCGAGCTAGATCAGCCCGTATTCAACTTCCCTTTAGGATCGACGCCGATAATCACCAGGTGATTCCCAAGCTCGGCCGAGCACTTCCGGCAATCGTCGTTCTCGCATCCCTCTCCGTCCTGGCGGCCTGCGGTCAATCCGTTAGTACGAACGGAGCGCCCGCGGAGTCGGCCAACACCCAGGCAGGAGCGGACGCTGGCGCCGGGACGGAAACCAGCATTGCCTATACGGACACGGCCCATCACTATCGCATCAGCGGGCCGGGCCGAATGGCGGCGAACCCGGACGGGACAGCCAGTTTCATCGGCCCGGTCGAGCGCCTGGAAGTCGCGATCGTGGATGGGACGCGAGCGGCCGACCCGATGGCGCTTGCCAGCGCGGACCTGAATGCGCTCAAAACGACGGCCACGGATTTCCGCCAGGTGCAGGCGCCTACCGTCGTGACGGTCTCCGGGCACCGCACCGTCAAGTTCGTCTACCAGTGGACGGCGGGGACGAACGCGGTGACGGGCAAAGCGAATCAGCTGATCACGGCCCGCTACTACATCACGAAGGACTCGGGGCGGCTTGCGATGGTCTCCTACGCATCCGCGGTGAACCAATATGATCCCCAGGGGGCGGACGACGTGGCGAACACCTTCGCGTGGCTGCCCTGACAACCCGCCCGGCTATTGCCGGTGACGGCGCCCTCGTCAGCGTCCGCGATGTGTTCAAGGTTTACCGGGAGGCCACTACCGAGACCGTCGCCTTGCGCGGCGCAAGCCTTGAGCTGCAGCCTGGCGAGTTCGTCAGTCTGATGGGCAGATCGGGGAGCGGAAAGTCGACGCTGGTCGCGGTGATGGCAGGGCTCGCGCTACCGACGGCGGGGCAGGTCATTATCGATGGCCGCGACATCACTCGACTTGATGAAGCCAAGCGCGCGGAGGTTCGAGCCACGCGCATCGGCCTCGTCTTCCAGAGCGGCAACCTGATCCCGTTTCTTACCGCCGCCGAAAACGTTCGGCTCGCGCTCCAGTTGTCGGGGCGCGCCGCCGGCAACGGTCGCGCCCCTGACCTGCTGGGTGAGGTCGGACTGAGCGCCCGGCTGAACCATTACCCGCGCCAGCTCTCCGGCGGCGAGGTGCAGCGGGTCGCGATCGCCGTCGCGCTGGCCCTCAACCCGGCCCTCCTGATCGGCGATGAGCTCACCGGTGAGTTGGACTCGGCCACCGCCGAACGCGTCATGGACGTGCTCCGCGATGTGCGGCGCCAGCGGCAGCTCAGCATCATGCTCGTCACCCACAACCCCGAGCTGGCGGCGCTGGCGGACCGCCAGCTGGAGCTGGTCGACGGGGCGGTGGTCCCGTCATGACCAACGTAGTGGCGATCAAGCTCGAGGCTGCCACCAGGCATTACCGGACGGCGGCCGGGTTGGTGCGTGCCGTCGACGGCATCGATGCCGAGATCGAGAGCGGCACGAGTGTCGCCATCGTCGGACCGAGCGGCTGCGGCAAGTCGACCTTGCTGGCGCTGATCGGCGGGCTCGAGTCGCCAACCGGCGGGCGGGTGTTGGTACACGGCCAGGACCTGGGCGCCCTGGGTGAATCGCAACGCGCCGGCTACCGTCGCGATGAGGTCGGTTTCGTCTTTCAGTCCTACGACTTGCTGCCTTTTCTCACGGCGGCCGAGAACGTGGCCTTCCAGCTGTCGCTTCATGGAGAAAACGATGGTCGGGCTCGCAGCATGGAGCTGCTCGCGTCCCTCGGGCTCGAGGATCACGCCGACAAACTGCCCGATCAGCTGTCGGGCGGCCAGCGCCAGCGCGTCGGAATCGCCCGCGCGCTGGCGCACCAACCGCGTCTGATCCTTGCCGACGAGCCCACCGGTGAACTCGACTCGCAGACCTCCACCTCGGTGATGGACCTGTTGGTGGCTGCGCAGCAGCGACTGGGGGCCACGCTGGTGGTCGTTAGTCACGACCGCGGCGTCGCTGAACGACTCGACCGGGTGCTCGCGATGCGGGACGGCCGCCTGGCTCTCCCATCGATCAAGGACGAGGAGTATCCGAGGGGTGCTTAGCTACACCCTGCGCGATCTCTGGCGTAATCCACGCCGGACGCTGGCCTCACTCGCCGGCGTGGTGCTGGCGGTGGGATTGTTCTCCGGGATCGCGTTCTTCGTCGATAGTTCGGCTGCCACCATGACAGCGCATGCCCTGGCGCCGGTGGCGCTCGATATGCAGGTCGACCTCAGCGCGCCGCTAGCGAGTCCCCTGAACGTCACGCAGACTCCCGCGACAGCCGGACCGTTAGCGGCCGGCGAGACCAGCGTCGTGCGTCTCGTCGTGACGAACACCTCGAGCCGGCCCGCCACCGGCATCGTCGTCCGCGACCAGCCGCCGCAGGGGCTCATGTATGTCCCGGGGACGAGCACGGTCGCCGGAGGCCCGGTGGCTGATACGGCCGGCGGGAGCCCGCTGCTCAGCGGCCTCGTGATCGGAGACCTGGCTGCGAATGGTCAGGCCACCGTGACCTACACCGTCAAGGCGACCGCGGCGGTGCCGTCCACGCTCGCGCTCCCCTTCGCCGCCACCGTGGTCAGCAAGGAACAGCCCGCGCCGAGCACGGCCAACGCCCCGAGCGCGCCGAATGCCGACACCCTGCTTCGGGACATCAAAGGGTTGAGCGGCGTGAGTGCGGTCGACCGGCTCGGGGTTGTCGACCTTCCGGCCGGATCGCTGCGTGCAGGGACGACGACGCTGGCGGCGCCGCTGCGCGTGTTCGCCTTCGATCCGTCCTTCCTGTCCCGCTACTCGATGGTCCGCGTGACATCTGGGTCGTTCGCCGATGGGACGGCCCTACTCAGCGCGGACGCCTCCCGCCAGCTCGGCGGCGTGACCGCAGGCGCCGTAGAGCTCAGCATTCCGGGGCGCGCGGCGCCACTGACGCTTCCCGTATCGGGGATCGCGGATTTCTCCCGCGCCGACCCACTCTTCGCGAGCCGCTCCGCCGACAACCAGGGTGAGTTCGCGACGGTACCGAACGTGCTGGTGGTGACCACGGCGGTGTTCGAGCAGACCATCCTCCCGGCGCTGCGCGTCGATGCCGCGTCGGCCGCGCCAGTTCTCAAGACCGCCCCAGTGGTGGAGCTCGACGTACAGCTCGACCGTAGCGCGCTCGCGGTCGACCCGACCGCGGCCGCGATTCGGACGGCCGGACTCCGCCGATCGATCGAGCGGATCGCGCCCGGGCAGGTCGCCGTGATCGACAACCTCACCGACGCCCTCAACTCGGCCAGGGGCGATGCGATCCTGGCCAAGGTGCTGTTCATCTTCCTTGGACTTCCAGGCGTGTTGCTTGCCGCCTACCTCTCGCGCTACGCCGGAAGCCTTCTGGCGCAGGCCCAACGACGTGAGCGGGCGACGCTTCGAGCCCGTGGCGCCGGACCGGCCCAGCTGCTTCAGTCGCTGACCTATAACACCGTGGCGATCGGCGTCGTGGGGTCGGTCCTGGGTCTCGCTCTCGGCTTCGCCGGGCTCCTCGTCCTGTTTGGACGCGCGGCGCTGACCAGTGCCAGCAGCCAGAGCTACCTTCTCTCGGCCGGCCTCGCCTTGGCGGCCGGGGTGGTCACCACCGCGGTCGCGCTCTACCTGCCCGGCCGCCGGGCGCTAACGCGCGAGGTGAGCGAGGAGCGCCGTGAGATGGAGGCGGAGCAGACTGTTCCCGGGTGGCTCCGGCTCCGGCTCGATCTGGCTCTGCTGGTGGCTGCGGCGGTGGTTGGGACGATCACTTACCTGGCCGGGGGCTACAAGCCCACCGCCGCCGAGGGTCAATCGGTTTCTCTCTCCTTCTATGTGCTGCTCGCCCCGCTGCTCGGCTGGATCGGCGCCTCGCTGCTCGGCGTTCGGCTGCTGCTGGCCCTGGCCCACCGGTTGCCAGACTCGACCCGTGGGAGATTCGGTTCGACGACCGCGGGTACCCTTCGCCGAAGCCTTCGGCGACGCTCCCAGGCGCTAGCCTCGGGCGTGATCGCCATCAGCCTGGCGGTGGCGTTTGGCGTGAGCCTGACGCTCTTCATCGGGACCTACCAGATGGAGAAACTCAACGACGCTCGATTCGTGGTTGGGTCCGACCTGCGGGTTACGCCCAGCGTGGTAAGCCGGCAACCGTCGAGCTTCGCCTCGAGCCTCCAGGTGCCGGGCGTGTCAGCGGTGAGCCCGGTGCTGACCGGCTCCGCGATCGTGGGCACGGACAAACGGGCGCTCGCGGCCGTGGACCCGGCCAGCCTCCAGAAGGTGGCGTCGCTGCCGGACTCGTTCTTTATCGGTTCATCGGCGGCCGCGGTCCTGTCCGCTTTGCGCACCGATCCCAGCGGCATCCTGGTCTCAGACGAGCTGGCGCGGACCTTCAACGTGCAGCCGGGCGACCCGGTGAACGTCCGGCTCACCAACGCCGCCGGCAAGCTGCAGCCAGCGACCTTCCATGCGATCGGGCGCTTCAAGAACTTCCCGGGATTCCCGCAGGGGATCGACCTCGTGGCGAACCTCGGCTACTACCAGGCCGCTACCGGCGCGACGGCCGCGGACTTCTTCCTGGTCAAGGCCACCCGGCCTGATGACGCATCAGTGGCCAGCCTCGCCGCGACCCTTCGTTCGGGTGCCGTACCGGTGCTGGTGGACACGACGACGACCGCCGTCAATCGCGACCAGTCGAGCCTGGCCTCGCTCAATCTGCGCGGCCTAGGACGGCTGGAGTCGCTCTACACCGTGCTCATGAGCGCCGCCGGTGTCGCGATCTTCACCTTTGGGCTGCTGCTGCAGCGCCGGAAAGAGTACGTCACGATGCGAGCGCTCGGGATGCGGATGAGCCAGGTTCGGACGCTCGTACTCGGCGAAGCCGGCACCGTGGCAGGGCTCAGCCTCGTCCTGGGCAGCCTGGTCGGGCTGGGCATGGCAATCCTCTTCGTGCAGATCCTGACGCCGCTGTTTACGATCCCGCCGACCTCGCTGGCGGTTCCGGCCGCGCAACTCGGTCTCCTGGGGGCGGCGGTGGTGGGCGCGACGGCGGCTGCCGCGCTGGTGGCTGGCAGCACGCTGCGCCGGCTGAGTCTCGTCGAGCTGCTGCGCGAAGAATAGCGCGAGCTCGCGGCGCGGCGCATGATGCCGTCATGATCAGAAGCGCCGAACAGGGGCCTCTCGACACGTTTCTTGTCTCGGCCGTGCTCACCGTGCTCGGTTTGCGCGCGTACCTGCAGGCGACGAACTACCCGAGGCTCGGTGGGGCTGGCCTGCACATCGCCCACGTCCTCTGGGGCGGCCTGGGGATGGTGATCGCGATCGGCATCCTCCTGGTTTTCATCTCGCGGCAGTCCCGCCGGATCGCGGCCTTTATCGGCGGTATCGGCTTCGGCGCCTTTATCGACGAGCTGGGCAAGTTCGTGACCGCCGACAACAACTACTTCTACAAACCAACGGCCGCCCTGATCTACACGCTTTTCATCGCGCTCTTTCTCATCGCGCGCCAGTTAAGGACGTTCAAGAAGCTCACGCCGGAGGAGAGTCTCGTCAACGCCATCGAATATTCGAAGGACCTGGTCGCCGGCCGCATCTCGGAGACCGCCCGAGACCACGCCCTCGCGCTGCTCGCCGCCGCTGACCAGGCCCATCCGCTGATGCGAGAGCTCCGCGAGGAATTCCTGGCCGTGCCGGCGGTTCCCGATCAACCTTCGACGCTGGGGCGTGTGGCGAGCGCTGCGCAGCGAGTTTACGCCGCTATCGTCGAATACAAATGGTTTCGGCGCATCTTTGCCGGGCTGTTCATCGTACAAGCCGGCACTGCGCTCATCAGCGGGATCGCGGCCGTGCTGCTGGCCGGCGCCGCCGTGACCGGGAATGGCGCGGCGCGTGTCGCCCTGGAGCAAGCGTCGGACAGCGGCTTCACCTCCTGGATTCAGGCGGTGGCATCAGTGCTGGGCGGCGCGTTTGCCTTACGGGGCGTCATCCGCCTTCGATCGTCGCGATTGCGTGCCTACGCTGACTTCGAGTTGGCGGTCCTGGTTGACCTCCTGCTGGCGCAGCCATTCAGCTTGCTGGGCGCGGGCTTCGCCGGCTATGTCGAAGTCGCCTTCAACCTCGCGCTCCTCGGCACGCTTCGATTCATGCATGAACAGGAGCATCAACTCCAGCGCACCTGACCTGGAGGTCGGGGCTACTTTCGGGGGAGCCGCAGCCGCTCGAAGGTATGCCCAGGCGTTCGGCTGCATGAGGGATCGCCGCAGAAAGATCGCGCTGGATCATTGAGGCAGTGGGAACCCGAGTCTGGATCGCGGTCGCGGTGACCTTTAGTGTGCTGGCGGCTGCCGGCGTGGTGGCGGTCAGCGCGGCTCGGAGCGCTCCGCCGGCGGCCACGGCTCCGCTGCCGACCGTCGCCGCGCTCGAGGCGGTGGGTGCCCAGGCGTTTCCCAAGGATCCGCAGCATGCCTACTACGTCGAGTGCGTCAACTTACCGGAAAACGGTGTCGCCCCTGCAAGCGGCAATGACTACAGTGCCTGCCCGCTGACCGACCGCCTGCGCGCCCGCCTGGTCCAAAAGCAGACGCATCTCTGCCCCTGTGAGCTGAACCCCTCGACCACGCGAGAGATCAACGCCCAGCCACGGCCGGGTGGCGGCCGCCTGACGGTGGTCCTGTACCAGAGTCATGTACAGATCGAGCTGATCGTGGTGTCCGTGGCTGGAAAGCTGTTGGTCGACAGGCAGCCCGCCAAAGGGAGCTTCGAAACGGGGGCCGATACCGCGGCCGATGCGCCGAAGCCGACGCCCACCATCTTCGCGCCGTCCGCGGCCGGGTCGCGCGTCCTCAACGTGCCGTGGTACCACCAGGCCTTCGAGCTCAGCTGTGAGTCGGCCTCCTTGCGCATGGCGCTCGCCTACGAAGGCATCGCGACTACCGACCAGGCGATCCTGGATATCGTCGGCGCCGATGCGAGTCGCGCCACCTTCGTCAATGGCGCGCTGCGCTGGGGCGATCCCTACGTCTCCTTCGTCGGCAACGTCAACGGCAGCGAGATAGCGCTGACCGGATATGGGATGTACTACCCGACGGTGGTCAAAGCCGCAACCCAGCTGGGCGGCCAGGTGCTAGCCCAGGGTGAGGGTATCCCTCCCAGTCAGGTGTATGAGGCCGTCCTTGCCGGTCACCCGGTCGTGACCTGGGTGACCTACCAGTGGGTCATCCAGCGACGGCAGGATTACGTCGCCTTCGATGGCCGCGTGATCCCGTACGCGGGCCCCGGTGAGCACGCGGTGACCGTGATCGGTGTGGACCCGAACCGGGTGCTCATCAACAATCCCTGGTCCGGTCCCGAGTGGGTCAACAAGGCCTTGT
Source organism: Candidatus Dormiibacterota bacterium (assembly GCA_035602295.1). Classification (GTDB taxonomy): domain Bacteria; phylum Chloroflexota; class Dormibacteria; order CF-121; family CF-121; genus CF-13. Next base: position 1,847 of record DATNMN010000262.1, on the reverse strand, counting down.
TCGAGCGGGTCTATCAGACCTATAACCAGATGGCCGTCGTGCTGGCGTAGCGCGCCACGCGTTGTCGCGCTAGAGCGATTCGCTGACGAGAACGCGCCGCGGCACCGTCGCGTTGTTGCAATAGCCCAGGGCGTTCCACACCGGCTGCAGCGGCTGCTGCCTTCCGTTGGAATCGGTGGCCCGAGCCAACAAGGTCGCGGGTCCCGATCGCACTGGCGACCATGGGGCCTCCCAGCGGCGCCAGGTAAAGGGTCGCGGCGTCTCATGCACCGTCGCGGGAAGCCAGGTGGCCCCGTCGTCGTCGCTCAGCTCCACCAGCGTCACGTCACCGGATCCCGTCCAGGCGACGCCGCGCACCACCTGTCGCGTCGGCGCAACGACGGCCCCGTCGGCTGGATCGAGGATCAGCGAGCGAACGTGCATCGCGCGCACCGGGCGGTCGCCGATGACGTAGCGCTCGACCTGGAAGTGGCCGCGAAAGGGGGTGCGGCTGACATCGATGCGTTCGAGCCACTTGACAGCTGCCATCCCGTACCAACCCGCGACCAGCAACCGAAACGGCGCCCCGTGCTCCCGGGTCAGCGGCTCGCCATTCATGGTGTCGACCACCAGGACGTGGGCATCCAGCGCATCACCGATTCCGAGGGACCGCGCGAACCCGTCGGCGCCGGTAAAGACAACCTCCACGGCGTCAGCCTCGATCTCAGCTGGCCCGAGAACGGCCGACAGCGGGACGCCTTCCCATTCCGCGGTGCTGACCGCGCCCAGTCGCCACTGCTCCCCAGGCACCGGCGGATTCATAAAGGCGCGGCCGTTGCCGGCGCATTCGAGCGTCGCCGTCAGCCGGCGTCGGGGAAGTCGCCGCACGTCCTCGGGCGCCAGGCTGCGCGGCCGTTTGACCGCGCCACCGACCGTCAGCCGGGTCGCGGGTGATGGCGCCGGAAAGTTGTTCCGGACGTAGAAGGCGGATAACGGGGTGAGCCCGTCTTCCTGCAACTCCAGCGAGCTCTCGGCGCACAACGGCTCGGATCGCACGACCATGAGGTCAGATCCGGCCGTCATAGCGTCCTACACCTATCACATTCGGCGGGACTCACGATCGCCTCCGATATCCTGAATCAACATCGTGCCGAAGAAACCGTCGTTCGCCGAGGCCGTGCAGCGCGTTCTGCGGGACCTCCGGCGTGGCGAGGTCGTCAGCTATGGCGAAGTTGCACGCCGAGCCGGCTACCCCCGTGCGGCCCGCGCTGTTGGCAATATTCTGGCCAGGGCCTCCGGTCTTCCCTGGTGGCGCGTGGTCCGGGCGAGCGGCGAGCTGGTCGCGCACAGCGGGGAAGAGCAGGCACGCCGGCTGCGCCGAGAGGGCCTTACGATCCGCGGCGGTCGGGTGATCCGACCTGATCGCAGACCCACGGATGGGAGGCGACGGACCATAACGAAAGCGGTAAATCGTTTTTAAACAATTGACAAATCTCTCGGCAGCGACCATCCTTTGCAGTTAGGGCGAACTCTAGCTCACCTGGAGGAAGGGATTGAAAAGGCAAACCTATATCAGCGTGCTTTCCGTGCTCGTTTTACTGGTGGCGGCGGTCGTTCTCGCGCCGTCTGGGGCTCCACAAACCGCGGCATCATTCTCGCAATCCGACAAGGCGCATCAAGAGCCCGATTCGGGTGGAAAGAGCAGCGCTCAGACGACGAACGGCAGTGGTAACGAGCCGCTCGGGGGTCCGCTCAGCGCGGCCGAGCAAGACTTCCTGAACCGGGCCTATCCGGCCGCCGACATTCCGCTGGTGGCGACCAAGGTCGCACAGCAGGACTTCCAGAACGCCGACCAGCGTGGCCAGCAA
>DATNMN010000261.1:0-6960 GCA_035602295.1 Candidatus Dormiibacterota bacterium | reverse complement strand
GGCGTCAGCCTGATCAACATGCGCATGGCGCTCGACACGCTCGACCGATGGGTCGCGAACCGAGACCGTCAGTACGTCAGCGTGTGCAATGTCCACTCGGTCATGGAATGTCAGCGCGACGAGGATCTCAAGCGAATCGTGAACTCTGCCGGAATGACGACGCCCGACGGGATGCCACTCGTCTGGCTCTCGCGGCTTGGCGGGCATCGTTTTGTCTCGCGCGTGTACGGGCCCGACCTCATGCTGGCCGAGATGGCGGCCTCGCAGCAGAGCGGCCACCGGCATTTTTTCTACGGCGGTCGTGAGGGCATCGCACCACGGCTCGCCCAAGTGCTGGGCCGGCGTTTTCCAGGGACTCGCATCGTCGGCACGCTCACACCGCCACTCGGCAGCGCGCAAGACCTCTGCAGTCCGCAAACGGCCGCCCTCATCAACCAGGCCGCTCCCGACATCGTGTGGGTTGGGGTGAGCTCGCCAAAGCAAGAATTCTGGATGTCGTGCATGCGGCCGCTGCTCGACGCACCCGTCCTGATCGGCGTTGGTGCGGCCTTCGACTTCCACACCGGCTCGCAGGCGCAAGCCCCGCCGTGGATGCAGCGCTCGGGACTGGAATGGCTCTTCCGGCTGGTGCATGAGCCTCGCCGGTTGTGGCGCCGTTACCTGGTCGACAACCCCTGGTTCCTGTACGAGCTGGCGCGTCAAAAGCTCGGCCTCAAGCGCTACCCAGCGCCGTGACCATCGCCGGCGTCCTGCTGGTCGTGGCGCTCGCCGTCCTCTACGCCGTGGGCATTCGCGCGATTCTGGCGGTCCCGTTTCGAGCGCTGGGCATCCTCGTCGGCGGGATGGCCTTTCACAACATCCTCTTGATGATCTTGCTGCGACTCGGTACACCGCCGGTGCTGGTCCGGGTGGCACAGGCCTGGAAGGAGGGCATCCTGCTGCTGTTGCTGGTGCTCTTCGCGCGGATGGCTCTGCGCGCCTGGCGCGCCGGCCAGCGGCCCCGCCTGCTCTTCCTCGACTGGCTGATGGTTGCCTTCACCCTGGTTGTCGTCGTCTATGCACTGATCCCGGCGAGCCTTTTCGGCGTGCCGGTAACCCTCAGCCAGAAGCTGATCGCCATCCGGATCGATCTGCTGTTGCCTGCGCTGTACCTGTTTGGCCGGGTCTTTTGGACCAACCGCCATGCGGACCTCGTCTGGGTGCTGGGCGCGATCGTCGGGAGTGCGGCCGCGGTCGGGTTGGTGGGGGCGATCGAGCTGTGGCTGATCCCCACCCGTGCCTGGGTTGACTTCGGAACCAATCAACTCTCGGCCTGGCTCGGCTTCACCTATCACGGTCCCGGCGGCCTCCCGGAGAATTTCTTCCAGACCAGCTCCGAGGGACTGCTGCTCCGCCGCGAAGTCTCGACCTATGTCAGTCCGTTGGGGGTCGCGTATGCCGGCCTCCTGATTGTTCCGCTCGCTGTGGTCTTCGCGCGACGCTCGTCGCACGCCCGTTGGGCCCGCCCGCTCGCGATGGCGCTCTTCGGGCTGGTCGTGGTCGGCATCTTGTTCAGCCTGACTCGCCTGGCCCTGGTGCTGATGGCGGTCGAGGTGGGACTCCTCGCCCTGCTCTTTCGACGGCTCTGGCTGTACGCCGCCACCGCGGTCGTCGCCATCGCGGTCGTCATCATGTTGTACGTCTATCCGCAGTTCGGGCCGTTGGTGGACCGGCAGATGAACGCCGTGTCGCACAGCCAGACGGTCCACATCGTCACCCAACGCGATCCATCGTTGCGGGAGCACGTCGGCTTGCTTGGCTACGACCTCGAGTACGTCAGGCTGCATCCCCTGGGTACCGGGCTCGGCAGCGCCGTGCACCGGTTCGGGACGAGCCTTGGGACGGGCGAGAGCGCCATCTTCGATTTCCTCGGCGAGCTCGGCATCTTCGGCGGCGCCCTATACCTGCCGATCTACCTCTTGATGATCCTGGCCGGGCTGCGGGCGCTGCTGCGCGCCCGGAGCGACTCGCTGGTGAGTGCACTTCCGCTGGTGGCGTCGATCGGCGGCTTGATGCTGTTCCTGATCACCCTGACCAGCGACGTCTGGGGAAACCTGGCGGTGACGTTTCTCTTCTGGTGGGCGGCCGGCTACAGCGTCACACTCGCCGCGCCGCCGCCCACCAGGTCGATCGAAGCGCCCTAGTGAATCGTCACGCCGACCGCGATGTCCCAGTTCGGCCAGTAGGCGGAGTACGGGATCGCCGGCGCGCCGCCGAAGGGATGTAGCCCACCGAAGCCGTCCATCACCCAGCCCTGCGGCTTGGCCGCCGTGCTCGCCGGCGACAGCCGGATCGACCGGGCAATATCCCAGTTCTGCCAGTAGGCGAAGCCGCTGACCGCGGTGGCGGTGCCGAAGGGGTGCACCCCGCCCCAGCCGTCGATCGTCATCCCCGAGACGCTGGCCGCCGTGCTCCCCGGCAGCAGCGCTATATCGCGGGCGATGTTCCAGTTGGGCCAATAGCCGAAGTTGGTGATCGCGGGCGGCATCGGGTTGGTGCCGACGGCAAAGGGATGCAAGCCGCCGAAGCCGTCCATCACGTAGCCACCGGTGCCGTCGCTGAGCAGCACCGCGCGCTTGGCGATATCCCAGTTGGGCCAGTAGGCGCTGAAGTGCGGCGCCGGGGCGCCCCCGAAGGGATGTAGGCCGCCGAAGCCGTCCATCGTGTACCCCTGCGGCTGGCTGGCGGTCGCGGTCGGCAGCAGCAGCAGGTCACGGGCAATGTCCCAACCCGGCCAGTAGGCGAAGCCGCTCACCGCGGGCGGCATCGGGTTGCTGCCAACACTGAAGCCATGGAGTCCGCCGAAGCCGTCCATCACGTAACCGCCGCTGCTGTCGGGCAGCAGCGCGCCGGTCCGCGCGATCTTCCAGTTTGCCCAGTAGCCCGACCAGTGCGCCGGCAACGATGCGCCATTTTCGTGCAGCCCCCCGAAGCCGTCGAGCGTATACATCGCGCGGAAGGGATAGGGGACGACCGCATTCGACGCGACGGATGCCAGGCTCGGCCCGGTTGCGTTGGTCGCTGACACGGTGAACTGATACGACGATCCGGTCAACGAGGGAATGACCGCCTGGGTCGCCGTTCCCGGGACGGTCACGCTCACGCCGCCCGCCGTCGACGTGACGGTGTATCCCGTGATCGCGCTGCCGCCCGTGTTCGCCGGTGCTGACCACGAGACGGTCGCGGACATGTTGCCGCCCACGGCCGAGATGTTCGCCGGCGGGTCGGGCACCGCGACCGGCACCACCGCGTTGGAGGGCGCCGACGCTGGGCCGGCGCCGATGGCATTCATGGCAGTGACGGCGAAGGTGTAGGAGGTCCCCGTCGTCAGCCCGCCGATGGTGGCCTTCAAGGCGGCGCCGCCAACGGTGGCGGTGGCCCCTCCCGGCGACGCGGTCACGGTGTAACTGCTGACGCCGTTGCCACCGTCGAACGCCGGAGCCTGCCAGGTCACGACCGCGGATTGGAACCCGGCGACGGCCGTCACCGCGGTGGGGTCGTACGGCAGCGGGTTCGCCGGCATGCCGGTGAGCCACAGGTCGCCAATATCGGCGGCCCAGGGATCGGCCCCGGGCGCACCCGTCCACCCGAAGGGATCGATCGCGGTCCAGGTGTTCGTGAGGTAGACGCCGAAGTGCAGGTGCGCCCCCGTACTGCAACCGGTGTTGCCGCTCTGGCCAATGACCTGGCCGCGGGTCACGGTGGCGCCGACCGGGACATAGAGCTGGCTGAGGTGCGCGTAGCGCGTGCTCAGCCCGTTGGGATGATCGATGACGATGTTCGTGCCGAAGCAGGTGTTGACGCTGTCGATGCCGGAAATCCGGACGACGCCATCCGCCGAGGCCCTGACGTTCTCGTAGTAGAGGGCGAGGTCCCAGCCGTTGTGTCCGTCGTAGTAGAGGTAGTCACCCCCGTGCGGCGTGATCGCGTAGCCCCTGGAGAACCCGGGGTCAACGCCGTTCGAGGACACCGCCACCGTTCCGTCGTACTCGCAAACGCGGCCGTCGCTGGTGTAGTCGGGATTGCAGTGATCGAAGATCGAGGTTGGCGCGTGGTAGTTCATGTAGGGGCGGGTCAGGAAGGCGTTGCCGCCCCCGACCGCCGTCAGCGCCGTCGCCGCCAGAGGCAGCTTCCCGGAGAATTTCGCCGCGGGGACGGCGGGCATCCGCTCCGGCGCCGGCAGCGACACGCCGACCCGCAAACGGGGCGCCGGCTGGCCGGTGGCAAGCGCCGGCTGGGCCGCGCCGACGACCAAGACCGAGAACAGCAACGCGAAAAGGCGAATGCGCACGATGGGCACCTCCCGGAGAGTTGACGGTTTGAACGGCGAAAAACCTGCTTCCCCAGGCGACGCGACTCATCGTGAACGACGACCGGTCGACGCGAAATTCAGTTCATCGCGAGTTGAATGGCGATATCCCAGTTGGGCCAGTAGGCGGAATAGGTGACGACCGGCGCGCCGCCGAAGGGATGGAGCCCGCCGAAGCCGTCCATGACCCAGCCCTGGGGCTTTAACGCCGTGCTCGCCGGCGACAACCGGATCGTCCGGGCGATATCCCAGCCGCGCCAGTAGGCGAAGCCACTGACGGCGCTGGCGTTGCCGAAGGGGTGCACCCCGCCCCAGCCGTCGATCGTCATCCCTGAGACGCTGGCCGCCGTGCTTCCGGGCAGTAGCGCTACGTCGCGGGCGATGTTCCAGTTGGGCCAGTAGCCGAAGTTGGTGATCGCCGGCGGCATCGGGTTGGTGCCGACGGCAAAGGGATGCAACCCGCCGAAGCCGTCCATCACGTAGCCGCCGGTGCCGTCGCTGAGCAGCACCGCGCGCTTGGCGATGTCCCAGTTGGGCCAGTAGGCGCTGAAGTGCGGCGCCGGTGCCCCGCCAAAGGGATGGAGGCCGCCGAAGCCGTCCATCGTGTACCCCTGCGGCTGGCTCGCGGTCGCCGTCGGCAGCAGCAGCAGGTCACGCGCGATGTCCCAGTTGGGCCAGTACGCGAAGCCGGTCAGGCTGGCCGGCATCGCGTTGCTCCCCGTCGCGAACGCGTGGAGTCCGCCGTAGCCGTCCATCACGTAACCGCCGGTGTTGTCGGGCAGCAGCACACTTGCCCGCGCGATCTTCCAGTTCGCCCAGTAGCCCGACCAGTGCGCCGGCAGGGAGCCTCCATCCGAGTGCAGGCCGCCGAAACCGTCGAGCGTGTACATCGCGTGGAAGGGGTCGATGAATTTCCTCGCGATGACGTCCCACAGCTCGGGCGCGTTGCCGTCGTAGCCGAGGGCCCACATGCCGACGCCCTGCAGGTAGTTGGCATTGGCCAGGTCGTACTTCAGGCCGAGTGAGTCGGCGTTGTCGTAGTAGAGCTCGCGCCAGCTGTTGTGATTGCCGCCGCATGGATCGTTGACCGCCGGGCTCCACCAGGAGGCCCAGGGCGACTGCGCCGTCGCGTCCCACGCTTGGGTGAGCTGCTGCGCGCAGCTCAGATCACCGGCGATCTGGCTGTACGGTTCGGCGGAGGCGCCGCCCGGTGCCGCGCTGTACGGCTGGTTGTTTGCCGTCGAGTACTTATAACCATAGTAAGGGACACCGAGGATCACTTTCCACGGTGGCGCCTTGGAGAGATATTGGGCGACGGTGGTCGTGAGGTTGTAGGTCCAGCCATTCAGCGGCGCGTTGGGGGCCGCGTGGCCGGAGAGGTTACCGAAGCCCATGTCGTAGGCCATCACGAAAAGGCCGTCGACGACCGGCGCCAGCTGGCTGATGTTGAAGAAGCCGGCATCCCAGCTCGCCGATCCGCTGTAAGTGTCAATCGTGACGGTCGAGCCGGGAAAGCGCTGGTGGACTTGCGCCGTCATTTGCGACGCGAAGTTGGTGAGACCCCAGGGCAGGTTCGGGTAACTCGGGCTTGCGTAGCCTTCGAAGTCAATATTGACCCCGTCGAGATTCTTCGATGCCATCGCGTTGATGGTGTTGGTGATCGCGGCCTGCGCCGCCGTCGTGGTGACGATCTGGTTGATGGTGGCTTCGTCGAAGGCCTTGATCACGACCACGACGCGATCGCCGGCCTGGTGCGCGCGGTTGATGGTGTCGACCAGCTCCTGGCTGTTCCATCCCGTCCAGCCTCGGGTCGAGGTGTTGATGCTGCCATCACCGTTGATGTCGAGACCGAAATAGGCCACGGTACTGAGCAGGCGATAGTCCCAGTTCGCGTTCTGCGAGAGACTCCAGTAGGGCGCGAATCCGATGACCTCGCGCTGAAGCTGTCCGCGATAGAGACTGGTCGACGGCTGCGCGGTCCGCGGCTGAAGACCCGATGCCATCCGTGGCGGCAGCGCGCGCGCCTGGCGCGGAATGATGGCGCTATGCGCCAGCGTCAGGCTGAGCCGGTCGGATTGGTGCCTGGCCTGATCCGCGGCGTGCGGGCCGAGCCGCGGGTCGGCGGCTCCCGCCGGCGCCGGTGCCGCCGTCGCGTTCGTCAGCATCAGGCCCGCGGTCAGGCCCGAAAGGACCACGCCGATAGACAGCCGCGTGCCAGGGCCTTTAGGGTTCACAGGCTGGTCATCCTAGGGCGCGTTTTCGGGAGAAACGAGCGATCAGGCTGTAAGGTTTGGAGTTCGCGCGAACTCGGCGCCACAGAGGTCCAAACGGCGCCGGCAGCCGATCCCGGCTCACGCAGCGTGGCCGGTTCTTTAGTTATCCGTTAGAACGGCTGGGACTCGCACCCTCGGCGGGCTTCTGAAACCACACGCCCTCGTTGTCCGACGGCATCAACTGTGGGTGCAGATTTCTCCGGCCCATGAACTCGTCGAGCGCGCGCCGGCAACCCGGCCAGTGTCCGTAATCGTCCAGGACCAGGTAACCCGCCGGGTGCACGCGATCGTAAAACGCGTCGAGAATCGTCATCGTCGACTCGTACCAGTCGGCGTCCA
>DATNMN010000260.1:0-5075 GCA_035602295.1 Candidatus Dormiibacterota bacterium | reverse complement strand
TCCAATCACCGCTGCCGGTGACCACCTCGTTTGTCCCGGAAAAGAAATATCCGAACCATTACCCGATCGCCTCCGACCGGGTTCGCTACGTCGGCGAGCCGGTCGCCCTGGTCATGGCGACCAGCAAGGCCGCCGCTGAAGACGCCGCCGAGCGGCTGGATATCCGGTACGAGCCATTGCCACCGGTGCTCGACATCGAGGCGGCCCTGGCCAAGGACGCGCCCGTTCTCCACGACGACCTCGGCGCGAACATCGCGTACGACGTGAAGCGCGAAGGCGGGGACATCGAAGCGGCGTTCCGTGACGCCGACGTTCGCATCAAGCAGCGGATCATCCAGCAACGCCTGATTCCGGTCGCCGTCGAGGGCCGAGGCGTCGTCGCGGACTACAAAAAGTTCGCCAAAACGCTGACCGTCACGTCGTCCACCCAGATCCCGCACTTCGTCAAGGTCTGGCTCGGCGTGATCCTCGGCATCCCCGAAAGCAATGTCCGAGTGATTGCGCCGGATGTGGGTGGCGGCTTCGGGTCCAAGATCCGCGTTTATCCGGAGGAGGTGCTGGTCGCGCTCGCCTCCCGCCGGCTGGGGCGGCCGGTCAAGTGGACCGAGGATCGCAACGAGAACATGAAGGCGACCCACCATGGCCGCTCCCAGATCTGGGACGTGGAGATCGCCGCCAAGCGCGATGGCAAGGTACTCGGGGTTCGCGCCACGCAGTATCTCGACCTCGGCGCCTACTGCAGCCAGTTCGGCACTTTCCAGGCGATCGCGCTCCTGATCATCCAGGGCCCCTACAAGCTGCCGGCCTTTGACGGCCGCGGCGTTGGGGTCTTCACCAACCGGACGCCGACAGACGCCTATCGCGGTGCCGGCCGGCCGGAGGCGACCTACTTGATCGAGCGCGTTATGGACCTGGTCGCCCAGGAGATCGGGATGGATCCGGTCGCGGTGCGCAGGAAGAATTTCGTCCCGCCGGAGGAGCAGCCCTTTACGAACCTGCTCGGGCTCACCTACGACTCGGGCGATTACCGCATCACGCTCGACAAGGCGCTCGAGCTGGTCGACTACCCGAAGTTTCGCACTGATCAGGCCGAGGCCCGCAAGCGCGGCAAGTATCTGGGCATCGGCTTTTGCACCTACCTCGAGATCTGCGGGCTTGGGCCGTCGGTGATTACCACCGCGGCCGCCGGCATCGCCTTCTGGGGTATGTCCGTGGTCAACTTGCACTTCACCGGCAAGGCAACAGTCGTTATCGGTAGCTCCCCGCACGGCCAGGGCCACGAGACGACATTCGCCCAGATTGTGGCCGAGGTGCTGGGCTTGCCGATGGACGACATCGACGTCGTGCACGGCGACACCGCGATCGGGCCGATGGGCATGGATACCTACGGAAGCCGCAGCGCCTCCGTCGACGGGACCGCCGTCTATCTGAGCTCGGTCAAGGTTCGGGAGAAGGCCCGCAAGATCGCTGCCCACCTGCTGGAGGCAGCCGAGGCCGACATCGTCTATGAGGACGGGAAGGCCTTCGTCAAGGGCACGCCCTCCAAGGCGGTCACGATCCAGGAGATCACCGGTGCCGCGTATCAGCCCCACCGGATCCCTCCCGATATGGAAGGTGGGATGGAGGCCACGACCTTCTTCAATCCCCCTAACTTCGTCTGGCCCTTCGGGGCCCACATCGCTTTGGTAGAGATCGACGGCGAAACGGGTGCTACCCGAGTTGTTCGCTATGTTGCGGTCGACGACTGCGGTACGCGGATCAACCCGATGGTGGTCGACGGCCAGCTCCACGGTGGCATCGCGCAGGGCATCGGCCAGGCGCTCTTCGAGGAGGCCCTCTACGACGAGACCGGCCAGTTGACGACCGGGACGCTGGTCGACTACATGATCCCGACCGCGCCTGACCTGCCGTCCTTCGAGACGGCCGCCACCGTCACCCCGAGCCCGACCAACCCGCTGGGCGTCAAGGGAATCGGCGAGGCCGGCACGATCGCATCGAGCGTGGCAGTGATCAACGCCGTCGTTGATGCCCTGTCGCCCTTCGGCGTCAAGGACGTCGACATGCCCGCGACCCCGGAAAAGATCTGGCACATGATGCACCGCAACGGAGGGACAAAGCGATGATTCCAGCCTCGTTCGACTACGTCGCCCCGCGATCGCTGCCGGAGGCGGTGGCGGAGCTGGTCAAGCATGGCCAGGAGGCAAAAGTCCTGGCCGGCGGTCACAGCCTGATCCCGCTGATGAAGCTCCGGCTCTCGACGCCGTCGTTCCTGGTCGACATCGGCCGGATCAGCAACCTTAACTACATTCGCGAGGACGACGGGCACATCGCGATCGGGGCGCTGACCAGCCACCACGACATCGAGCTCTCCGACCTGCTCAAGCAAAAGCTGCCCCTGCTGACCAGCGCCGCGTGCCAGATCGGCGATCCCCAGGTTCGCAACCGGGGGACGATCGGTGGTGCGGCTGCCCATGCCGATCCAAATGGTGACTTCCCAGCGTGCTTGCTGGCCCTGGATGCCGAGTTCAAGGTGGTCGGCCCGAAAGGGGAGCGGAGCATTGCGGCCAAGGACTTCTTCGTCGACACGTTTACGTCGTCACTCGAACCAAACGAGATCCTGCGTGAGATCCGGATCGCGACCCCACCGCCGGGCAGCCGGGCTACCTACCTGAAGTTCAGCCGCCGGTCGCAGGATTGGGCGATCGTGGCGGTCGCCGCGCAGGTGAGGGTGTCCGGTCATGACGTCACCCAGGTGGCGGTTGCTCTCACCGGCATGGGGAGCCGCCCGCTGCGGGCGTCGGGCGTCGAGCAGGCCTTGCGCGGCAAGGGCGCGCACGACGAACACATTCGCAAGGCCGCGGAACGGGCGGCCGAAGGCACCGATCCTCCGCAGGATCTGAACGGTTCGCCTGATTATCGCCGGCACCTGGCGCAGGTCCTCACCCGCCGCGCGCTGGAACAGATCACGGCTCACCACTAGGAAGGGGAGAGGGGCGGCGGCACGTTGCCGCCGCCCTCTCTAAACTCAGCTCATGCAGGACCTTCCCTTTTCGTCGATCGACGGTGTGGAGCAGGCGCTGCGGGCCCATCGCTACGTGGCCGATCGCAGCCTGGCGACCACCATCTTTCTGGCCCTGACCCTCGACAAGCCCCTCCTGCTCGAGGGCGAGGCCGGGGTCGGGAAGACCGAAGTGGGCAAGGTGCTGGCCGACATCCTGAGCACGCGCTTGATCCGGCTGCAGTGCTATGAGGGGATCGACGTCAACAACGCGGTCTACGAGTGGGCCTACGCCAAGCAAATGCTGCACATCCGCCTGCTGGAATCGTCCGGTGCGAAGCGCGCGGAAACCGAGCGCGAGATCTACAGTCACCAGTTCCTGGTCAAACGACCGCTGCTGCAGGCGATCGAGAGCGACGGGACCACGGCGCCGGTGCTGCTGATCGACGAGATCGATCGCGCCGACGACGAATTCGAGGCCTTCCTACTCGAGCTGCTCTCGGATTTTCAGATCTCCATTCCCGAGATCGGCACCATCAAGGCCGACAAGCCGCCGGCCGTCATCATCACCTCCAATCGCACCCGCGAGATCCACGATGCGCTCAAGCGGCGCTGCCTTTATTTCTGGATCGATTACCCATCGGTGGACCGTGAGTACGAGATCATCACCACCCGCTTGCCTGACGTCCCCGTCAAGCTGGCGCGCCAGGTCAGCGCGTTCATCGGTGGCGTTCGCAGCCTCGAGCTTTATAAGCTGCCCGGGATTGCCGAGACGCTCGACTGGACGCGTGCGCTGGTTGCACTGGGCCAGACCGAGCTGACCGAAGCCAACGTGCAGTCGACGCTGGGCGCCATCGTCAAGTACCAGGAGGATCTCGAACGGCTGCGGGGCGCGGGCTCGCGCGAGCTCCTCGCGCGCGCCGTGAATGCCTGATCCCGGCGTCGTTCTGACCCGGAACTGGCTGCATTTCGGTGGCATCCTTCGAGGCCTGGGCTTCGATGCTGGACCGGCGCGCATGCTGCCCTTCCTGCGCACCTTGACCGTGATCGACCTGCGCCGCCCCGACGACGTCCGCACCGCCGTGCATGCCCACTTCGGCCGTCGCCGCGACGAGCTGCCCCTCCTGGATCGCGCGCTGGTGGCGTTTCTCCGGGCCGACGCCGCGGCTCGCGACGGCTCGGCGTCGGCGCAGGCAGAGAGCGAACGGGGCGAGCCGCTAACGCTGACCGGCCGGCAGCTCAAGGTCCTCGATGACGGCGAGGAAGCCGAAGGTGCCGAGGATCAGGAAGTCGCGAGCTACTCCCAGGCGGAGGTGCTGCGTGAGAAGGACTTTGACACACTGACCGAGGCCGAGATGGCCGAGGTCCGGCGGCTCATCCGCCTGATGCGGCTCCCGGCCGGTCTGACCCGGTCGCGGCGGGCCCGCGCCGGCGGCCATGACGAGCTCGATATCCGGCGGCTGCTGCGGCGCAGCATGCGATTTGGCGGTGAGTTGCTCATCTTCAGCTGGAAGAGTCCGAGACTTCGGCCGCGCCCGCTGGTCCTTCTCTGCGACATCAGTGGGTCGATGGAGCGCTACACGCGCCTGCTGCTGAATTTTGCTTACGCGCTCAAGAATGCCAGCACCCGCGTCGAGGCCTTTGTCTTCGCCACTCGACTGACCCGCATCACCCGCCTGCTGCGCAGCCACGACGTCGACGCCGCACTCAACCGCGTGACGGCATCGGTCGACGACTGGTCGGGCGGAACGCGCATCGGCGAGGCGATCGAGTCGTTCAACCGTCGCTACGCGCGCCGCGTGCTCGGCCACGGCGCGACCGTGGCCATCATCAGCGACGGATGGGATCGAGGCGATTCGGCGCAGATGCGGCATGCCATCGCGCGCCTGCAGCGGTCCTGCCACCGGCTGATCTGGATGAACCCGCTGATGGGTGCGCCCGGCTACGAGCCCCTGACCCTCGGGCTGCAGGCGGCCCTGCCCTTCGTCGACGATTTCCTGCCGGCGCACAACCTCGCCAACCTCGAGGCGCTCGGCACCCTCCTGCTCGAAACTGCCAACCGGCGTCCGGTCCGGCG
>DATNMN010000259.1:0-5383 GCA_035602295.1 Candidatus Dormiibacterota bacterium | reverse complement strand
GGGCCGCCGGCTCAGGCGGCGGGTGGAAACCATCCTCTCGTCGGCCCCTGGACTTTCGACCCTACCCGCTGCCGATCAGGCCGCGCTGCAGGACCTGCTCGAGCGAAGCCTGGCGTCCGGTAACTAGAAAGCGCTTAAAAGCTGGGTCGCGTTCGAGAGCCCGGTACTCGGCGGTCCGGCGGTGGCTAGGCGTTCTTGATCGCTTTGATCAGCCGCCCGGCGCGCTCAAATTCTTCCAGTGTGCGCAGGGTGGGATTGCCGAACGTGAAGCCCTGGATGCCGACGGCAATGAAGTCCTGCAGGATCTCGGCGGCCTGCTCCGGGGTGGCCGGCTGGAACATGACCCGCCGCTCGGGAGGCATCCGTTCCATCACGGTCTTGGCTTGTCCTTCGTTCTCCACGAGGACGACCGGGGAGCCCATCGTCTTAGTGATGGTTGCCGGATCCCGGCCCTCTTCTTCGCAATAGCGATCGAGGATTTCGCTCTTTCGTTTGATGTCAGCGAGCGGGCCGAACCAGTGCGACATATCTGCGTGGCGCGCGACCAGCCGCAGGGTGCGCTTTTCGCCGTCGCCGCCGACCAGGATCTTCGGTCCGCCCGGTTGCAGCGGACGCGGGTTGTTGAGCGCGCGGTCGATGCGGTAATGCGTGCCCGTGAAGGAGGGCCGCTCCTGGGTGAACATCAGCTTCAAGATGGTCAGCGCTTCGTCGAGGCGGTCCATGCGCTCGCGGATGGGCGGAAAATCGAAACCGTACCCGATGTGTTCCGACTCGTTCCACGCGGCGCCGATGCCGCAGACCGCGCGCCCCTTTGAGATGACGTCGAGCGTCGTGACCATCTTGGCCACGAGTGCTGGGTTGCGATAGGTTACGCCGGTCACCAGGGTGCCAAGACGCACACGGCTGGTCTCGCGCGCCAGGGCACCCAGTGCCGTATAGCCCTCCAGCATGGGCTCCTCCTCGGCGCCGATGCCGGTGATTTGGTAGAAGTGGTCCATCACGGTGACCAGCTCGAAGCCGGCGGATTCCGCCGAGCGCGCGAGCCCCCCTACGTGATCGAAGAGCTGGTCGGGTGGCACGCCCGGAAACGTGAAGCTGGGCATGTGATAACCAAAGAAAGGCATACCGTCCATGATATTTAGCGAGCTGGGATGAGGAGGTCGCGGATCTTAAAGGTGCCCGGCTCATGCGATGGCAGCGTTGGGCGCCAGGACGGATCGTTGGTGAGATACGACTCTGGATCAGTGCGGACGATGCCGACGACGACCTCGGCAACGATACGGCCGCCGACCTCGCCTAAGTGGTCGCCCCCGCCGCGGACGGCGGCCTCGCGAAGGATGTACAGCCAGAGGGGCGTTTCATCCTGCCAGTCACCGAGGGCGAGCTCCTGACGCGTCAACTCTCTTGCCCCAACGGCGCGCGCGACGGCTTCGCCCGATGGCAAGCCGGTGCCCATCCCTCGCTGCAGGTCACGTGCGGCAAGTGATCGGTACGCACTGACTTCGACGACCCCGGTGATCGATTCCGGAAGTCGAATGAGCGATGTGGGCAACTGTCCATCGATTGGCTTGGCGCGTTGTGCCTCCGGCCTTCCCGGCACGTCAAACAGAAACGCCCAATCGATGACATGTTCCGGCGCAAGCGGCCGGAAGCCCGCCAGATCGGGAAAGACGGGGAAGCGTCGACCGCCCGGTCGGAGCTGGTAGTCGCCCTTGATCTGCGAATGGCCATAGCGGTACGCGGCGTCTGCAAACTCGACCGGGATGAACGGGTCGCCCGTGAGGTGATAAAAGCGAAGGCCGTCCTGGAGGACGCTCAGCGTCATCGCGTCGCCGACCAGATTCGGGAGGAAATCATTGAGGATGACCCATTGGTAATGCCAGATCAGCGCCCGGCGTGCGTCGTCGAACAGATCCGAATCGGGAACGCCGTCCGACCTTAGTCGATCGACCAGGCGGTTATGCGCCCGGACGAAGGCCACCTGGAAGCCGGTCATGAAGGCGTGGACATCGTTCCGCGGGTCGCCGATCAGCGCCAGGCCCTGCTGGTTGCGAGGCAGATCGTGACCTCCCGCGCCCAGCAGTAGTTTGGCTGGATCTGTCTGGTCGAAGAGATAGGGGGCGCCGACCGGGCCCGAGCCGTACAAGGCCTCGAGATTCGCGCGAGGCGTGCGAGCGTTGCGTAGAGCATTGATGTCGCCGTGTACCCGTAATGGCGACCGGTCGGCGGTCAGGTCGTGCGCGAGGTACTGGCCGAAGAAAGGCTGGCCGGCTTCGATGTGGCTCTCGGTATCGCAGGCCCCGCCATCGCAGACGCTGCCTTCAATCCCGAGGGCGAGCAACCGATCATCGTCGAAGCGAGCAGCCGGCAGCTCCGGGAACATTCGTCCGTAACGCCCACCCTCGGCAAGCGGAGCGTCGACGCTGCGCCCGGGGGCCAGGCACAAATCTCGTGCCGGATGGGCTGCACGCAGTCGGACGGCCGTTTGCATCACGTCCGACTCATACCAGCTAACCTCGCGAATCTCAAATCCGATCTCGGGTTGCCTGTGCTCAGGGCTTGGCCGCGACGTTCTGCAGACGAACCTCACCGTGCGCGATGAGCCGACCGGTCTCATCGGTGATATCGACGCGCCACAGTTGTTGGCTGCGGCCCTGGTAAAGCGCCGTTGCTTCGAGGAGCACCCGCCCGGCCGTGAGCGATCGGAAGTAGTGGGTCGTGTTGCTGAGTCCGACTGCCACCTCGCCGCGGCCGCGCACGGCGGTGCTTGCTCCGAGGCTCGCGGCACTCTCGACTGCGGTCGAGTAGACGCCGCCATGGACGATCCCCCAGGGAGTGAGGTGGTCTGGGCCCAACTGTAGATGCCCGGTCACGCGGGACTCGGTGACCTCATCGAGGATGAGGCCTGCGGCGCGAACAAAGACGCTGGCGTCCTCCAGCGAGCTAGCATCAAGGCGAGGGCCGCTGGCTGTGGTTGGATTGGTCGTCGCATCGGGCATGGGGCAAGGATAGCGCCGTGCTGAGTTCATGACGCACGTAGAGATCCAGGATGATCGCCTGGTCGCGAGGATTCAGGGCCTCGACAAGGTGCTCGCGCTCAGGAGTGAGCTGAGCGTCCCGCTCGCGCACGTGAAGGGCGCAACCGTCAGTCCCGCCGAGGTACGCCGACGCTGGCGAAACCCGTTACGCGCGCATGTGCCAGGCACGGACATGCCCTACGTGATGATGGCCGGTAGCTTTTTGTTCCTCGACGGCGAGCATGCCTTCTGGGACGTGCATGATCCCGATCGAACCGTTGTCATCGAGCTCGACCACGAACGATTCGCAAACCTTGTGCTCGAGGTCGAGGATCCGCAGGGCACTGCCGCCGCCATCAATGCGGCGGTGGCCGGAAGGGCCTAACCCCGGGACCAACTGCGGTCCGGCGTTGCCGCCGGTCTTCGACGAGCAGGGACGCGACCATCACTAGCGACAGCCAGGCAAGCCCGAGTGCGTAGCCACCAAGAACATCCGTCAGCCAGTGGACCCCGAGGTAGAGGCGCGAGGCGCCAACCATCAGGGTGACGAGTGCGGCGCCGACGGCAATAAGCAGCCGGCGGTTCGGGGCACGCCAGGCGATGAGCACCACAGCCAGCATTCCGTAGAAGGCGATGGATTGCGTGGCATGTCCGGAGGTAAACGCCCATCCTTCGTCCGGTCCTCCTACTTGAAGCGCGGCTGCTGGACGGGCTCGACCGACGGCCGGCTTCACGATGTCATAGAGTCCAGCCGCCCCAGCAAATGCCGCAGCCATCATGACGAGCGGTTGCCAGGTGCGGCGGCGAAGCCGGAGGTAGCCGGCCACGGCAACGCCCAACGGAATGATAAAAAAGGACGACCCGAGCCAGGTGACGAGCTGCACTACCGGCGTCAGCCATGGGGGACGGTGACCGGCGATCAAGGTTGCTACTGAAGGATCCGCCGCTGTCAGCCCGCCGTGGGCGAGCACGCTCCATAGGAACAGGCCAAAAGCAGCCGCGCTGACCAGCGCGACGATCGACCACGCGATCAGCGCATGGCGCCGCTCGTCCGCACCAGGGTCCAGCTGGCCAGCCATCCTCCGACCATTGTCGACAAAGAAGAGGAGCCCGGCGATTGGCTCCTCCGCAAAAGGCTTACGTCGTTAGAGACGACTCGCAGAGATGGTTAAGGCCTGGATGATAGGGTGCGCATGCAGCGGTCATGAGTGACGCAAAACCCATAAAGAGCCGGGTCAATCTCAAGAAGCAAATGGCAGAGATCGACCGCCTGCGACAGGAGATGAGCGCCAAGCCGCCGGAGCAACGGCGAACCACGACGAGGGCGGTGGCACGGATCCTGGACGACGTCCACCTCGAGGGAAGGATGGGGAACTTCGTCGTCGAGTCCGATGAGCCGCTGGCGCGTGGTGGGACCGAGCAGGGACCGTCACCGCTCCAATACCTGATGATGGGGACAGCGTTTTGACTGCTGACCCAGCTGGCGCGGTTCGCGCCACTTTACGAGGTTCCCATCGAGGACGCATCGGCTGACGTTCGGGCGACCTTCCGAAACACGGAAAAGTACGACGTCGACGACGCCCCCGCCTATTTCGAGGAGGTGACGATCGCGCTCTCGATCGTGAGCCCCGCTGCGAGCGCCAATGTGCGCAAGCTCGTCACCCATGCCGAGCGTGCCTGCCACGCGGCACAGTCCCTCAGCCACCCGGTGCCCGTCCACCTGCACGCGACCCTCAACGAGCAGCCGCTGCCGGGTTCCTAGGCAACCTCTGCGATGATTGATCGCCGATGGGCAAGAGTTTCGTCGATCGGCTGAAGGCCGGCGAAGTCCTGATTGCCGACGGAGCCACGGCCACCAACTATCAGCAAATGGGAATGGCGATCGGCGGGGCGCCCGAGGATTGGATCTTCGACCAGCCTGAGAAGGTCCTCGGACTCCACCGCGCCTTCATCGAGGCGGGTTCCGACATCATCCTGACCGACACCTTCGGGGCGACCTCGCCGCGCTTGCGCGAATCGCGATACGCGGGCCGCACGGCTGACCTAAATCATCGCGCCGTGTCATTGGCCCGCGAGGCGGCCTCGACGAGCGCCGGCGTCCTTGTTGCCGGCTCGATGGGTCCGACCGGCATGCTGATGGAACCCTTGGGCGAGCTAACGCCGGCGGTTGCTGCCGATGCTTACGCCGAGCAAGCCGGCGCCCTCAGCGAGGGGGGTGCGGACCTTCTCCTCTTGGAAACGTTCTTTGCGCTCGACGAAGCGCTCGCCGCGATCGAGGGCGTGCGCCGTGCCACCGCCCTTCCCCTGGTCGTTTCCTTCAGCTTCGATCGGGGGACCCGAACCATGATGGGCCTGAGTCCGACCCA
>DATNMN010000258.1:0-4383 GCA_035602295.1 Candidatus Dormiibacterota bacterium | reverse complement strand
TAGCCTGAGGGCGAGGCAATCTAGATGGTCATCAAAATGACGAACCGGCTACTGGGCATCGTGATCGCCCTGGCACTGTCCAGCGGCATCGTTGCCCACGCCGCCACGGCACCGCAGCGGCCGCTGGCGCCGATCAGCCTTGCGTCGGCGAACGTCGCGCTGCACACGGCTGCCAGCCACGTGGCTGAAACCGCGACCGGTACCATCGACCCGGCCGGCGCCGTCCGCGATGCCTACCAGCGCGATCTCGTTGCCCTGGAGCACCTGCGGCAGCAGGCCGCACAGCGAAAAAGCGGTGCCCACCTTGCCTTCAATCAACATATCTCCGACAGGGAAACCGCCCTGATCGAGTTGAAGCGCAGTGCTCTGGCGACCAGCCGCCCGGCCGTCGCCAGCACGATCGCGGCGATGGACAAGCTGGTGGCCGAGGCCCAGACGGAGCTGGATGTTGAGCTCTCGCAGACGGGCTCTGCAAACTCGACGGGTTCTCAGCAAACGAAAGCGTCGGGATCGAAGAGCCAGTCCAGCCAGTCCGATCAATCCGGTCAGTCCGGTCAATCCGGCCAGTCGAACGGCAACGGCCACTAACATCAAAAGGCGGCCCATCACGGACCGATGAGTTTCGCCGCGCCCACGCGTCTACGCTTTCGATATGGAAGAGAAAAATCTCGACATCTATGGAGACCCGCCGATCCCCTGGTTGCGCGCGCTGGAGCAACTCGAGGCAGCCCCAGATACGCAAGCCCCGCGGACGACATGGCTGAGCACCGTCCGTCCCGATGGGCGCCCGCATCTCGCCGGCGTGGGCGCGCTTTGGGTTGACGGCAAGTTCTATTTCACGAGCGGCCCCGGTAGTCGCAAGAGCCGCAACCTGGCCGCGAATCCGACCTGCGCGTTCTCCATGGCGCTCCCTGGCCTCGACCTCGTCGTCGAGGGCCGGGCGGCGAAGGTGACCGACCAAGCAACGCTTGAGCGACTCGCTCAACGGTATGCGGCCCAGGGATGGCCGGCTCGTGCCGCCGACGGCGCGATCACCGCCGAATACAGCGCACCTAGCGCCGGGCCTCCGCCGTGGGAGCTCTACGCGGTGACCCCGATTACGGCGTTCGGGGTTGCCACGGTGAAGCCATATGGCGCGACACGCTGGCGTTTTGATCCGACAGGGTCGTGAGTCCGCCGGCTACGCCGTCGCAACCGCTTGCGGCCGGCGACCCCAGCGCAGGCGAACCGCCAGGTAGGCCGCGGTGACCAGCGGCAGCAGCCAGAGGACGACGATGAGAACCACCGCAAGAATGGCGCCGATGACCTGGAGTGGGGTCGCGCTGGTACAGGTCTGGACGACGTTGCCGGCGAAGTCGTTGGAGACGGTGCAGCTATTCTCGCTGCCGCCCAGGCTGGCGACACCCGCGGCTGACGCGTGCGCGAAGAAGAGACCCAGGAACAGGATGCCGGGGTAGCCACCGGGCGGCAGCATCGTCCCAATGACCTTGTCCCGAGTTTTCCATGCCGGCGAAATCCACAGCAGGATGACGCCCACCGGCCACAAGAACGGAAGGAGGACGACCGCGGCGATTTCCAAAATGCCGGGCCGGTAGGGCTCGGGTCGCCCGCTCGGTTGGCTTGATCCGAAAACATCGGGACGGCGGCCTGCCTCGGCCACGACCGCGTCGGGTTCTCCCAGGCGGTCAAGAATATTGAGGATGGTCGCGTCCGTCTCCTGTGGCTCGCGTGTGCGCGCCTCGGCGATGTGGGCCCGCATGTCCTCGATCAATTCATCGCGGACGCCCGAGGGGAGATCGGCCGCCGCGACCTGGAGCCGTGCGAGGTAGCCGTCGATCAGCTGGTCGGCATGCGTGGCGGTCATTACTTGATGCCCTCCTGGAGGATTCCGTCGACAGCGCCGCGAAAACCGGTCCACTCATTCTTGAAAGCAGTCAGCGCCCGTCGTCCCTCGGCGGTCAGCTCGTAGTACCGCCGCGGGGGGCCGTCCGTCGATTCGCGCCACTCGGTCTTGACCAGGCCGTCGCGACGAAGCCGGCTGAGCAGCGGATAGAGCGTGCCCTCGGTGGTGAGCAGGCCGGTCTTGGCGAGCGCCTCGATCAGCTCGTAGGCATAGCGAGGGGTCTTAAGGATCAGCGCCATCACGCAGTACTCCAGTGCCCCGCGGCGCATCTGGCTCACGAGTCCGTCCGCCGGCACCACTGCAATGTAGCACAAGCTTCCTTGCTGTGCAAGGTACTACGGAGACAACCGGGTAACGATGGGTTTGGTGATTGGCCGTGAGCTGGTGTATCCTAACCCGCGCTTGAAGCGTCGTGCCCTGGTCCCGCTGCTGATGCTGCCCTTGATGGCGGCATGCTCGGCGCCAACCAGTGGCCCGACCGGCAGCTCGCCCGTGGCGGCGCACCGCGCCACCCCGACCCCAACCCCAACTCCGACGCCCACCCCACCGGCACTGAGCCTGGCCAGCATTTTCGGTAACAACAAGCCGGACTTGAGCCAGTACGACCAGTCGAAGCTGCGGGTGATCACGGCCACCGGCGACGTGATCCCGGCGCGCGAAGTGAACTACCAAACCGTCCTCCACAAGGACTGGCTTTACCCCTGGCGGCAAACGGCGGAATACCTCAAGACCAGCGACCTGCTGTTCATCAACCTCGAGGCGCCGCTGATCAAGAACTGCCCCATCATTCATGGTGGGTTCAAGTTTTGCGGCGACGAGCGGGCGATCGCCGGCCTCGACTACGCTGGCGTCAACGTAGCGAACCTGGCCAACAACCACTTGACGAATTTCGGGCCGGCCGGCACGAACGAGACCCAGATCCTGCTGGCCAAACACGGCATCGGCACGTCTGGCCTCGGCACCTACGAGATTCGCGATATCCGCGGCATTTACTTTGCCTTCCTTGGCTTCAATGGCGTCGGGACCCATATCGATCGCGCCGAGATGAAGCGCGAGATCGACCTGGTGCGGCCAAAGGCCGATGTCGTAGTAGTGGCCTTCCACTGGGGCAAGGAGTACGAACTCCTGCCGGTCGCCGGCCCCGGGATCGCGCCCGACAACCCGCGAGAGATCGGGCACCTGGCGATCGACGACGGGGCCGACCTGGTGATCGGCAACCATCCCCACTGGGTCCAGCCGGTGGAGATCTATAAGGATCGCCTGATCACCTACGCGCACGGCAATTTCATCTTCGATCAGATGTGGTCGCAGGAAACCCGCGAAGGGATGGTCGGCCGCTACACCTTCTACGGCACGCGGCTGGTCCGCGTCGACTTTCGGCCGGTCGTGATCGACGGCTACGCCCAGCCGCGCTGGCTGGACGAGACCACCGGCGAGGGGAAGGCCATCATCGACCGGGTCGCTAAGGCGTCGGCACAGCTCGCCGCCGGGTAAGCCCGGCGGCTTCCGGTCCGTTAGGAGAGCTGAAGGCCTCGACCTCGACCGAGCCGCGACGGTAGACGGCGACGTAGCGCTCGGCCATGTGACGCGGGCTGAACCGCTCGCGCGCGACGGTCGCGCAGCGAACTCGGTCGATCGCATCGAGGCGATTGGCACCCTCCACCAAGTCGTCGACGTCCTCTGCCAGGAAGCCCGTCACGCCCTCCTCGATCAGCTCGGGCGTTGAGCCGCTGCGCAGCGCGAGGACCGGTGTGCCCGCCACCATGCACTCGACCATGGCCAGCCCAAAGGGTTCCGCCCATTGCAACGGGAAGATCCCGGCCGCGGCGCGCGAGATGAGCCGCGCTTTCTGGGCCCCGGCGACGTTCGGGTAGTACTCGACGGTCGGGCTGAGAAAGGGCTCGACCTGTTCTTCGAAATACCGCATGCCTTCCGGGGAGCGCTCGACCTTGCCCGCCAGGATCAGCTTGCGGCCGGCCTTCTGCGCCACCTGGATCGCCAGGTGCTGGCCCTTGTCCGGGATGATCCGGGCCACCTCGATCAAGTAGCGCTCGTGCGCGACACTGGGCGGCGCCGCCGGGAGCTCGACGGCGTTGTGGACGATGCCGGCCAGCTTGATGTCTGGGGCACTGGCCGCCTGGCTCAGGCTGATGGCGCACAGCCGGGCCCGCGCATCGACCTCTTTGTAAAAGGTGGACATCGGTTCGGTCACCTCGCCGTGGATGGTGTGGACCACCACCGGGGCCACTCCGCTTTGAAGGGCGAGCAACAGGCCCTCGAAACCGGTGTGATCGTGGATGACATCGAACCGCTGGCCGGACATGGCGGCATAGACGCGAGCGAGATAAGTTGCCTGGCGAGCCGCCTCTGCCTGCCCACCGAGATCGTGGCTCCAGGCGGCGTCGGCCAGCATCGTCACCCCCTCCGCCGATCCCTCCGCTCCGAATACGGTGACGTCATGTCCCATTCGGCGCAACTCG
>DATNMN010000257.1:0-3563 GCA_035602295.1 Candidatus Dormiibacterota bacterium | reverse complement strand
CGGTCCCGTGTTCGGCGGCCTCACGAGCTACATCCGTGTCAACAGCCCCTACTACATCGTGCAGGACGAGCCATCATCCCGGCGTGTGCGGTTCATCCTGGTGGTTGGCAACCGCGACCCCTATTACCAGCAAACCAACCGCGCGTTTTCCAGCCAACTCGACCGCTTCGGTGTCCCTCACGACCTGAACGTGCTCCCGGGCGGCCACTCGGCCGATATCTGGCAAGAAGGTCTTGCGCTGGCGATGACCCGGATGGCTCAGGACCTCTCAGGGACGGTCCGCGTGCCGGAAGGTGGCAAGACGCACGGTCTCCAATTCTGACCTCGCGCGGCTGACGTCAGCGTGATGGCGCGCCGTAGCGCGTCCCGCAACATCTTGTGTCGATCGCGGAGCCGTTGCAACTCGTTCAACGTAGTGGATGACCGTGAACACGATTCGCACAACCGTGAACCGGGCGGGCGCAATGGTTTCCGTAACGTTACGGCTGCTGCTCACCGCCGCGGCGCTCGGCACGACCGGCCTGGCGGTCAAGGCATGGATCGATGCTCCGCATGCCTGGCAACCGGCGGGACTGGCGGTTGCACGGGTGGTCGGCCCCCTCAGCCTGGCTCTCATCATCATCACGGTTCCGGCCGTGCTGCGCCTGGTTGACAGCCCGAAGCGCGCCCTACGCGATGTCCTGCTGATCATTGCGGCGGTCGGGGTTCTGCTCGGACTCGCGGCCGGGAGCGCCAGCTCGATGATGCTCTCGAGCATCACGTTGATCGCCCTCGTGCTCGCCCGCCGGCTCTGGTCGCAGCTCAGCGACCCGGGGGCAAAGGCGCAAGGATGGACTTTGCTCGGCGCCGCCGGCATCGCCACCCTGGCGCTGCTGCTGTTCGACCAGCCGAGCGGCATGCTGTTGATATTCTTCGCGGTCCTGTCGGTCGCGGCGGTGGCCGCTGCGGCCTGGGGACTTACCCTCGTGGTCCGCAATGCGCCGCTTCCACTCGAGTCGGATAGCGGACCGCTGCGGGCCACCTACCGGGACTACGCGGTGTCCGGCGTCAGCCCGTTCGTGCTGATGGCCGACAAGCGCTGGTTCTGGAGCCGGGACCGGAAGGCGTTCCTGGCCTACGGCCTTCGATCTGGCGTGGCCGTTGTCCTGGGGCCCGGCGTCGGCCCCGCGGTCTCTGTGCAGGCGCTCTATCGCGAATTTCGTGCCGCCTGCCACGCGGGCGGGTGGAAGCTTGGCTTCTACCAGGTTCCCGGCGACATGATGCCCGCTCTCGGCTGGGGCGTGCAACGTCAGATCGGTAGCGAAGCCATCGTCGACCTCGGCCGGCTATCGCTCGAGGGGCCGGCCATGGCCAAGCTGCGCCACGAAGTCAGCCGCGGCCAGCGCAACGGCATCACCGTGCAGTTGATGCCGAGGTCGGAGGTCACGCCCGCTATCCGCGAGGCGATGGGCACGCTTGCCTCCTCCTGGCTAGGCGGACACGTGTTGGGTGAGATGACGTTCTCCGTCGGCTGCCGCGCCGACCAGCCGGAAGCCCCGGCGACGGTCGGGCTTGCGTATAACAGGGACGGCACGCTGGTCGCCTACTGCAGCTGGCTGGCCGTGCCGGCCAATCGCGGCATCGTCCTCGACGAGATCCGGCGCACCGCGAAGACCCCCGGCGGCGCGATGGACCTCCTGTTGTACAGCTGCATGAAGCAGCTGGGATCCCAGGCGGCTTGGGCAAGTCTCGGTCTGGCTCCGGTTGCCGCCGAGCCCCCGAACCGGCTCGCCGCGATGGGCGACCACGCGCTCATCCGCCTCGGAATTGCGAGCGTTTCCGCCTCGCTGGTTTCATTCAAGGGCAAATTCCAGCCGCGCTGGGAAGCGCGCTACATCGTGGCGGAAAAAGCTTCCGACTGGCCGGCGCTGGCCGTGGCCACCCTCGCGCTCCACTACCCCGATCTCGAAAAGCGCGTCTACCGATTCATGCCGCAGCTGAGCTGGCGTCGCCAGACCCGGGTAGCCGCGGCGCTTACTGGTGCGCTGGTAGCGGCCGGCACGTCCGGCATCCTGGTCTCCGCGGCGCAGAGCCGCGAGGGCCATCCGCTTTATCAGGCGCGCCTCGCCGCCATCTATGTGGGTACGGTGCTCCCGGCGACCGGTCCCCCGAAGCCCCCCACCTCGCGGGAGCGCGCCGTAGCTGCCCCCCGCGAGCATGGGACCCACCACACTCCGCCCCGACCAGCCCTCACCCCGAAACATCTCACGCCCAGCGCGGTCAACCGAACCCTGGCGGACCTCGATCCGCAGGGCAGGCAGCTCCACACCCCGATCCATTCGCCCCTTCGCACCAGGACGCTGTCCGAACGGCAGGCGCCGAGCCCGCCTGCCCCGCACCGCCGATCACGCCCCCGCTAGTCAGCCGAACAAAAAAAGAAGCGGCCCCCAGTGGGGTCGCCTCTCTTCTTACTTGGCGAATTCGACGATACGGGTCTCGCGGATTACTGTCACCTTGATCTGGCCCGGATAGCTGAGCTCGCCTTCGATTCGCTTCGCGATATCTCGGGCGAGGATCTGGGCCCGGCTGTCGTCGATCGTGTCCGGCTTGACGATGATGCGGATCTCGCGACCTGCCTGGATCGCGAACGATTTCTCGACGCCTTCGAACGAGTTAGCGATGCTTTCCAGCTTTTCGAGCCGCTTGATGTAGGTGGTGAGCGTTTCCCGGCGGGCGCCTGGACGGGCTGCCGAGACCGCGTCGCAGGCCACCGTCAGAATCGCCTCGAGGCTGGTCGGCTCAACGTCCATGTGGTGGGCAGCGACCGCGTTCACCAGCGTGTCTGGCTTGCCGAGCCGCTTGAGGAGTTCTCCGCCGATGATGGCGTGCGACCCCTCGACCTCATGGTCGATCGCCTTTCCGATGTCGTGCAGCAGGCCGGCCTCACGGGCCAGCGCCACGTCGGCGCCGATCTCGGCCGCCGCCATCCCGCAGAGGAAAGAGACCTCCTTGCTGTGCGTCAACACGTTCTGTCCGTAGCTGGTCCGAAACGCCAGCGTCCCCAACAGCTTCACCAGCTCGGGATGCAGACCGGTAACGCCGGTCTCGAACATCGCCTGTTCGCCTTCTTCCCGAATCCGGTTCTGGACGTCGCCGCGAGCCTTGGTCACCATCTCTTCGATCCGGGCCGGGTGGATCCGGCCATCGACCAGTAGATGGTTGAGGGCCACCCGTGCCACCTCGCGGCGGACCGGGTCGAAGCCACTCAGAATGACGGCCTCTGGCGTATCGTCGATGATCAGGTCGACGCCGGTCGCGTGTTCGAGTGCCCGAATGTTGCGCCCTTCACGACCGATGATGCGACCCTTCATCTCGTCGCTGGGGATGGCCACCACTGAAACCGAGGTCTCCGCGGTCTGCTCGGCGGCAACCCGCTGCATCGCGGTCACCAGGATGTTGCGGGCGCGCTTTTCGCTCTCCTCTTTGACGATCGCCTCGCCATCGCGAATCTTCTGCGCGATCTCCTGGTTGAGTTCCTTTTCAAGGTTGGTGAGGATTGTCGTCCTCGCTTCGGCTCGCGTCAT
>DATNMN010000256.1:0-5724 GCA_035602295.1 Candidatus Dormiibacterota bacterium | reverse complement strand
TGCGAGATCAATGACAATCCGTACGCGCCCATCTGCCGGGCCTGCCGCGACCGCGTGGCAGCGCAGGGAGACCAGGTCACGGTGCGCTGGATCAGCCCTGACGAGCGATACAGCGAAAAGCTGGCCACCCCGGACACGTCGATTGCCGACCTGATTGGCGAGGTCGACCCGATCCGGGTCGCAGAGGGCAAGTATCTGGCCGATGAGCTGACGATCCATTACGGCCTGGTGCCACGCACCAACCGCGGCATCTTTGCCATCAATGAGCTTCCAGACCTGGCGGAGCGGATCCAGGTCGGGCTGTTGAACCTGATCGAGGAGCGCGACGTGCAGATCCGCGGCTTCAAGCTCCGCCTCCCGATCGACGTCTACGTGGTGGCCAGCGCCAACCCGGAGGACTACACCAACCGCGGCCGCATCATCACGCCGCTGAAGGACCGCTTCGGGGCGCAGATCCGGACGCACTACCCGCGCAACATCGACGACGAGATCCGGATCGTGGAGCAGGAGCGCACCGATTTCCAGGATCGCGAGTTATCGGTTACCATGCCCGACTTCATGAAGGAAATCGTTGCCGAGGTGACCCAGCTGGCGCGGCGAAGCCCGAAAATCAACCAGCGCTCCGGGGTCAGCGTTCGGATCTCGATCACCAATTACGAGAACCTCGTGTCGAACGCCTCGCGCCGGGCGCTGCGGACCGGTGAGACCGAGGCCGTGCCGCGCATCACCGACCTGCCCTCGATCATTCCCTCGAGCGCCGGCAAGCTCGAGATGGAGACCTGGGAAGAGGGAGACGACCAGACGGTCCTGGAAAAGATCATCAAGACCGCGGTGCTCAACGTCTTTCGGCGTCACTTCGAGGCCACCCAGTTCAACGAGCTGGTGCAGCGCTTCGACGCCGGCCTTACCTTCGAAGTGTCCGAGCTGCAGGCCGCTGATCGCTACGCCACGATGCTGCGGGAGTTGCCCGGCATGGAAAAGGCGTTGAAAAGCCTGGGCCTGGACAAGCGACCGGCGCTGGCCGCCTCGGGCATGGAGTTCGTCCTCGAGGGGCTCCACCTCAGCAAGCGGATCAACAAGACTGACCTCGACGGGGCGGCCGTCTACGCCGGCTAAATGATTTCCCGGTCAAACCGGTACGAGCGCTGGGACGGTTCGCAGGAACCGTTTGGCCGCGATGCCGAGGACTTGTTCGATCGCCTGGCCGAGGATCTATTCCAGGGCGGCGATTTCGACTACGCCTTGCACCGGCTGATGAGCCGCGGCTGGCGCGATAAGCAGGGCCGCAAACTTCCGGGCTTCGAGGAGATGCTGGAACGGCTGCGCCAGAAGCGGCTGCAACAACTGAAGCGGTACAACCTGAATGACGTCTTCAGCAACATCCGCGAGCGACTGAGTGAGATCACCCGTCGCGAGCGGCAGGGGATCAACGAGCGGCTGGAGCAGGCGCCGGAGAGCGCCAAACGCGTCCTGCAGAAAATCGCCAAGAAGAAGCTGGAGGAGCTCGATCGCCTGCCCGAGGACGTGGGTGGCGCGATCCGCGAGCTCAACGATTACGAGTTCATGGACGAAGGCGCCGCCCAGGCTTTCCAGAAGTTGATGGAGGAGCTGAAGCAGCAGGTCTCCCAGACCTACTTCAAGAACATGACGCGCACCATGCAGCAGTTGCAGCCGGAGCATCTCGGCGAGATCAAAGAGATGATGAAGGCGCTCAACCAGATGCTGCGTGACCGTCTGGAGGGGAAATCGCCGAAGTTCGAACAGTTCATGCAGCGGTTCGGTCATTTCTTCGGACCGAATCCGCCCAAGACACTCGACGAGCTGATCCAGCACCTGGAGCGCCAGATGGCGCAGATGGAGTCGTTGATGCAGTCGCTATCGCCGGAGATGCGCCAGCAGATGCAGGACCTGCTCGCCTCAACCCTGAACGACCCCGAGCTGCAAGACCAGATGGCGGAGCTCGCGGCGCAGCTCGAGCTGCTGTCACCCCGGCCCGGGCTGGGCAGCCGCTATGCCTTCTATGGTTCGGAGTCGCTGCCGCTGCAGGAGGCGCTGTCGCTGATGGAGCGGCTGCAGAGCATCGAGGACCTGGAGTCGGCGCTGCGCGAGGGATACCAGGGCCGGCAGCTGACGCCCGAACAGTCGCAGCAACTCCAGCAGCTCCTGGGGCCCGATGCGCGCCAGGCGGCCGACCAGATGAGCGAGCTCGCCGCGCAGCTGGAACGAAAAGGCTATGTCCAGAAAGGCCGGCGCGGGATGGAGCTGACCCCGCGCGGCATGCGCCGCATCGGGCAGAAAGCCCTGCGCGACCTGTACACGCGCTTGAAGCGCGACCGCTTCGGCGATCATCCGATCAGCGTCCGCGGTCTCGGCTCCGAGCGGTCGGATGAAACCAAGGTCTACGAGTTCGGCGATGCCTTCAGCCTGAACGTCGAGCAGACGCTGATGAACGCCCTACGCCGCGACGGCTCCCAGACCCCGATCCGTCTCAAAACCGATGACTTCGAAGTCTATCGGTCGGAATTCAGCGCCCAGTCCGCGACCGTGTTGATGATCGACATGAGCCGCTCGATGCCGCTCCGCGGTTATTTCTATGCCGCCAAGAAGGTGGCGCTCGCGCTCGATGCGCTGATCCGCAGCCAGTTCCCGCGCGATTTCCTACAGGTGATCGCCTTCAGTGACTATGCGCGCCCGGTCAAGTCGCATCAGCTCGCTGAGCTGACCTACAACGAGTCGATTTACGGTACCAACATCCAGCACGGCCTGATGCTGGCCCGCCAGTTCTTGAACCGGCACAAGACGGGCAACAAGCAGGTCATCATCGTGACCGACGGGGAGCCGACCGCGCACATGGAAGGCCAGCAGGCGGTCTTCTTCTACCCGCCGCTGCCGGAGACTTTCCAGAGGACGCTGCTGGAGGTGCAGCGCTGCACGCGCGAGCACATCGTGATCAACACCTTCATGCTCGACAACGACTATCACCTCGTGTCCTTCGTCAAGCAGATGACCCGGATGAACGGCGGGCGTGCGTTCTTCGCCAGCGCCGACCGGCTGGGCGATTACGTGCTGCTCGACTACGTCGACCGGAAACGAAAAGCCAGCCGCTAAGTCGTTGGCTGCGGGAACAGGATGCTGATCAGTGTGTCGGCGCACCACCTCTCCCATTTCTCCGGCGACCACCCCCGGTCTACGACGAGTAAGCCGTAGAGCTCCTCGCTGGCTAGCCCATAGATCAGGTCGGCAGCGCCGGCGTCGGTCAGGCCACGTGCAAACCCTGGCTTGCGGCTCAGTTCTTCAGCCTTGACGCGGTTGCCCTCGTGCCGCTGGCGCTTGTTTTCGGCTAGAAGCTCACCCGCCTCACTTGCCGCCGCTGCCTGCACCGCAGCGTAAATCGGGTACGTCCGGCCGAGGATGCGACTGACCTCGCGAATGAGCAACCGTACCGCCTGCGGTCCATCCGGAGTTTCAGCAAACCGTTTGGCCCACTCGCGCTCCAGGAGGGGGACGGGCTCGAAGTCCCCGACGATGGCCACGTCGAGCGCGGCTTTGAGGATGTCCAGCTTGCTGCCGAAAATGAGGTAGAGGCTCTGGACGGCGACTCCTGCCTCCGCTGCGATGGCGGCCATGGTGGTGGCGAGATAGCCATCGCGAACAAATAGCGCGGCCGCCGCCTGGACGATGCGCTCTCGGGTAGCACGGCGACGTTCGTGCCTTCGGGCATGCGACCTCGTGGTTGCCGCCGGCCGACGCGTTTCAGTTGACATAGTCCGCCTCGGTTGCTAGAATGTCGTTACACAATGATGTTACAGTTTAGGGAGAGGACCATGCAAACCTTACCCGTCAGGCAGGGACCGCGACCGGCGACAACGCCGGGGCTGCCGCATTCCCAGATTGACCAGCAGCCGACGGGTGAAGGCATTCGGCGTCGCCTGGCGGAGCGCGTCTTCGCGCTCCCCGGGGTGAGCGAAGGGCCTACCCGGATCTCCGTCCCCGGGGCCCGGGCCCTCCTGCTCGATCGGGCGACGGCCGGCGGGCCCGCGGAAGCCTTCTTCATCGGTGGCGAGTTCGCGCATCTCCACCCCGGTCAGGACCACAGCCTGCATGTCTGCCTCTCCCCGGACTTGGCCGCTGCGGCGTGTGAGGCGGGATGGGCGGAGCCGCATCCGCTCGTTGCGTCCGCTGCGCTGCCGCCCACGGTCGTATTGGTCTACGCGCCCCGCGACGAGCACGAACTGAATGTTGTCGCCTCGTTGGTTGAGGCCGCTTACCGTTTCGCCACCGGTCAGACGGTCGACCCCTCGGCGGTGGCGCCCAGCAACCAGGAGCAAGGAGGACATCGGAACATGACCATCACCGGGTTTCGCCACGCCGGTCTCACCGTAACCGACCTCGAGCGCAGCGTCGCCTGGTATGCGGACGTGCTGGGCTTCAAGGAACTCTTCCGAGAGACCAGGGGCCAGCGCACAGCGGTCATCATGGGAATGCCCAGCACGAGCCTCCTCCTCGGCCTCAATCACTCCGCCGACGCAGTCAACGACACGTTCACGCCTTTTCGGACGGGGCTCGATCACCTCTGCTTCGCGGTCGCCAGCCGCGAAGAGGTGAACGCCTGGGCGACCAGGTTAGACGAGCACGGCGTCGCGCACTCGGGCGTGGTCGAGATGAAGACCAGCCCGATCCTGAACTTCAAGGACCCGGACGGAATCGCCTTGGCGATCGCCATTCCCCCAAGCCCCTCGCACTGATTCGATCGTTCAGTCTCAACCGTCCAGGCCGTGGTGTTCGAAATGCTCGCGGATGCCGTGGGGCTGGAACCCAAACGTGCGAGAGACCGCATCGAGGTCGGTCGTGTTGTCAAACTCGAAGAGCTCCAGCGTGGCAGGCACCAGCGGCGGGTTCGGCAGCAGGCTGAAGATGCGGGCCTGGATTCGGGCGACGGATAGGGGAAGGGGTAGCTTGAGGCGGCGGACCTTGATGGTCGCCAGGATCAGGTCATCAATCTGGGCAAATGTCATCTGTTCCGGGCCCCCAAGGTCGATAGCCCGTCCGTCCCAGCGAGGGTCGGCAGAACATTGCACCAGGCAGGTCACCAGGTCCTCCACCCATAACGGCTGCAGTTTGCGCCCGCCACCGAGCACTGGCATCACGGGAAGCTGTCGAGCCAGGCGAGCCATCGCCGCCGGGAAGGGTGCGCCGTCGCCGAACAGGATCGAGGGCTGCAACGCCACCCAGGCCAGGCCGCTCGAGCGCACCGACTCGGCCATCTCCCATCGCGTACGCATGTAGCTCCCATCTTTCCCGGGCCGAGTGCCGAGCCCATTCACGAGGACGATCCGCTTCACCCCGCCGAGGCGGGCAGCCGCGACCAGGTTGCGCGTCCCTTCGCCGTTCACGCGACGGTACTGGCCGGGATACGCTTCCTTTCGGTCGGCGGTGATGGCAGCGCAGTGGACGACCGTATCCACGCCGCGGAACGCTGTTTGCAGGGATTCGGGCTGCAGCAGGTCGGCGCTAACCGCGTCGACTCCGGGGGCATTGGCGGCTGGTTTTCTGGCAACGGCGCGCACCGAAACGCCACTCGAAGCCAGCCGGGCAACCAAATGACGCCCGACGAACCCGGTCGCGCCGACGACGGCGATCACGACGCACCCCTGGCCCGAGCAATCCGGCCGGGTCCCGACCGCGCCTCCGGCCGGATCGCGGTGGCCGGCCGGTAGTGGCGCT
>DATNMN010000255.1:0-6764 GCA_035602295.1 Candidatus Dormiibacterota bacterium | reverse complement strand
GACTTTCAGCGCGCGCTTAGTTCGTCTTGACGACGTAGGTGTCGGCGATCTTGTCGTGCCAGCCTTGCTTATTGGGATCGAACGCGGCCCAGATCACGCCGATGAACAGGCAGAGGATCGAGATGAACAACCCGACGTAGCGGATCAACGCCTGGCTGATGGTGAGGTCCGTGCCGTTGGTACGAATGACCCGGATGTTCAGCAGCTTGTTCCCGATGGTCTGGCCCGGCCAGGGGCCGTTGCTCGACCAGAAATAGACGTAATAGACGAGTCCGAGGATGACCTGGAGACCGGAGCGCCCATTTGTGTTCAGACTCAAGATCGCCGCGATGGCGCTGTTGACGATGCCGACGATGATCCCGTCGATGAGAATGGCGAGAAATCGGATCCAGAAACCTGCCTTGGCTCCCGAAACGGCGACGGGCGCTGCTGTGGCCATTGACTACCTCCGAAACGAACTATGGACGAATTCGGCGGCAGTATAGCGCGTTACCGGGCGGTGCGACGGAATTCAAAATCCCGATCCGCCGATCGGCCGCCCTTAGAATTAGCTCATGCCGCACCGTGCGTTGTCCGTCTTCGAGAACCTCCCCGACCAGTCGATCCTGCAGCGCATTGGCAATACGCCGCTGATCCGGATCCGCTTGCTGGAGAAGGAGTTTCCGCACATCACCTTCTATGCCAAGGCCGAATGGTTCAATCCGGGCGGCTCGGTCAAGGACCGGCCGGCGCTGCGCATGATCGAAGAGGCCGAACGAACCGGCGAGTTGACGGTGGAGAAGGTCATCCTGGACTCGACGTCGGGGAACACCGGCATCGCCTACGCCCTGATCGGCGCAGCCAAGGGGTACCAGGTGAAGCTGGTGATGCCCGAGAACGTCAACGAGGAACGCCGCGAGATCGTCAACGCCTTCGGCGCGGAAGCGATTTTCACCCCGGCCCTCGAGGGTTCGGATGGCGCCATCCGCGAGGCGCACCGCATCAAGGAGTCGGCACCCGGCGTGTATTACATGCCGGACCAGTACAACAACCCGTTCAACTGGCGCGCGCATTTCGATACGACCGGGCCGGAGATCCTGGACCAGACCCACGGCGAGGTCACGCACTTCGTCGCGGGCATCGGGACCAGCGGCACGCTCATGGGGGTGGGTCGGTTCCTCAAGCGTCACAACCGGGAGATCAAGGTGATTGCCGCCGAACCATCCGACGGGCTGCACGGCCTCGAGGGGCTCAAGCACATGGAGAGCTCGATCGTTCCGGGCATTTACGACCCGAGCGTGCAGGACGAAAAGATCAGCGTGCCGACGGAGGTCGCCTATGAGCTGGCGCACGACCTGGCGCGCTCCGAAGGGCTGCTGGTCGGCAACTCATCCGGCGCCGCCCTGTACGCCGCCCGCGAGGTCGCTCGTCGCACCTCGGAGGGCGTATTTGTGATGGTGTTCCCCGATGGCGGCGACCGTTACTTGAGCTCGGGACTCTACCGCCGGAAGTTTTGACGCTGCGAATGCCGCGGTCCCTGATGGACCAGATGCGGCAGCATCTCGAAGCCGGCTATCCCAATGAGGCCTGCGGTGCGCTGATCGGCCGGGCCGACGGCGGCGATCACACGGTCGAGGAATTCCGTGGCATGCGAAACACCATCACCGACCGCCCCTGGGATCGCTACGCCCTCGACCCGCTCGAGCAATTACGGGTCCAGAAGGATGCCGAGTCGCGCGGACTGGAGATCATCGGGTTTGCGCACAGTCACCCGGACCATCCGCCCGTCCCGTCGCGGTTCGATACCGACCACGCCTGGTCGTTCTACAGCTATGTGGTCGCTTCGGTGCAGCAGGGAACGCTGCTCGAGGCGCGATCGTGGCGGCTGGACGACGCCAATGTGTTCCACGAGGAGCCGCTTACGGAAACGGCTTGACCACCATCATGAAGACGATCAGGAGCGCGATCACCAGGCTGATGATGCCGTAGGTCGTCGCCTGTCCCTCGAGTCGCTTGTAGGTGACGCTGGCAAGGCCTTCCGTATCCATCGCCTGGATCTGTTGTCGGACGACTCGCGAGTAAAAGCCGATCGCCACCACGATCAGGAGCGCGAAGAGGATCAGGGAGGCGATGACCCAGCCGCGGAAGCCCCATTGACCGACCGCCAGGAGCACGAGGCCGGTGACCAACAGGCCCCCATAGGCAGGGTTCGCGACCCGTTGGTCGATGAAGGCGATGCCCCGCAGGGCGAACGGCGCATGGGCCGGCTCTCTCGCCGCCAGCGTATTCCAGACGCCGTAGGTGACGTTGCTGCCGAGCGCGGTGATCGCCAGCAGCACGTGCAGGTACTTGAGCAGCGTGTACCAGGTCACCGTCATGGAGCTACTTTAAGGGCCGCAGGCCGGCGGCATGGCCGCGTAGATCGAGGTCGTGCCTGAATCCTGACCGGTGCAGCTGGTGTCGCTGGCGAACCACCCGCCGGCCGAGCGGATGACGGTGACGTCGAGCTTCACCGTGCTCCCGCCGAAGTCGAGCACCACGTGCGCGATGGCGCCGGGATTCCCGGGTGGCAACGCCTCCGTCGTTATGGTCCGTGACTGATAGGTGTTCTGGCAGCGGCAAAGGGGTTCCGCCTGCTTGAACGGGTTCGAATCCAATTGCGCCGCGAGCCCGTCGGTGACCGGGCAACCGTCGTACTTGCCATTGGCGCCGCAGCTGCCACCGCTCGGCGGGTAAAGAATGCCGGCGACCACCGCCGCACCATTGTCATCGAGATTGGAGACGATGATGCGACCGCCGACGAGGGTGGGAGAGGGAGCCGGGGTCGGGGTCGCAGACGGCCTAGGCGTTGGGGTCGCTGTCGGCGTCGGACTAACGGAGGCGCCGGTCATCGGCATTGTGCAGGCGCCGAGCATCAAGGCCAGCGCCGTCAACGCGAGAGCAAAGCGACGCATGTCAACGCGAGATTCTACGCCGGGCAGATGAGATTCACGCTACGCCACGGTCTTGGGTCAGCGCCGGCGCCCTCGGCCTGCGCGGCCGGCTCGTCAGGTAGAGACCGACCAGGATCACGCCCATGCCGGCAAGGATCGGGATCGTGATCGCCTCGCGAAGGAGGGTCGCCCCCCAGACCGCGGTGACGGGAACCAGAAAGGTCACCGTCGTCGCGCGAGTGGCGCCGAGCGTGTTCATCATGAAGTAGTAGAGGAGGAACGCGATGCCCGAGCCGCCTGCCCCGAGGAAGATCATGGCGGCGATCGACGGCAAGCGCAGGTGGGTCGTGCCGATGGTCGGCAGGGCGACCGCAAAGGCCAATGGGGCCGTGAGCGTCAGCTGCCAGAAGCCCACCTGGAGTGGGCTGACGCCTCGCAGCCGGCGTCGCGAAACCAATGCCGATACGGCGTAACTGCATGCCGCTCCCACGACGGCCAGCGTCCCAATGGTGCTGGCTCGCAAGGGTTGGCCGATGAGGTCGGGAGCGATCAAGATTCCGGTCCCCAAGAAACCGATCGCGACGCCCAGATAGTTGAGCCCGCTTGGCCGCTCGGCCGGTGTCACCCAGTAGGCGAACACCGCGGTCCACAGCGGTGTGGTGGCGTTCAGGATGCTGGCCAGCGCGCTGCTGATCGACTGTTCACCAAAGGCAATGGCGACCCAGGGAACGAGGCTTCCGAGAATGGCCAGCACCAGGAATGGCAGCAGGCGCGCTCGCGTCCCGGCCGGGAAGGGCGTTTGCCGGCGCGCCGCAAAGATCAGCCCGAGCGTGACGGCACCCAGAATCGCTCGCGAGAACACCAATGTCGCCGGGCTCATGTCGCGCACGGCGAGCTTGATGAATAGAAACGACGCGCCCCAGATCAGTGCCAGCAACCCGAGAGCCGCATAACCGCGCCGCATCGGCTGATTATGCGAAGTTGCTACGTAACCCCCTACTCGGGGGCGGGCTGGGCTCGGTGCCGGGCCATGAAGTATTCCGGCACGGAATTCATCGGCGGGCGTTCCTGGTCTTCGATTTCTTTCTGTTCGATCCAGTAGCGCTCGTCCTCGTAGTGGATCAGCTTCATCGTCTTGTTGACTTCCTCGAGCAGATGGATGCGGTGACGATCGCCGAGGTGTTTCAGGCCGACCTGCATGATGGCGAACGCCATCTTCGAGAGGTCGAAGAGCGTTTGATTGCGATGGACCCGCATGCCGAGGTCGACCTGGGCGATGGCGCGCATTCCGTACGCCTCGGAGATCGCGAGCAGCAAGCCCAGTTCGACGCCGTATCCGGTGAAGAAAGGCACGCTTTCCAGAACGCGTCTTCGGCCCGCGTACTCGCCCGCAAGCGGCTGCATCAGGCCGGAGAGCTCGGGAAAAAACAGATTGAGCATCGGCCGAGCGGCCAGCTCGGTCACACGGCCGCCGCCCTGCGCCTGGAACTCGGTGCCGAATTTCAACGGGCGCCGGTAGAACCCCTTGACGTAATGGATCTCGGGGTCGCTCAGCAACGGCCCGAGCAAGCCATAGACGAATTTCGGGTGAATGTTGCTGATGTCGGTGTCCACCCAGCAGATGAGGTCGCCATTCAGCGTGTACAGGCTCTTCCAGAGCGCCTCGCCCTTGCCCTCGAAGGCGCCGTACCGGGGCAGGATCTCGCTATGCTGCACCACTCGGACTCCGGCGCGCTCCGCGATGGCCGCCGTCCGATCGGTAGAGCCGGAGTCGATGACGACGATCTCGTCGACGAGCGGCACCCGGTCCATCAGCGCGTTCTTGAAGGTGCGCACGACCTTGCCGATCGTGTCTTGCTCGTTGAGGGTGGGCAGTCCAAGGCTGATGGTCACACCCTGCCGCTGCTTGAGATCCACCAACCGGCGGAGATCCGCGAACTCTTTGCTGTGGAACGTGTTTTCGGCAAACCACCGGTCGACGCGCTCGGCCGCCGCGGCGCGGTTCTCCACACGGAAGGGACGGTCCGGATCTTTGAGCGCCGTCACCGGGCCCGCGGTCTTGACCACCATGACGCTGCCCGGCAGCCGGCGAAGCAGTCGCGTGACGGGCGCGCCGAGCACCATGGGACGATGCATCAGGCTCAGGGTCGCGCCCAGGACCACCATCTGGTGCTGCGCCGCCTCACGGATGATGGCCTCGCGCACGGATGCCGACAGCAAGGTGATGCGCCGGACCGGGACATCGACCGCGCCCGCGAGCTTGAGGAAGGCCGACTCCTCGCGCTTTTGCGACTCGGCCGAAATCCGCGGGTTGAAGATATGGAGGACGCAGAGCTCGGCCCCGGTCTCCTTGCAGACCGTGGCGGCCAGCCGCAGCGCCAGTTGGGCGCTTGGGCCGCCACGGACGGGCACCAGGACGCTCCGGATCGGGATCGTGTCGGGTCGCACGAGCGCAACGTCACAGGGAGGATCGACCAGCAGGTCTTCGACCGCGTTGATCCAGAGACCGTCCTGGCGCGGCGCCTGGCTGGCCGCAGCTTCGAGAATGAGCAGGTTGGTGTCAGTCTCCAGCACCGCCTCGCGGATGCCTTGCGCCGCCACGTGGGCGATTCGGACCTGGCCCCGAAGCTCGCCCGGGCCGCGTTCCGCGTAGCGGGTGATGCGCGAGAGCAGGGCGCGGTAGGCGCGCGCCACCTCGACCCCCTCGCTGAGGGCGCGCTCGGGTGCCATCTCGATAACGCCGAGCAAAGTGCCGCGAGAATCCTCGGCATTGAGGAACGGGGAAACCGCCTTCAGCAGAGGACCGGTCCGCGACGGATTGGTCGTCGGGATCAGAACGCGGTAGTGGCTCACGTGCGCGAGGTCAGTAAGGGTTCGATCTGTTCGCTGATGATGCGGTCCCAGGCGAGCGCGCCCAGGACGTGACGGCGCAATCGGGCGGGCGGCGAATCGATGGCATTGAGAACGGCGGCGGTGAAGGCCGTCGAGCCGGCGGACGTCGGCACGAAAGTGGCGCCATCGGGTGCGATCTCGCGGAATGCTGGGAGATCCGTGCATACAACCGGCACGCGGAAGACGGCGGCTTCCGCAAGCGGGAGCCCGAACCCCTCGCTGGCACTGGGGAGGACCACGACATCGCTCAGCATATAAAGGTCGGAAAGAGTGGCGGCATCGATGGCGTAGTCGCCGGTTGGGCCGCTGCCCTCTTCGAACAGAAAACGAACCGACTCCTGGAGTCCGAGCCGCTCGGTCAACCGCTTCAGCTCAGCGACATACTCGAGCGAGCGCGGATTGTGCGGGCCGGGCGGACCGGTGATCAGCAGTTGCACCGTTCGGCCTGAGGCGCGCACGCCGGCGGCCGCGTCGATCGCCCACTCGAGGTTCTTTCGCTTGGTGATCCGAACCGGTGCGAGCATGACGATATCGGCGCTGAGCAGGCCGAAGCGAGTCACGAGCTCACGGGCGCGCCCGCCGAGCTTGAGGAGTGCCGCGGGATCGATGCCGTTGGGAATGACGTGGGTTGCATCGAGGTTCGCGCCGGTCAACGCCCGCCATTCTTCGAGCCGCTGGGTCGACACGAAGATCGAAGTGATGTTTGGGTGCTGGCGACGGAGCAGATCCCAGGGGTCGCCCTCGTGCATCCAGGGCCGGTAAATCGGGTTCAGCCAGCTGATGTCATGGACCCAAGAAATGATGGGCGGCCGTTTGGTGTCGGCGATGGTCCAGAGTGCCGCCGTCAATGGGAGGTTGAAGTGGAGCGTCAGGGCGTTGTGAACGAGCAGGACGTCCAGCTCGGCCAGCTCAGTCGACAGCCGCTCGATGATGTTGGCGCGAAGAGTCGCGAACTCTGAG
>DATNMN010000254.1:0-11281 GCA_035602295.1 Candidatus Dormiibacterota bacterium | reverse complement strand
CGGCGTCGGGCCGGCGGCGGCGGCAGGGGGCGTACCCGGGCCGGACGATGCGCCGTCGCCGAGGATCCGCACGCGGTACGCCTCGCCATCAACCTCGACCGTGAACTCGCGGGCGGGCGATGCCGCTGAGGCAGGCGGCCCAGGAGCGGCCGCGGCCGGCGCCGGCGGCAGCTTTTGCTCAGGCGTCGGGGTCACCGGCGGAGCGGCGGCCGTCTCGCCCCGGTGCGCGTCCGGGCGCAGGATGTTGGGCGCGTCCTCGGGAAAGAGGATGTAGGTGAGCACCTGGTCGATGCCCGTCGCCGTCAGACCCTGCTTGCGCATCTGGCGACGCGCCCGATCGATCCCGGGCTGTAAAAGGTCCGCGGGCCGCAGCGTGATCGCGTCCGACGGACCGAGCGCGCGCTTGCGGACATCGGGATCGATGGGCCCGGGCGGCGCGCCGTACAGTCCCTTCACGTAGTCCCGGAAGGGTTGCTCGATGTGCTGGTAGCGCTTGTCGCTCAGTGTGTTGGCGAGTGCCTGGTTCGCCGCGATCCGGTTGATCGGTGCGGCCATGGGTGGATAGCCCATTTCCTGCCGGACCAACAGCAGCTCCTCCAGCAGCTTGTCGTATCGATCGATCGCATTGCGTTCACGAAGGTTGCGGATCAGGACCGCGAGGACGGGGGCTGGCAACTGGTGCTGGAGGACGAAGACATCGTTGCGAAAGGCGATCGGGTCCTGGAACTCGAGGTATTCGTCGTGGATCTCATCGAAGTACCGGCTCGCCTGGCTAATCAGATTGAGGTCGAGGCCCGTGTCGTACGGCCCGTCGCGAAGGCTGGCGACCATCGTCTCGGTCGCGGGTTGGGAGGCGCCCCAGGCCAGCGCCGAGAGGGCGGTGTCGATGCCGGTGGCGCCGGCTTCGATCGCCGCGAAGTACGAAATGGGCGCGAGCGCGGTCGTCGAGTGGGAGTGAACACTGACGGACAGCTTGGTGGCGCTCACGATCGCGCTAACCAGCGCCCTGGCCTCGATGGGCGCCAGAATGCCGGCGACATCTTCGATCCCGATCCAGTCCGCGCCCATGGCTTTCAACCGGCCGGCCGATTGGACCGTGCGGGCCGCGTCAACCACCGGACTCGGGCTGTAGACGAGCGCGCCGATGACACGCGCCCCCGCCTTATGGGCTGCTTCGATGGGCACTTCGAGGTTTCGGAGGTCGTTGAGCGGGTCGAACATTTTCACGACCCGAATGCCATCTTCGACAGCCTGCTCGATGAAGGCTCGCGCAACGTCATCAGGTTGGTGCGTCTGTCCGATCAACGTCTGGCCACGGATCAACATCTGCAATGGCGTCTTGGTGATAGCGCCTCGCAGGGCGCGGAGCCGCTGCCACGGATCTTCCTTCAAGGCGCGCACCGAGGCGGCGAAGGTCCAGCCGCCCCACGCATCCAGGGCGTGGTACCCGATGTCATCCAGGGTCTTGGCGATCGGCAGCGCGTGCTGCAGCTTGAGCCGGCCCTGGATGAGGCTCTGCTGCGCGTCGCGCAGCACGGTCTCGGTGATCAAGACCTTGGGCACGACGCTAATTGTATGCCCGGGTTTTAAGCGGGTCGGGGCGTCCGGTTGGCCTCCCGTCGCTTGACCAGCTTGTCTCTGGCGGCCGGATCGTTGAGCGCCAGGATCGCCATCGCCAGGTGCCCGGCATTTCTCGCTCCCGCATCGCCGATCGCGACCGTCGCGACCGGGATGCCGGCCGGCATCTGGGCCATCGAGAGCAGCGCGTCCAGCCCACCGAGTGCACCGCCCGACATGGGCACGCCGATCACTGGCAACACACTCCAGGCGGCGACCACGCCAGGGAGGTGCGCCGCGCCGCCCGCGGCCGCGATCAGCACCTTGATGCCGCGTCCTTCAGCCTCGGTCGCCCAGGTCCGGCAGCCCTCGGGGTCGCGGTGCGCCGAGCGGACGACGACCTCGTACGGCACGCCGTAGGCGTCGAGCACCTCGCAGCATCGCAGCATGGTCGGACGGTCCGAGTCGCTGCCCATGACAATGCCGACCAGAGGCGCGTCACTCATGACAGGGCCCGCGCTTCCACCTCGCGCAAGGCCAGGTCGCGGCGGCAGGTCATGCCCTGGAAGGTGATGCGGTCGACGTTGGTATAGGCACGGTCCCGGGCCTGTCCGATCGAATCGCCGAGCGCCACGAGGGTCAGCACCCGGCCGCCGGCGGTGACATAGCCGGCGGGACTGGCGGTCGTCCCGGCGTGGAAGGCCAGGACCCCGGGCTCGAGGCGGCCTAGCCCATCGATCGGGTAGCCGGTCTGATACGTGCCCGGATAGCCGCGCGAGGCGAGGACGACGCCGACGCTCGCTTGCTTTGACCATGAAGGCTTGATATCGCCCAGGTCGCCGCGGGCGGTCGCCTCGAGCAGCGGCACGAGGTCGCCGGCGAGCCGTGGTAAAACTACCTGCGCCTCCGGGTCACCGAAACGGGCATTGAACTCGAGCACCTGCACGTGCGACTCGGAGACCATAAGTCCTGCATAGAGGCAGCCGCGATACGGCGTTCCGTCCTCGCGCAGAGCCCGGACCACTGGCCGCATCACGGCGTTCAGGGCGCGCTCGACGTCGTCGTCACTGAAGAACGAGACCGGCGAGTAGCCGCCCATGCCACCCGTGTTGGGGCCTTTGTCATCATCGAGGGCCCGCTTGTAGTCACAGGCCGGCGGTAACGGCACCACGCGCTCGCCGTCGACCAGCGCCATCAAGGAAACCTCACGACCGTCGATCTTCTCCTCGAGCACGATCCGGTCGGCGGCGGCGCCGACGGTCTTGTGCAGCATCAAGGTGTCGATGCATTCGAGTGTCTCGTCGGCGTCGCGCGGGACCAGCGTGCCCTTCCCCTTGGCAAGCCCATCTGCCTTGACGACGAAGGCCCTCCGCTCACCGCGCACGAAATCTTTGGCCTTGGCCGAGTCGTCGAAGACCTGGTAGGCGGGGGTAGGTACGCCGGCACGCGTCATCAGTGATTTGGCAAACGCCTTACTGCTTTCGATCCGCCCGGCCGCGGCCGTAGGACCGAAGACCAGCCGGTCGGCGGCGGCCAGGCGGTCGGCGAGCCCCGCGGCCACTGCGGCCTCGGGACCGATCACGGTCAGGCTCACGTCGCGCTCGAGCACGAAGCGCACGATCCCCTCGACGTCCATTGCCTGCAAGCCCGTGTTCACCGCGAGCGCCGCCGTGGCCGCGTTGCCCGGCGCGCAGTAAACGGTATCCGTTAGCGGACTCAAGAGAGCCTTCCATGTCAGGGCGTGTTCGCGCGCACCGACGCCAACGACCAGAACCTTCATTCCCACTCGATGGTCGAGGGCGGCTTCGACGAGATGTCGTAGACGACGCGGTTCACGCCGGGCACTTCGTTGACGATCCGCGTCGAGATTTTCGCCAGCACCTCGTAGGGCAGGCGTGCCCAATCGGCCGTCATCCCGTCCTCGCTCTGGACGGCGCGCACCGCAACCACGTTGCCGTACGTGCGATAGTCGCCCATCACGCCGACGCTCTGGAGGGGGGTCAGGATCGCAAAGGACTG
Organism: Candidatus Dormiibacterota bacterium; assembly: GCA_035602295.1. Lineage (GTDB taxonomy): Bacteria > Chloroflexota > Dormibacteria > CF-121 > CF-121 > CF-13. Next base: position 7,705 of record DATNMN010000254.1, on the reverse strand, counting down.
CCAGAGCGAGCGGTAAAGGCCGGCCGCCTTGATCTCGTCGACCACGATCCAGTCCGCCGCCCGCAGCGTCTCGAGTCGCTCGCGTGTGACCTCGCCGACGATGCGAACAGCCAGCCCGGGGCCGGGAAAGGGCTGGCGGTGCACCATGTCCTCGGGAAGGCCCAGCGCCGTGCCAATCGCGCGAACCTCGTCCTTGAACAGGTAGCGAAGAGGCTCGACCAGCTTGAAGCGCAGGTCGGCAGGCAGGCCGCCAACATTGTGGTGCGTCTTGATCCGGTGTGCGTTGTGGGTGTCGTGACTCGTGCTCTCGATGACATCGGGATAGAGCGTCCCCTGGGCCAGGAAGTCGACGCCGGAGAGCGAGCCCGCCTCGGACTCGAAGACCTTGATGAAGGTGGCGCCGATGCGCCGGCGCTTTTCTTCAGGATCGATGATGCCCTGCAACGCGGCCAGGAACTGCTCGCTGGCGTCAACCGCCTTGAGGTCGATGCCGAGGTGACGCTGCATCACCTCCTCGACCCGACGGCGCTCGTCGCGGCGGAGTAGACCGTTGTCCACCATCAGGCAGGTCAGCTGGCCGGGAATGGCTCGATGCAGGAGCGTCGCGCAGACGGCGGAATCGACGCCGCCGGAGAGCGCGCAGAGAACCCGGCCATCCCCCACCTGCGCGCGGATCGCGTCCGTGGCTTGCTCGATGAAGGCGGCCGGCTTCCAGGTCCCCCGGCAGCCCACGACCTGATACAGAAAGTTGCGCAGAATCTCCCGACCCTGCGGCGTGTGGATTACTTCGGGATGAAAAGCAATTCCAAATCGGCCGGCGTCATCGGCCATGGCGGCAATCGTCGAGTTCTCGGATTCCGCCAGCCGGCGAAAGCCCGCCGGTGCCTCGAGGATGGTATCCCCGTGGCTCATCCAGACCGGCAACCGCGCCGGCAGGTCGAGAAAGATGCCGGCGGGGTCCGCGACCTGAACACTCGCTGGTCCGTACTCGCGTTTTCCGGCGGGCGCGACCTTGCCGCCAAGCTGATACGCGAGGAGCTGCATGCCGTAGCAGATGCCCAGCACCGGCACGCCGGCGTTGAGCGCGGCCGGATCGCAACGCGGAGCGCCGTCCTCGTAGACGCTGGCCGGGCCGCCCGAGAGGATCAGAGCGTTGGGGTTGCGATCGCGAATCGCATCCCACGGCGTGGTCCCCGGGATCAGCTCGCAATAGACTCCCGCCTCGCGTACACGACGGGCGATCAGCTGACTGTATTGCGAACCGAAGTCCAGCACCAGCACCAGCTCTTGCGCCCCCACCCTGCCGTCCCCCAGAGGGGAAGGGTATTTTTCGAGGGTCGACGCTCGGGCGACCGCTATGTTCCCATGCCCACTTGCTGGGCTTGCTGGAAGAGCTTCCCCTCACTCTGGATCGCCGGGGCGATGACGAGCTCGGTCTGCTGGAACTCGCGCAGGGTGCGCGCGCCGCAGACCCCCATCGCCGAGCGCAAGGCGCCGACCAGGTTCTGGGTGCCGTCATCCACGCGGGCCGGCCCGAGAAGGACTTCGCGCAGCGTGCCGCGCTGGCCGACCTTGATGCGGGTCCCACGCGGCAGGTTCGGGTCCGGCGTTGCCATGCCCCAGTGGTAGCCGCCGCCGGCGGCATCCATCGTCCCCGCGAAAATCGACCCGACCATGACCCCATCGGCCCCCGAGGCGAAGGCCTTGGCGATGTCTCCGCCGACTCGCATCCCGCCATCCGTGATGACCTGAACACGACGGCCGGTCTCGCTCAAATAGGTCTCTCGCGCGGCGGCCACGTCACTGGTCGCGGTGACCTGCGGCACGCCGACGCCGAGCACGCCTCGCGTCGTGCAGGCCGCACCCGGTCCAACGCCGACCAGGATGCCGGCGATGCCGGTCTGCATGAGCTCGAGCGCGGTCTCGTACTCCACGCAGTTCCCGGCCACCACCGGGATGGACAGCTCGGCGCACAGTTTCTCGAACGAGAGCTGCTCGTAGGACCGCGAGATATGTCGAGCCGTGAGCACGGTCCCCTGGACCACGAAGCAGTCGGCACCCGCTTCCTGCACCACACCCGCCCGACGCCGGGCCTGGGCGGGGACGGTCGAGACGCCCACAGGGACCCGGGCACGCTTGACAGCCGTGATCCGCTCCCCGATCAATTGTTCGCGGACCGGCGCCTGGTAAACCTTCTGGAGCAGGGCGTTGATCCGCTCGCGGGGTGCCTCGGCGATCTCGCGGAGAACACTGGTCGGATCCGCGTAGCGGGTCTGCAGTCCGTCCAGGTTGAGCACCGCCATCCCGCCCAGCCGTCCCATCTCGACGGCGAACCGCACATCGACGACACCGTCCATCGCAGCCGCCAGGATCGGCACGTCCAGACGCAGGGAGCCGAGCTCGAACGAGCTGTCGACTTCTTCAGGATTGATGGTCACGCGACCCGGCACCAGCGCGACTTCATCGAAGCCGTAGGCTCGGCGGGCTCGCTTGAAGCGCCCCAGCTCGAAGGTCTCGGCGGCCTCGACTGGTGAAGGCCTCAGGGGCGCACGCACACTCATCGACGGCGCCTCCGAAACGGTGTCGAGCTCAAAGGGTATGCGTGTACCTCAGGACGAGCTGGTTTTGGGGGATTATAACGGATGGCCTCGTAAATGGAACAAGAATTCTCAGCGCCCGCGCGGGTCCAGGCCGCGCTAACCGCGGCCGGCGTCGTCGCCCGGATCGAGGAATTTCCTTCCTCGACACGAACGGCACAGGAGGCGGCCGCCACCGTGGGGACAACAGTGGGACAGATCGTGAAGTCGCTGGTCTTCCTCGCCGGCGATGCGCCGGTGATGGCCCTCGTCTCCGGCGTCAACCGGCTCGACACACAACGCCTCGCCGCGCTCACCGGCGCCCCTATCGGCAAGGCCGATGCCGACGCCGTCCGGCAGGCGACTGGTTACGCGATCGGAGGCGTGCCCCCCTTCGGCTTCCCGGTGCCGATCCCGACCTACATCGATCGCGACCTCCTCCAGTACGACGTCGTCTGGGCCGCGGCGGGCACTCCGCGCCACGTCTTTCCCATCGCACCGCACGACCTGGTGCGCATCACCGGCGGGCGGGTCGCCGACCTTAGATTGGCGCCTAGCGGGTGAAGGTAAAGAAGCGGTAACCTGGCCGGAATGGCAGGGGTGCGTCGATCAGGTGGACGGTCCCGATGCCAGATTTCGTGGCGTTGTCGAGGGTGTCGAAGCTCAGCTCTTCGAACCCGCTTTCGGTGAACCACTTTCGAATCTGCGGCGTCAGGTCTGGCTCACCTCGATGCCGCGTCCAGATGACCGAGCCACCGGCCCGACAGAGCATCGACAAGCTGCGCACGGTCCGTTCGACGTCCCGGTCCGAGATATTGCCGTAGATCCCGCAGGCAAGGACGATGTCGGCCGGTACGAAGGGCGCGTAAATGTCACTGACCGCCGCGTCGCCTTCCACGATCTCGACCTGCGTCAGGCCGGTCCGCGCCGCGTTGGCTCGCGCCACTTCAATGTTCTTGCGGTCGAGCTCCACGAGCACGGCCGTCACGTCGCCACGCCGCGGGTGATCAGGAAGGACGCCGAACAGGTCGCGGCCCTGGCCGGCGCACATGCTGATCACTCGTATGGCGCCGGGCGGCAGCGCCGAAAGACGCTGCCCCAATCGAGCCTGAACGATGGCCAGCCGCTGCGCCAGCGGGCTGGTCGGATCGTCGTACTGGCGGTGCCAGGCCTCGTAGTCTCTGATCAGCGAGCCCCGGTGTGGAAAGGCGAGCGCGTAATCAGCAAGCCCCGGTGTGGAAAGGCGAGCGCATAGGGGTTACGGGTAGATGCCGCGGATCGTCGTCGCCTGCGCGACCTTGTCGACCGCCAGTACATAGGCTGCGGTCCGCATCATGACCTTCTTCTCCAGGCTGACTTTCAAGACGTTGTCGAAAGCCCGTAGCATGATCCGCTCCAGCCGCTCATTGATGTCGTGCTCGTCCCAGAAGAACTCCTGCAGGTCCTGGACCCACTCGAAGTAGGAAACGGTCACGCCGCCGGCATTGGCCAGGATGTCGGGGATGATGAAGACGCCTTTCTTATAGAGAATCTCGTCCGCTTCCGGCGAGGTTGGCCCGTTGGCGCCTTCGCAAATGACCTTGGCCTTGATCCGGTTGGCGTTGCCCCGGTGGATTTGATTCTCGAGCGCCGCAGGAACCAGGACGGTAACGGGCAGCTCGAGCAGTTCCTCGTTGCTGATGAAGGTGCAGATCTTCTGCCGCAGCCGCCCGGTGAGCTCTTTCTCGCGCACGACCTCGTCGAGCTCGATGCCGTCCTCGTTGAAGCACGCGCCGTTAGAGTCGCTGACCGCGATCACCTTGCAGCCGGCCTGGGCTAACAGCTTGGCCGTGGTGTAACCCACGTTGCCGACTCCCTGGACGGCGACGGTCGCGTCTTGCGGGCGGATCCCCAGGTGGCGCAGCGCCGCCAGCGTGGTCAGCATGCAGCCTCGACCGGTGGCTTCCGGGCGGCCTTCAGATCCGCCGATGCCCAGCGGCTTACCGGTCACGACCGCCGGCACCGAGTGGCCGGCCTGCATGCTGATCGTGTCCATCATCCAGGCCATGATCTGGGCGTTGGTGTTGACGTCCGGGGCCGGGATGTCGCGGTCGGGGCCAATCACGATGCTTATCTCGCTCGTGTATCGCCGCGTGAGGTTTTCGAGCTCGTTCCGGCTGAGCAGCTTGGGGTCCACGACCACCCCGCCCTTGGCCCCGCCATAGGGAATGCCAACGACGGCGCATTTCCATGTCATCCACATGGCCAGCGCCTTGACTTCCTCCCGCGTCACGCCGGGGTGATACCGGATGCCGCCCTTGGCGGGGCCACGGTCGATATTGTGGTGAATTCGGTAGCCGGTGAACATCTGGATGGTTTGGTCGTCCATCAGCACCGGGAAGGTCACGATCAGCTCGCGCTTACACTCGCGAAGCACCCGCGCCATGTTCGGGTCCAGGCCCAGCACATTGGCCGCGATATCGAATTGCTGTTGGGCCATCGTCCACGGGTTCGCCGACTCCGGCACCGCCTCGGCGAAGCCTCTGCCCGGCACCGCCTCTACCTTCTGGGCCATGGTTCCTCCTGCCTGTTTCACGCTGGCCAAATCGGCCTGACTGGGCGCTCGGCACCCATTACACTACACGGCACCGTGACGCCGCGGATGACTGTCCTGGCAAGCGTTTCGCTTGCGACTTTCCTCGTCGCGGGGGCGGCCGCCACCCAGTTCCGAAGCCAGCCGCTGCCTCCGTCGAACCGCCTCGCCCGTGCTGAGGCGCTGCGACAAAGTGTCAATCAACTGGAGGACCAGAACCGCCTACTCAAGGCTCGCGTCCAGGTGCTGCAGGCGGACGTCAAAGCCGGCGAAGACGAGAGCGCTCGCCGATCGAGCGCGGCCCAAGAAGTCAAAGCGCAGCTCGACGAGCAGAAGACGGTCGCCGGCCTGGCTCCGCTGCACGGACCCGGCCTGACCGTCCTGCTGCATGACGGCACCGATCCGAACAGCTCCGTCGATCATTCGCTGGGCTGGACCATCCACTACCAGGACCTGCAGGACATCGTCAACGTCCTCTGGGCGAGCGGCGCGGAAGCCATCGCCGTCAACGGAGACCGCATCGTGCCCAGCACGGCCTTCCACTACGCCGGCGTCAACATCCTGGTCAACAACGCCAGCCGGCTCACCGCACCCTACACCGTGACTGCGCTCGGTGATCCATCGGCGCTGGCCAATGGCGTCGGCAACCCGGATCAACTCGCCGAACTGAAGAGCCGCAACCGCATTTATGGGCTGGGATTCAGCTGGCTGCGCAGCACGCGCCTCAGCGTCCCTGTCTACGACGCCCCTTTCCTGGTGAAGTATGCCCAGCCGCTCGGGTGAGCTGACCGCGCGGAGGCAGCGGCTGATCATCGTCAGCCTGATCGCGATCGGGCTCGGGTTCCTGATCGTGGTCCAGCTTCGATCGCAGGCCGCGGTCGCACGCACGCTGGCCGCCCAGGACGACACCAGCGTGGCGCTCCTGATCAACGATCTCAACCGTGCCAACAACCAACTGATCCAGCAGAGCGCCGTCCTCGCCGAGCAGCAAACGCAGCTTCACCAGGCGCTCACCTCCGGCGGCGCCGATTCCCAGGCGCTCTCAAAGGAGCTCACGACCCTGCGCGAGGTCACTGGCGCGATTGCGGTGCATGGACCCGGACTCGAGATCCGAATCCAGGGACCGGTGATGGACTTCGAGCTGCAGGACGCCCTCAACAATCTCCGCAACGCCGGCGCGGAGGCCATTTCCCTCAACGGCTACCGCATCATCGGCAGTACGCCGGTCGTGAGCCGGGGCAACACGCTCATGGTCGCCGGCCACGCGGTCGGCACCACGCTGGTCCTGCGGGTGATTGGTGACGCCGAGCAGCTGGGCCCCGCGGCCGATCTTTCCGCCAGCAGCCTCCAGACCCGCGTCCAGGTCTCCATCCAGCGCATGAGCGACGTGGCGATCACCGAGGTCGTTATCCCGAGGCCGCTGATCTATGCCCAGTTGGGCAGATAGCTTGGGCGCGTTAACCTTGGCAGCATGACGCGCGTCGTCGAGTTGCGAAGTGATACGTTCACGCTCCCAACGGAGTCGATGCGTCGGGCGATGGCCGCGGCCGAGGTCGGCGACGATGTGTGGGACGAGGACCCCACGATCCACCGGCTGCAGGAACGCGCCGCCGAGATGGTCGGCAAGGAGGCCTCACTCTTCGTCCCGAGCGGGACGATGGGCAACCTTTGTGCCCTGCTCAGCCATACCGAGCCTGGTGAGGAGGTGCTCATCGAAGGCGAGAGTCACATCTTCCATTCGGAGGTTGCAGGCGCCTCCGTTGTCGGCGGGCTGCAGCTTCGTACCCTCGAGACGAAGGACGGGCGCCTGCAGCCGGAGCAGGTCCGCGGGGCGATCCGCGAACCGGACATCCACCAGCCACGCACCGGCTTGCTTTGCCTGGAGAACACCCATAATCGCCGGGGCGGCACGTGCCTGAGCCCAGGGCAAACGCAGGCGCTCTGCGCCGTGGCCCACGACGCCGGCTTTCCGGTGCACCTCGACGGCGCAAGGGTCTTCAATGCAGCGATCGCATTGGGCGTCGATGTCCGCCAGCTCACCGGGCCGGTGGACTCGGTGATGTTCTGCCTCTCGAAAGGGCTGAGCGCGCCGGTCGGCTCCATGCTGGCCGGATCGACGGACTTCATCGAGCGGTCGCGCCGCATGCGCAAGATGCTGGGTGGTGGGATGCGCCAGGCAGGAGTACTGGCGGCCGCCGGCTTGTGCGCGCTCGAAGAGATGGTCGACCGCCTCGCCGAGGACCACCGCAACGCTCGGCGACTGGGCGAGGGGCTGCAAGGGTTGCCGGGGATCGCGATCGACCTGGCACGGGTCGAGACCAACATGGTGTTCGGCGATTGCCAGCCGCCGCTAACAGCGGCGGCGTTCATCGATCGGTGCCGCCAGGCGGGCGTCCTGCTCGACCAAGCATCACTCTATCGCTGGCGAATGGTGACCCATCGGGGCGTGACCGCGGACGACGTCGAGTTTGCCATCGGCGCGGTCCGCCATATCTTCGACGCTCCGCTTCGCGCGACGGGTTAACGCACCGGCAGGCCCGTCGTCGGGTCGAAGGCG
>DATNMN010000253.1:0-18296 GCA_035602295.1 Candidatus Dormiibacterota bacterium | reverse complement strand
CCCGAGTCGAAGCGGGAGCGCAAAACGTTTCACGTACGACTCCATGTAGTCAGCCGCCTGGTCCTTGGTCACGACGGTGCTGGGAGGCGCCGGAAAGGGCGCTCCGGGCAAACCGTTGATCCGGGCCGGCGTGAAGAGGCGCAGCGAGTCCCACCGCCTGCGCCACGAATCGCCGCTGCGATCGCCGGCGTCGAGGATGACGAAGCGCACCCCCAGCTTGGCCAGGTGGTAACCCGCGGCGAGACCTGCCTGCCCGCCGCCGATCACGATGACGTCGAAGGGGATCTCGGAGCGATCAGGCGCTGCCATCCCGCCGAGAGAATAGACCTCGGTGATTGAACTGGCGCTCAGGAGTTCGGCCAGAACTCCCCCTGACCCCATCCGGACTGCAATGCCGTCGGGCTTTCGCCCGGATTGAAAACGACCGGGGTCTCCACTCCAGCGGTCAGATCCATGGCGAACACCGTGCCGGTGGGGCTCGTTCCCCACGGACCGCAGGCCGATTGGGCCGGGTCGCACTTCGCTTCCTCGAAGTACCAGATCCAACGATCCTTCACGAAGGTGACCTCGGAGCGCATCTTGTCGGTCAGCAGGCGGGTCGTGTGGCTCGTGATCTGATAGACGTGGACGCGGAGGTCGGTCTGATTCGACGGATCGAGGTACGCGGTGTAGGCGACCTGCGATCCATCCGGCGACAGCCCGGCTTGAAACGGCCATGCGGTCGCGCCCGCGAGTGGCGCAAAGCCGTCTTCCGGCGTCCACGTCCGCGATGCGCCGGTCCGCCCGGTCACGTAGAGACGATGGCCCGTCCGGTCCCATAACGCAGTTGCATCGCCGGGATCGAGCACCTGCACGAGCCTGTGGTCCGCGACCCGGAAAACGTAGGTCGACACGCCGCCTTTGCCGATGGGCCAGCCCGAGACGAGGTACTGCCCGTCGGGAGAAAACGAGAGCACCGGTGGCGAAAGCCCGAACCTGCACACGCAATCGGTCTGTGGCTGGGGGAACACATGAAGCAGGGTGGTGCTGGGTTGGGCGAAGAGCCAGATCTCGATCGTCGGATTGCCTGCCCCGTCTGTGGCCGCCTTAGCGGTGGCAGCTTCATTCCCATCGGGAGTCCAGGCGTTTACGTTGCCGAACGGTGTGTTGAGCAACTTGATCGGCCAGCCGGCGACCACGCTCTCGTTGCCGCTGCCGATCGAATGCAGCACCACCTCGGTGCCTGTGTCGCCCGAACGGCGGATGTAGGCAAAAGTGTCGCCCGTGTACAGGTGGGTCACCGTGTTGGTGACCTGGCACAGCAGCGTGGGATGGATCGGGTCGGTGACCTCGAACAGCGCGTTGCCGATCAGCACCATGGGTCCACCCGTGGGCTTCGCGACGCAGCGGGCAGTGGGCGTCGGGACACCTGGAATCGGGCTCGGTGAGCCTCCTTTTGCCCCAGCCGGGCTCGGCGACACAGAGGCCTCCGCGGTCGGACCCCCTTTCGCCGATGGCGTGGGCGCCGACGCCAGCGGCGACGCGGCGCACGCGGTGGCGGCCAGGAGGGCGGCGGCAAACTGGCATAATCGGGCTGATCTGAGCCCAACTCTGACTGCCGTCATACTCGCCGCCGGCCACGGTACACGTATGCGGTCGCGAATTCCCAAGGTCCTCCACCCGATCTGCGGGCGTCCAATGATCGACTGGGTGCTCGAAGCGGTCAACGAGGCCGGCGCTAAGCACGTTACGGTGATCGCCAACCCCCACCACGCGGAAGTGGCCGCGCACCTCGAGCACTTCTTCCCTCTCCCCTTCAGGGGAGAGGGTCAGGGTGAGGGGCAAACACAGAAAGTAAACGTCGTCTACCAGCGCGACCCCAAGGGGACCGCTCACGCGCTGCGCCAGATCCCCGCCGAGCAGCTGCGCGGCCGCCAGGTCCTGGTCGTCAACGGAGACTCGCCGCTCCTGACCGCCGCCACGGTGCTCCAGGTGGTCCACGCGCACCAGGAATCAGGCAATCCCGCGACAATCGCCGCCGTCGTCGATCCAACCCGCGACGACGGCCGGATCATCCGCGACGCAAACGGAGCGCTCGACCGCATCGTCGAGCGCAAGGACGCGACCCCCGAGATGAAGGCGAGCGTGCACGAGTTCAACGTCGGGCTGTACTGCTTCGACGGGAGCGCCCTCGTCGATGCGCTGCAGAAGGTGACCGACGACAACAAGGCGGGCGAGTTCTACCTGACGGACGTCTTTCTCCACATCAAGCCGGTCACCGTGGTCCAGGTCAAGGACCCCAAGGAGGCGATGGGGGTCAAGGATCGCGTCCGCCTCGCCGAGGCGACGGGCATCCTGCGCCGCCGCCTGCTCGAGCGGTGCATGTTGAACGGGGTCACGATCGTCGACCCCGACAGCACGTTCATCGACGCGGGCGTGACGATCGGCCAGGACACCGTGATCGAGCCTTTCACCGTGATCAAGGGCGCCACCCGCATCGGCGCCGAATGCCGCATCGGCCCGCACGTCTATATAGAGGACGCGAGGATCGGCGACCGGTCGGACTGCGGCCCGTTCGCCAAGCTGCGGCCGGGCACCGAGATCGCGGACGACGTCCACATCGGCAGCTTCACCGAGCTGGTTCGCACCAAGGTGGGGAGCCGCAGCAGGGTGCCGCACGTCTCCTACCTCGGCGACACGGACCTCGGCACGGACGCCAACATCGGCGCGGGTACGATTACCGCCAACTTCGACGGCACGAACAAGAACCGGACCGAGATCGGCGACGGCGCATTCGTGGGCGTGGACACGATGCTGGTCGCTCCCGTCAAACTTGGTAAGGGAGCGCGCACCGGGGCCGGGTCGGTCGTCACGAAGGACATCCCGGACGGCGCGACTGCGGTCGGAGTTCCAGCCAGGGTGATACGGAGAAAGCCAGTGGATTCGGGGTCGGAAAAGGCGTGATCGGCAGGATTCAGACCGCGGTCGAGTACACGGGGACCGAGACCTCGCCCTGGGGCGAGCTGAAGCTCATCTCGGGCGGGGCCAACATGGCCCTTGCCGGACGCATCGCCGAAACCTTGGACGTCCCGCTGACCGACCCGCGCCTGCGCCGGTTCGCGGACGGCGAGATCAACGTGAAGATCGAGGACTCGATGCGCGGCCACGACGTGTTCGTCATCCAGCCCACGTCGCCGCCGGTGAACGAGCACCTGATGGAGCTGTTCATCATCCTCGACGCGCTGCGCCGCGCCTCGGCCGGCCGCGTCACCGCGGTCATCCCCTACTACGGCTACGCGCGCAAAGAGCGCAAGACGCAGCCCCGCGAGCCGATCTCGGCCAAGCTGATCGCGAACTTCATCACGCTGGCCGGCGCCGACCGCCTGCTGCTGTTCGACCTGCACGCCGAGGCCATCGAGGGCTTCTTCGACGTGCCGACCGACCACCTCTCTCCGCACCGCATCTTCGCCGAATACCTGAAGACATTGAAGCTGCAGAAGCTGACCATCGTGGCACCGGACGCCGGCGGCGGTCGCCGAGCGGAAGCGGTCGCCAACGACATGAACGCGCCGATCGCGTTCGGTTACAAGCGGCGCCCCGAGGACGACCAGTCGGAGGTGATCGCGGTCTCAGGTGACGTGAAAGGCCGCGACTGCGTGGTGGTCGAGGACATCATCACGACGGGCGGCACGGTCGCCAAGCTGGCGGTGGCGCTGCGCGCCCAGGGCGCCAACAAGGTGCTCATCGCGGCGACGCACCCGGTGCTGACCGGGGACGCCGTCGACCGATTGCGGAAAGCCGACGTGGAAGAGGTCATCGTGACCGACACCGTGCCCATCGCAGCTGAGAAGCTGGGGCCGCCGCTGAAGGTGCTTTCGGTGGCACCCCTGCTTGCTGAAGCGATCATCCGGGTACACGAGAACCGGAGCGTCAGCGAGCTCTTCAGATAGCCCGTTCGTCATGACCGGCCAAGAGTTAGTCGAGCTGATCGTCCTCGTCGTGTGCTTCTTTGTGGCCGCGGCGGCGAGCGGCACGGAGACGGCGCTGACCTCGGTCGGCCGGCTGCGCGTGCGGTTTCTCGCCGAGCAGGGCAGCTCGTCGGCCCAGATCTTGCAGCGCCTTCGTTCGGACCCCAATCGGTTCCTGTCGACAGTGCTCTTCATCAACACGCTGGCTCTCATCGTCGCCTCGACCGCCACGGCGTTGATGAGCGACTCGATCCTGACGCGGTGGGGTGTGCCTTCCGGGTGGCGCATCTGGCTGACGCTGTTGGTCTCGCTCGTGCTCTCGGTCGTCTTGCTGATCCTGGCCGAGGTGACGCCGAAGACGCTCGCCATCGCGCATGCGGAGCGCTGGGCGCTCGCGGCGGCCGGCCCCGTCGATCGTGTCGCGACTTTCCTGAGCCCGATCCTGTGGGCGGTGACGATCATCTCCCGAGGAATCACCGGGGGACGCGCCGCGCGAGCCCCGTACCTGACTGAGGAGGAGCTCTTGACCGTGCTCCACGTCTCGGAAGAGCAGGGCGTGATCGAGGAGCAGGAGCACCAGATGATCCACGGCATCATCGAGATCGGAGACAAGACGGTGCGCGAGATCATGATCCCGCGGACCGACATCGTCGCGGTGGACCGGACGGCGCAGCTGCGCGACGTCGCGAAGCTGTTCAAGGAGCACCGCCACACGCGGATGCCGGTCTACGAGGACAACATCGACCACATCATCGGATTGATCCACACGAAGGACCTGTTGCTGTTCTATACGCTGTCGAGCTCGCAGAAGTTCGACATGGACAAGGTGCTGCGGCCGATCAAGTTCACGCCGGAGCAGAAGAAGGTCGACGAGCTCTTGAATGAGATGCGCACTGAGAAGCAGCACATGATGATCGTCGTCGACGAGTACGGAGGCACGGCCGGCCTCGTGACCCTGGAAGATCTTTTGGAAGAGATCGTCGGCGAGATCCGCGACGAGTACGACACCGGCGAGACGGAGCCTCTGGTCATCCTGAGCGACCACGAGGCGCGGGTCGACGCGGGATTCCCCCTGGAAGAGCTCAACGACCGGCTGCACCTGGGCCTCGAGGAGTCGGGCGACTACGACTCGGTCGGGGGCTACGTGCACGCGGCGCTGGGCAAGATCGCCACGGAGGGCGACTCGTTCAACGCTGGGCGCGCGAAGTGGACGGTGGAGAAGGTGAAGGGGCGGCGCATCGAGACGATCCGGCTTTCTGCGGACCTGCCGTGGCCCAAGGACGTTCAGGACCACGACGGGCACGACGCGTCGCAACTGGAGGAGCAGCCTGGCCACCTATCGTGAGCGCGCCGTCGTCCTGCGCAAGCTCGACTACGGCGAGGCCGACCGCATCTTCACTTTCTTGACGCGCGAGCACGGGAAGGTGGGGGCGATCGCGAAGGGCGTGCGGCGTCAGGAGTCGAAGCTGGGCCCGTCTTTGGAGCTGTACGGGCACGTGGACCTGTTGCTAGCGAAGGGGCGCGGCGAGCTGGACGTGGTGGCGCAGGTGCAGCGGGTGCCGGGGTACCGGATCGAGGGGGACGTGGAACGGATGGCGCACGCCGCGCTGATCGCGGAGCTGGCGGAGCGGGTGTGCGAGGACCGGCACCCGGTGGACGGGGTGTACGAGCTGACGGTGCTGTCGCTGGCCGAACTGTCGCGGGAATCGGAACCGCGGCGGGCGTCGGCGTGGTTCCTGATGTCGGCGCTGGACCTGCTGGGCTACGCCCCCCAGCTGATGAACTGCGCCACATGCGAGAAGCCGCTGGCCGCCGCGCCGGCACCGTTCAGCGCAGCCGCCGGAGGGTTCGTGTGCGAGAAGTGCGCACTGCCGTCGATGACACCAGTCCCCCTGGCAACGATCAAGGTGCTTCGCCTGATGGCCTCCGGAGACCTGGCCACCTACCGGCGCCTAAAACTAGACCCAGCCCTGATCAGCTCCCTAGAAGGAGTCCTACAAACACAACTAGAACACCACCTAGACCGCCGCCTGAAATCCCTAACCTTCCTGAACTCCATTTCGCTGTCCCCGCCGGGCAAAGGTTCCGTCTCCCCGCAGGCAACAATTCCCTCTCCCCGCAGGGGAGAGGGTCAGGGTGAGGGCTAGAGGAATGACCGTCCCCCGCGACCAAGTAATGGCCAAGGCGTTCATCTCCTCCCCACCGTGTGGGGAGGTGGCGCGAAGCGCCGGAGGGGGTCCCTCTCCGCATGGCAAGGTTTCCCGCTCCCCTTGTGAGGGCCAAATTCCCTCTCCCCGCAGGGGAGAGGGTCAGGGTGAGGGCTAGAGGAATGACCGTCCCCCGCGACCAAGTAATGGAGAAGGTCGTCGCCCTGTCGAAGCGCCGGGGCTTCATCTACCCCTCGTCCGAAATCTACGGCGGCCTGTCGGGCTTCTACGACTACGGCCCGTACGGAGTGGCGCTGAAGCGCGCGATCCGGGACCTGTGGTGGCGCCACATGGTCGACCTGCGCGACGACGTGGTCGGCCTGGAGTCGACGCTGATCATGCCCTCGACGGTGTGGGACGCATCGGGCCACCTGGAGAACTTCGTCGACCCGCTGCGCCAGTGCCTGGGCAAGTGCAAGAAGCGGTGGCGCGCCGACATGGTGCTGGGCGAGAAATGCCCGGAGTGCGGCGGGCCGCTAGACGACGCGCGGATGTTCAACCTGATGTTCAAGACGCACGTGGGCCCGCTGGACGACAGCTCATCGGAGGTGTACCTGCGCCCGGAGACCGCCCAGGGGATGTTCGTCGACTTCAAGAACGTGATCAGCTCAACGCGAGTGCGGGTGCCGTTCGGAATCGCGCAGCAGGGCAAGGCGTTCCGCAACGAGATCACGCCGGGCAACTTCGTGTTCCGCGTGCGCGAGTTCGAGCTGATGGAGATGGAGTACTTCGTCCGCCCGAGCGAGGACGACGCCTCTTTCGACTACTGGCGCAAGGAGCGCCTGCGGTGGTACACGGGCGTGCTTGGGATCAACCCTGAACGGCTGCGGATGCGCGACCACCCGAAAGAATCGTTGTCGCACTACTCGAAGCAGACGACCGACATCGAATACGAGTTCCCGTTCGGCTGGGGGGAACTGGAAGGGATCGCGGACCGAACAGACTTCGACCTGAAAGTGCACCAGGAAAAGTCGAAGCAGGACCTGACGTTCCTGGACCCGGAAACGAACGAGCGCTACCTACCGTGGGTAATCGAGCCGGCGGTGAGTGTGGAGCGGATTTTCGTCACCCTGCTGCTGGACGCGTACGACGAAGACGTGGTGAACAACGAGCCGCGAGTGCTGCTGCGCCTACACCCGAACGTAGCGCCGGTGCAGGTAGCGGTAGTGCCGCTGTCAAAGAAGCCGGAACTGATCGAAGTTGCGCTGCCGATCGTCCAATCCCTGAGAGGCCAGTTCCGAGTGGAGTACGACCAGACAGGAGGAAACATCGGAAGGCGCTACCGACGCCAAGACGAAATAGGCACGCCGTTCTGTATCACCGTGGACTTCGACACCCTGAACGACAAAGCGGTAACAATCCGCCACCGCGACAGCACCACCCAGGAGCGGGTGCCCGTCGAAAGCCTTAGCAGTCGCATTCAATTGCTTGTTGGCCGAGATCAATGAGCCGCCGCGGGAGCCTCTGATCCTCGCCCTCTGTCATTGAAATTATCCTCGGCGCTCACCAATCCATTCATTTAGATATGGGGACTTCGAATCGGTAGGCGTAAGGTTCCACGCGAGGGATAAGAGACCTCTGGCGCCGGCAACGCCTAGATCAGCCCGGACTCGGACACTCCCTTCGGGAATCGGATTGTCTTCGATCATCACCCGGCCGGTCAGTAGGAGTTTTGATGGGCTGGGCAAGAAAGCCTCTGATTCCTTCTTAAGAGGCGGGGCTTGGATCGATGGAGTAGCCGCGTTGGTCGAGTAGACATACGGGGTTGCAATAATCTCGGGAGCTAATCGCACCTCGCCGAATGGCACTTGAGCGCCAGAATCAAATTCCGCAACGGCGCGACATTGGTGATATGGCATCGTGACTGGTCGGTCGTCTCGCGGAGTGAAATAAGCGGCTCCGACGAAGTCCCACGTGACTACTTCTATTGGTTGGCCATCAACTGACAGAATTTCTTCCTGTACCCCTAGCCATGCCTCTAACTCCTCGACATCTGGAACGAGTCGATTGCCCGCGAGGACGGTCAACAGCTCCGATCGCCGGGCGCTGCGTGTCCTTGTCGCGTCTCGCCACGGAAATTCGACCTCGGTGCGGCCGTAGCCCGTTCTCGGCGGTTGGGGGACCTTCACTGCGTAGGGTGCGCGCGACGTATCGAACAGCATTGCAACCACTGATGGACCGTAAGGATTCGGTATGACAAGCTGCTCTAATAGGGCAGGGCTCAACTCGTCAAACTCCTTCTCCACCTGGTGAAACCAGCTCGCAAGCTCGGTTCGTGGAGCGCCCACAATCCTTGAGTCCTTTTCGTCTACTCCGATTATCCAGACGATTGGGGCGCCACTAGCGGCGTTAGCGTGACCGGCCAATTGTCGCGCCGCCTTCACAGGATCAATCCAACCCGCCTTCAGTTCGAGTTGCGCGTCCTCAACGGGCTCCTTCCTAGCGACGCGATCCAGCACACCCAGGACCCTTCCCTCGAATTGAATTCGAATCACAGGTATCATTGTGGGGCGCCGCCCTTGGGCTCCGTATGGTCGATGCTAAAGTTCGGCCTTCCAACTCGCTCCTAACCCATCAATCAGGATTGATTCGCGAGTCGATGCTTGAGTCCTTCTGCGCGCGAGTCGGTGACTGCTTGGTGATCACGAATCGACGACTCGGTGTTCATTATTCGCTGCGGCCCAATTTTGCCCACAGGACGATTATTCACCACGAGGCGGTGAGATGCAAGGTGAAGTGACGTACCTCGGCCAGGCTTTCATTGACTTTGCGTTGAGGCCAGTGCGCTTGGCCTATTTGATACAGGATGGCTCCGCCACAAGCGCCACGGCCGCCATCGAGGAGGCAACCAGCCGTTGGGGCGGTATCACTGAAATTCTCCTGCCTTATTCCGATGGCGGCGAGATCGATCCGGTGTTCATCGCGGCGGCTCGAGTGAACCCGCCGGACCATTTCACGATCGCTGGCGATATGCCTACCGAGGCCCTTAGGCGAAAGCTTGAGCAGCAAGTTGGCGGGTCATTGGTCCCGCTCTCCGACGTGCAGTTGAATCCATTTGGAGGTCTCCATCAACTCGCAGTGACGCCAGTTGACCCACCTCGCCGGTCTTTGATGTCACTTCCCGCGTCGGCCTCAGACCCGATAGTTCGTCAAGCGGCCTGCGGTGTAGTCAGGGATGATGCGTTGGCCAACTGGCGGAGTTACCAGGCCGTGCAATTCGTCCCTGATGCGATGAGCTCAGCAATGGCGCAAGTCGCCGGGGCGGCGTGCGTCGACGGAACGAGAGCACAGCTCGATGACCTGACTGGCAGCGTATGGCGACATTCTCCTGCGGTCGTTTGGGTCTGTGCCGAAGCGAGCCTGCAGGATGCGATCGACTTTTGGAACACCCGAGCCTCGATGCAACTTGGCTACGGTCGAATGATCGTGTGTGCGGTCACACCCGAAGTACTGTTAGACCGATCCTTTGGGGACGCGCTGGAGCGTGCCCTGAGCACCGAGGCTCTTCAGCCCGAGCCGGACATATGGCTAGCGAGTGCGACGATCGATCAAGCTCAGTGCCGAGAACTCGCGAATGCAATCGGGTGGGAGATATTTACTGAAAACACGCTAACGGTCGGATTCGGAGGCGCCATCCCAGACCGAAAGGGATCAAGAAAGGTGGCGGTCCGTCCATCTCCGCTCCGCAACCTGCTTGGATCGCATCGTGTTGGCCAAAGCGTTCGTTTGCTTATCAACCTCGAGCGCGCACGAACTGTGGTCGCCTCGACATCCCCCGTTGCATTTACTCGCCCGATCGGTGGTCCAATCCGCGCCCGCTTTTCAGGGACATATGACTTCTCGCTTCCGCCCGGGGAATCGGTTGGCAAGCTCTTCCACCCCAATGCCGTGGCCGTCGGAGGAGCCGTGGAGCTCGTGTCAAACACGCAGGCTCTATTCGAGTTTCATCTGTCAGTACCCACCCGGGCAAAACTTCTCGCTGCGAGTATGCGCGATGCAGGAATGGAAGTCTCAGCAAGTGACAAGGGTCTACTTGCCGAAGGAGTCATGGCACGTATGCCCGACCTTGAGGTTTTGCGTCATCCGTTTGTTCAGAAATGCATCGAGGCGCTCACGACGCATCGGCTCGCCTACGATATTGCGGAACTCCGGAAGCATTTCAACGAGCCAAGTGACGTGGCGCTGGAAGACATCGCTGGGCGACTTCAAAACGTGCGTCAGGTAGCCCGCCCTCTGCGAGACATTGCGAGCCGGGCCGCTATCAAAGTGTCTGAGGCGGCACCTGCGATCGAAGTGCTTGTTGCGGCGGGGATAGTCCGTCGCGGCATGCTGGCAGAGTGCGGGACGTGTGGTATGTCGTCCTTTATCGAGCTGGCCGATGTCACGCAGGCGATCGCCTGTCCGGGTTGTGGATCGCCCGCAGCTGTCGGCACTGATCCGAACCGCGGCGAGTCGGAACTCTACTATCGCCTGAATTCTCTGGTCGATCGAGCTAGCGACAATGGCGTGATCACGCACCTGCTGGCAGTGGCGGCGCTGCGGCGCCGCGACCCCAAGGGACATGTGAACCCTGGCGTGAATCTAGTCACCAGTGGCGGCCAGGCTCAGGAAGCAGATCTACTCGCTCTACTTGAAACCATATCTGGCTGGGCGAGGCAAAGACGAGTCCGAGCTGGTTTACACGCGAGCAGATCGGACGTGACGTGGCCCTCGCGAAACGCGCCCGAGCTGCTCACTACCTTATGGCCTGTTATGTCCCATTGGGGGATGAAGCAAAGCGAGAGGCGTCAGCGATATGCGGAGAAGCTGGCATCCGTTTGTGGCTATTAGAAGGCGCCGCAGGTGACCTGGTTGAGGTCCACCCATAGCGCATGACCAATCGCCGAATGGTCCCTGAGGCCGAGGTCGACGCAACCCTGTCAGGTGGTTCGTTCGGGGGCCGGGAACCATTACAACGAAGTACCCTGCGCAAGGATCAAAGATCGTCAGCAAGCATCTCTGTCCGACCACCCTACTGGCCGATGGCCCAGCCGCCGCGAGAACAGATCTCCCCAGGTCGGCCCCTTGGGTGGCGGCTGAACGTCCTAAGCTTGGCGGCGCTGTGAAAGATACGGCAGACCTCTCCAACAGGTGGCTGAGCGAATTCAAGCTAGAGCGCTTCAAAGCCGCATTCCAACCAGATCCGATTGCCTTGCGCAAGTTCAACGTGATCATCGGAAGGAATGGGACTGGAAAGAGCACGCTCATCGAAGCCCTCCAGTGGCTAGATAGGACGATCAGACGGGACGCTCGTGAGGCGTCAGATCGTTACAACGGGGTTTCTGACGTGATGAACCTCCGCCAGCAAGTGGAGATTCCGTTCTTTGCGCTGACGCTGACGTGGACTTCAGATGAGCCGGCATTCCCGCCAGTTCGCTACTACGTAAAGGTCGAAGACAGTGGCGGCACCCCAGTCGTTCAGGCAGAACAACTCGAAACGACAGAATCCCACTGGCGGTACCGGCACCGCTTCTTGGAGACGATTCGGCCCGGCGAAAGACAAGTCGTGGGGCCTGGCATATCGACTCAAGAGCCGGATCGATTGGCCTTAGCGACGCTGGCGACGACTCGTTTCGAGGGTCGCGATCCAGCGCTTGACTTCCTGGGAGGTTTTTGGAGCAGAGCCGTCTTTCTACGGCTGGCACCGATTCGATTAGCAGCGGGGTCATCTGCAACTCGAAAGTCTTTCGAGCCGTTGCTCGATGAGGAAGGACAGACTCTCCCGGCCTTACTGAACGAACTCAATACCGATCAGAAAAGGGAGTTGGTAGCGTACGTCAGGGAGATTCTGCCGGGCATTAGGGACGTCGAAGTGTCCCGCGCCGAGCTAGGGCGCGATACGCGCGTCCACTATAGCCTGCTCGAGCGGATGCCCTATCGAGGAAGAGCAGGGAGATACGAATTTCCGATCCCGGCGTGGATGCTATCAGAGGGTACTAGGCGAATCACGGCGATCCTCGCTTTGTTGGTCCGCCGTCCGTCTCCTTCACTCTTATGCATTGAGGAAATCGAAAATGGCCTAGATCCTTGGACCGTTCGTGAGATTTTGCGCCATCTGGTAGCCGCTTCGGAAACGGGGACGCAAGTTATTGTTACAACACACTCGCCTTGGGTCCTGGACTCTGTGCCCCTTGAGTCGATTCTCTTGGTGCGTCGATTAGAGGGTGACACTCGCTATGACCATTTCGCGTCACTTGACGAGGTGAAGGGATTCGGGCCATCGATACCTCCAGGCACGCGTTACACGAACATTCTGAGTGTTCATCCTGAATAGATAACAATGCCCTTGAGAGTGGCGCTCTTTGTGGAAGGCAGCTTTGCGCCTCTCGGGCGGCGCCGCCAACTCCTTCACTCAATTTGGAACGACCGCATCGCGAGTGCGTTGGGTCTGTCTCCATTTGACCCAATTGTTCCAATTTCCAAAACTCACCTGATTGCCATGGATCCTCAGGCTCCAGCCATAAGTGGCGCAGGAGAGGCTCTAGACGAACTCTTTACGAGAACCCATCGCATGACACGTTTTCAGGCGGCCGTCGTCGCGTGGGACCTGCACCCAAAGTGGAATCCTGAAGCTGCCTACTGTCGTTGGAATGAGACCGTGGATCTCTATCGCCTTCTCGCTCAATCCAATGCTTTGGACGCTCCGTGGAAGCACTTCGCACATGAACGCTTTGACGACCTTCGAAATCGCCCCGAGCCCAGCAGCCGGGCGGTGCCCGCGCACGTGACCGACGGTTCCATAATCGCCGTGTGTATGGAGCCTATGTTCGAGGCCATTCTGGCGCAAGATGAGCGCTGCGTTCGAAGAGCCCTCGGTATTACCGGCCGACACTTAGATCGATGGCCGAATCGCGGCTGGGGAGACCCCGCGGAACGGCAGCCAGACAGCCGGGTTCTAGCGCCAGCCATCCGCGCGACTCGCTTGGCTCGACCACGTCCGCGAGTGGCATCGCGCATCATCGGGGATTTTGTGACCCACAAAGACGACTGGAACGACCATCTCTTACGCAGCGCTCTCGCCGATCCCGAATGTCGAGGGATCGTGCTCGGTCACCCCGCTCTTCGGCGTCTGAGGGAGGTCATGGCCTGATCGGGACGTAGAGCGCGAGTGCGCTGACAGATCGGAGGTGGACGTAACCCGGTCCGGAATCTCCGTTGCACGAAATTTGGATTTCCGCGCGAGGCCCAACGTGCGATGCATATCGTCGATATGCAAAACGTGCATGGTTAAGCTATGCTGCGGGGATGGAATGGGAGGAGCCAGTCGGTTTGAGTGAGATCGCCGAACTTCTTGGGGTGTCGCCCAACACGGCCACCTCGTGGCGACAGCGCGGTCAGCTGCCTGAACCGCGGTGGCAGCTGAGGTCCGGCCCAATCTGGGTCGCCGCAGACATTATCCGATGGCATGAACGCGTGAAAGGGTCGCCCGGTGTGTCGGTAGTTCCTGACAGATTGGCAGAGGCGATCGATTTGGCGGCGGAGCCGGCGCGTGCTGAGGTCTATTCGCATTACGGACTCGCCATGGGCATGGCTCAAATCGTTGAGCACGAGCTCGCCCTGGTTTTGGTTCTGCTTGGTCAGCCAGCTACCGACCGAGAGGCCTTCCTGAAGGAGATCGAGGAGGGTAATAGGCTGACCCTCGGCCAGCTCAAGGATCAGCTAATTAGGAACGGTGCTCCCGTACTTGCGATCACGCACCTCCAGAGGATCGTGAAGACCAGAAATCTACTCGCGCACCATTTCTTCCGAGAGGCTCAGCGTTCCGTCAAAATGAACAGCGACAAAGGCCGAGCTGAACTGATTGCAGAATTGGATCAGGCAGCCCGCGAGTTCTTTGCCACTTCCCAACATCTGCGCGCAACTCAAGTGCGCCTTGCGATGCAGAGGGGCATGTCGAAGAACTCCCTCATCGCGCGCTTGAAGGCACTTAGGTCAGGCGCGAAACCCGATACCGAGTTGGGACGCCGCGCGGCGGTTCTTGCAAAGGGATCACCTCAGGCACTTGAGGTCATCGAGGATGCCTTCGCCAGAGCTGAGGATCAGCAGACCTGACATTCGGTTCTGCGACCCGGACGTAACCGACTTAGCGCCGTGACGGCACGCAAGACTTCGCCGCTGGAGATACCGGTTACCACGGCCTGTCGGGAGGCTGAACTATCCCTCGAAGCGATTGGTGAGTATTGCTAAGAGCGTTGCCGCCGAGGTGCGGTACGGGTCCAGGCGAGCGTGCCTTGACGAGCCGGGGTGCCAGTCGAAGCTCAGGTGACCTT
This sequence comes from Candidatus Dormiibacterota bacterium, assembly GCA_035602295.1. Lineage (GTDB taxonomy): Bacteria > Chloroflexota > Dormibacteria > CF-121 > CF-121 > CF-13. The sequence goes on along the minus strand of DATNMN010000253.1, from coordinate 3,833 downwards.
CTGATTCGTGCGGTTTGCAGATCGCGCGCAGCTCTTCGGAGGGGATGAGTAGGCACTCTTGGTGGAAGCGGTGCTCTTCTCGGAGCCATGCCAGAACTACGAAACATGTCGTCGGTGACGGGCGGAAGCTCGCTGCGTGGATCCCGACAGTGCCGGCGGGATGCGCTGGGTCTACGCCGACAGTTTTGATCTGCAGGCCTACGATCCGTCGCCTGTTTAGATCGAGCGCGGCGAGCTCTGACGTTTCTAGGTCTGGGAATGGGCGGAACAGGTTCAGGTCGCCGTTCTCGGCGAGCAGGCGGATCACTTCTGCTTCGCCTAGGAATCCCAGGTCGCTCCGCCACATCCGGTGCGGCTCAGCGGTCGGCGCGGCGGCTTCGGTTGAGCTGATGCCGAACCGTTCGACCAGGCGGTCGGTCGTGATCAGAAATTCGTACAGGCGGCTTCGCTCGCGTGGATTCATGCCGAATCGCGCGGCGTAGATCGGGCGGCCTTCATGATGCGATGCTTCCGCCAGGCGTTTGAAGTCGCCCTCTGGGATGACCAGCATCGTCGGGCCCAATCCGCCTTCGGTTACCAGTCCGCTCACGAGAAGGGCGTTGTCGTCTTTCAGGCTGTCTGCCCACACCACCAGATGAACCTCGCCGTCGTCCAGAGTCGAGCGGCCTTTCGCCTGGATCGAGATGTACTTTCCGTCGCTCAGGCGGTGCACGAGGCCGTCGATGCCTCGGTCCGTCAGCGGCAGGAATACGTGTAGGGATCCACGCGACTGCTCCGTTAGTGCGGCCCACAGGCGGAATTCGAAGACCTGGCCTGATGCGCTCAGCTCGTCCGACGTCCATGGGCCCGTCAGTTGCACAGCAGCTCCGCTGCTCGCAGGTAGACCTCCACGCATTTCTCGACTGAGGCCAGGTCGACCCATTCCACGTCTGCGTGCTCTCCTTCGCCGGCCGGGCCGTACGACACCGTGGGGATTCCTGCTCCGTTCAGCAGTGCCATGTCCATCCAGTACGCCACGCCGATGATCACCGGATTCCCAGCCGCCTCCGCCACGGCCAGGCTCACCCCTTGGTCCGCCGCCACCTCTGACGGCGATCGTTCCAGCGTCACTCGCGCCACCGCGTTCTCGGAGCCGATCAGGTCCTCGATCTCGCGCAGGGTCGATGCGCCGTCTTCGCCTGGCACCGTGCGCCGCTCCAGCTTCGCCACGCACCGGACGGGGTAGGTGCTCATCTCCCGGCCACCTGCGATCAACGAGGCGTGGATGGAGCCCGTGCCCAGCAGCGTGTGGCGCCGGCCCGAGTGTAGGCGCGCGTTCAAGTCCAGTACACCAGTCAAAACAGAGCCCATGTTCGCGATAGCGTCCACTCCCAGGTCCGAGCGCGACCCGTGCGCCGCCACGCCCGTCGTCTCCACCTCCAGCCACACGAATCCCTTGTGCGCCAGGCACAGGCGCAGCTCCGTCGGCTCCGTGACGATCGCGTAGTCGGCGCGAAACCGCTCGATCACCGCCGAGGTCCCAAGCGACGCGACCTCCTCGTCCGCGACGGCGGTCACGATCAGGTCGCCCCGCAACCCGAGTCGTCGAGCCTCCCGGGCCGTGATCATGCACGCCGCCAGCGAAGCCTTCATGTCGTACGCGCCCCGACCGTAAACGCGACCCCCAGAAACAGAAGGAGCGAACGGCGCGGTCATCCCGCCCGCGCCGACCGTGTCCATGTGCGCGTTCAGCATCAGCGAGGCTCCGCCGCCGGATCCAGCAAGCACCCCCACCACCGAAGGCCGGCCCGGCATCGGCTCGACCACCGAAACAGCCAATCCGGCCGCCTCCAGCCACCCCGCCACGAACGCGGCGATCCGCGACTCGCCCGACCCGCCGGCGACCAGGTCCGGGTTCACCGACTCGATCGCCACCAGCTCGCAGATCAGCTTCTCGAGGTCAGCCGCGATGGTCACAGAGCAGAACCATAACCATCCCTTCGCTTGCGTTTTTCCCCGGTCGAACTAATATCGCTGAGCCGCTTTCGCGTGCAGGGACACGGGTTCAACTAGGGAGGACGCCGCTCATGCCCCATTCGCTCAGACGAACACTCGCGTTCGCCGTCAGCGCGGTCACCGTGATGGCCGCAGGGCCCGCGCTCACCGCGTTGCAAGCCAGCGCCGGATCGGACAATTCGCTGCGCAGCATCAAGCACATCGTCGTCATCTACGAGGAGAATCACAGCTTCGACAACCTCTACGGCGGATGGCCGGGCGTCAACGGCCTGAGCAGCGCCACCACCGCTCACACGACGCAGCTCGTGCAGGGCGGAACGAGCGCCTACGGCTGTCTCAAACAGAATGACGTGAACCTCGCGTCGCCCCCTCTGTCGGTCACCTGCACCGACACGGCCAACGCAATCACCAGCCACTTTCAGAACCTGCCGTTCAGCATCGAGGCTTACCTGCCGGCTAGCGCGCAGACCTGCCCGCAGCCGGGCGCGTTCTACCTGCACGGCACGCTTCCCGCCTCGACCAACCTGCCCGGCGGCTGCACCGAGGACATCGTGCACCGCTACTACCAGGAGCAGTACCAGCTCAATAACGGACACCAGAACCTCTACGTCACCGGTAGCGACGCCGTCGGCCTGACGATGGGCTACTACGACACGACAGCCCTCCCGATCTACCAGTACCTGCACGGCGAAGACCACCCGAGCTACGCGATCGCCGACGCCTTCTTCCAGTCCGCGTTCGGCGGATCGTTCCTCAACCACCAGTGGCTGATCGCGGCCCGCACGCCATCCTTCCCGGGCGCACCGGCGAACCAGCACTCGATCCTCGACACAAATGGCATGCCCAACACCTTTCCGACCTACCCGCTCTACCACGCCACCACGCCGGTGCTGGACAGGGCGATCACCCAGGCTTGCGGACTCGCGACCACCAACCCCAACCGGGTCTGCGGTGACTACGCGGTTAACACCATTCAGCCGTTTTCGCAGCCGACCGCGGCCCCCTCGCCGACCGCGTTTAAGCTCCCGCTCCAGACGGGACCGAACATAGGCGACGAGCTGACCAAAGCGGGCGTCAGCTGGGCCTGGTACTCAGGCGGCTGGGACAACGCCGCCGGCAACAGCACCGGCCCTGGTTGGACCAACGGCACAATCTCCGGACAATGCAGCGACCCGGCGTCTAGCTTGAACGGCACGAACGGGACCAGGTGGTATTGCCCTAACAAGGTCTTCCAGTTCCACCACCAGCCCTTCAACTACTTCGCCAACTACGCCGAGAATGGCCCGGGCCGTAGCCACCTCCAGGACGAGCAGGCCTTCTTCGGCCTGGCCAACGCGTCCGACGAGAAATGCAATCTCCCATCCGTCAGCTTCGTCAAGCCGATCGGGCTCGAGAACGAGCACCCCGGATACACGAGCGAGACCGCGGGCAGCGGCCACCTGGTCAAGCTGCTCAGCTCGATCCAGGACAGCGCCTGCGCCAAGAACACCATGGTCGTCGTGACCTACGACGAGTTCGGCGGCCAGTGGGACCACGTCGCTCCTCCCGGACAGGGCGGCGCTCCCGGCGCGCACGACGTTTGGGGACCCGGAACCCGCGTCCCGGCCCTGGTCATCGCCCCGCACCTTCGCAGCGACTTCGTCGTCGACAGCACGCATTACGACACGACCTCGATCCTCGCGACGATCGAGCACCGCTTCGGGCTCGCTCCGCTGGGCACCCGGGACGCGTCGGTCAACGACCTCGGCCATGTCTTCAAGGCCAGGCAGCCGTCCGACAACAATCAAAACGGCAACCACTCCGACTGAAATAGAAGGAGCGAGGGCCCTCGTGGGTCC